>NZ_CP115160.1:1431111-1739166 GCF_027594545.1 Algoriphagus sp. TR-M9 | reverse complement strand
CAGTAGCAGTCCCTACAGGATGCTGATCTTTGATCGAAGCTATTTGATTCCCGATTCTGATCATATTGGGATTTAGCGTAACGCTTCCTGTAGTATAATCACCAATAGTAGGTTTAAAATAAACCTGCTGCGTCAAATCATTGATTTCTTTTAGGCGTTTAGGATCCGTATTAATTCTAACTCCTATTTTCATTTCAATCTCTCCAAGCAGGATATTTCTATGATCCTTGCCATCGGCCTGAGCTACCTGAGCATACACCAGAGTCCAAAGACTTGTTCTTGGAGGTTTGGAGGTCACATTCTTTCCCTGATGAACCGCTTTGGCAAAAGGCGCACTGACGTATAAGTGATTTTTACTTCTGTTCAATGAGCAAAGCAAAGTAGGCGCCGGGTGCTGAATTCCAGTTACCCGCAATGGTCTACCATACCTACCTTGCGCTGTGGACCAGAGATTATCCTCGCGATCAGGCCAATGCCCATGCCCAACCCGGAATTCATAAGTGAAAAACCCGAACATCTCTGCACTTTCGGCATGCATGCCCGGAGGGATGGGTAGAATATAATGCGTTTCGCTATCGCTGGCCTTGATCATAGGCTGCATAGCTCCCATTCCTGCCTTGTCATCACTTTGCCCTGGTATTATCTGCCGTGTCAACTCAGGATCCAGACTGATTGGGGCTTCTTCTGGCGGTACCAGTTGATCGCCCTCGTTGCTTGCCAACAATTGATCAGGAGCATTTCCCAGCATTCGGCAATAATAGGTATCGTCAGGATTTTCTACAGGTTGATCAAATTCAACCCACAAATAGCGTTTTCTGGCTTCTGAAGAACTATAGTCCTCCGTTCTTTCATATGGAGAAAAAGCTATTCCCACACTCACTATTTTCGGCACCTGTGCAGGTGGTAAAACGGTAGGTAAGGTCAACTGATCTGTTTCCAGTTCCTCAGGTTGAGGATGGCCGACTCTCACCTTTGGTTTGATTTTGTATGTGGCCCACAATTCGTCAGGGAACCTAAGGTCACCGTTATTTTGCTTCAGTTCGTTCTTCGGGTCCAGGGCGTCTATATAAATGATGCGGGTGTAATTTCTGTTTACAGCATCAAATCTATCCGGCTGTAATGCCTCAAAAGAAACCGTATGCTTAAGCTCAATATCACCCAGATAGGAATTCTTCCTGGACTCTGAATTTAAATCCTTTCGAAATTTAAATTCCCTTTCTATGACAAATGACACATCGTCCAAAGAATCCCAAGCCCAATCTCTATTGAGTTTATAACTCAAAGTAGCCAACCATTGATTATAAAGATCGGATTTAGTTGCAAAGGTGATAGAGCTTCCGTCAGGAGCCAAAGTATGCCTAATTCTAGAACTACAGCCAAATGCTATGCGCTCTCCTTTCGGTGCCACTAGGGTCAACCCTTTGGCTTCAACGCCTAGTGCATTGGCCAATCTTTCCACCACTCCAGCTTGGTTCTCCTCAGCAGTCCTTCTCAGCAGGGAGTTATAAATATTTCCTTTGATAGTAGGCACTGCATCTGGTTTGAGAAATAGGGCTTGAACCGGTGGGACATCTTCAAATTGCTGGAGCAAATCCAACTCAGCCGTAGGTTCTTTGTACAGCATAAACTGCATATTCTTACCAAACCTGCTATCCTGGTCTTCCACATCATCTATGATGCCAAAATAACTTTCAGGGGCTTCCTGACTTTCAGCCACAGCTCGAAGGGAAATCCTTATATGTCTACCGCTTGGCAGCACCAAACCTTCCATGCCGTTGATATCATCAATCAATAAGTCATCCCTCAAAAAAGGATTGGCCGGCTCGCCTAAATTCAACACAGGAACATCAATAAACTCCATAGGGATAGTCAGTGTTCCCTCAAATTGCTCTGGAAATGCCCGCGCTGTTTCGTATAAAGTTATATAACTATCATCTCCTTTTTGGCTGAGCTGGGTATCCATACGGAGAGACTTCACTTCGACACGCACCTTAACCTTGGTCACATCTGGATCCGGAAGTGCCGGCTTTAGCCCATCTGGCTGAAAATCTAAGGCCTTCAACATTGCGATAGGATCCTGACCCAGTGCCTGATACTTATTGGTGAAAACTACCGCAGGGTATTCCAATAGGGGTCTTTGGATCACGAAACTAGGATTTGAATCAAATTCAGTTTCATCATTATCCACAGCATTGAAATAGGTTCTTTGGTTACTTCTGATCTCCTCTGGCTTCTCCACCCTCAGCATGGCTGGGTTGACAAATCTCTTGAATGAAACGCTGGTTTCCGGGCTTGGAGCGTCATTGAGTGGATTATCCGTAAGGCTGGGCCCGCCTCCGGATATATCAGTCATTCTAATCCTAAATTCATAGGTATTTCCATAGCGAAGTTCAGTTTCCAAAGGTACCGGAATTAGCGCCTTATTTTGTACCACTTTCTTATCCTGAACCTCGTCCTGAATCCCTCCATTATCCTGATCATTTCTATAGATTTCTAAGGCATCTTTATCTTCTGTCACCAGATTTTTACCAATCCAATGTGCATAGTACATTGGCAACCAATAATGATCACTGTTAGGCCCAGAGATTTTATTGGGATAAACTTGGTAAGGCAATTCGGTGGTACTTGCTTCCAACTGTCCTTTGAACATGTTAGCAGACTCATTGATAGCAATATTATTGAGGCTTTCCCAGACAGCCCCTGGTTTTGCTGCACGCACATCGATATGATACCCCATCACTCCCAAAGGTGCATCAATGCGTTCCTTAGATCCTGGGTTAGATGGATTTTCTATCATCTGGCGGAGGTACCAAACCAGTATTTGCTCATCATCCCAGCCCAGTCTAATTCCTGCGTCAGATTGAGGAGGTAATTCATCCGGAGTTTCCTCCAATAAATTTCCACTTACGGGCTGATTGGCGTGTACTATTTTGGCAAAGCCATCATTGTAAGTTTGAGCCTCTATGAATAATTCATCCCAAGGCCCAAGTGGTAGAGGTTCGCTGGGGTCAGTGGCTTTTTTATAAAGTACAGGGAATAGTACCGGGGCGAAAACCGGTCTACTCTCTCCCTCCACTAACTCGGGGATTTTGGCAGCATATCGCTTAATCAGAGGACCATCTGCATGCTCTAAGAGCCCTGTCTGCGCTGTAGCATAAGGATCATTGACTATATCGGCATACAAATACCAACCATTTTCAAACCATTCTGCTTTCACCTCAAGCTTCACTTCATAGATCATCCCACATGCTTTTGCCAGCAATGGCTGACGCAATATATTTGCAAACACCTTACCCCAGCTCAGTTTGGTTCTAGGCTTATAGTTTACCGTTGGCACCTTATCTCTCACAGCACAAGAATACCCATCATCAGTAATGGCATTGGGGTGTCTAGGCTGCGTGAAGTTAAAGCTGTTGCGGTAGGTTTTAGGTAGATATTTCTTGATACTTTTTTCCACCGGAACTGGGTCTGGCAGCTTATCTGAATTATCGGTAATCGGCAGAGGCATGGCATCTGCTACCTTCTTGATGATCTCTGCCTTGTTCGTAGCAGCTGTGATTTTAACTGGTTCTACTATCGGTATCCTACTTGGAGCCGTAGCATTACTCAGCGGAAAATCATCTGTACCACGCACTATGGACAAAGTAAATTCCGGCTGAAAATCGGCAAAGCCCGGGACATTTGCGGGGTTTGGCAAACCCGTTGCCCAGTTCGAAAATGGATTAGTATTCCGTGGGACCACCACAATATTTACAGTCAGCGTATTTCCATCATAACGCTGCGGAAAAGTCATTAAGGACAATAATCTTTTAGGTTCCATAACTTGAGTTTTTGTGTTAAAAAATTAGGCGATTTGACGGCTTTCCTGCCAGGTCTCTTCGAAACTTATATTGATAATAAAGCATATGCTGATGTCCAGCCCGAAGGTGACAGAGGCAGTACAATCGGTTCGCTCAGGACTAGAGATTCGCTTCACGGTGCCACTGGCTTCTATGTAAATTGTCACACTTACTATTCCGCCGAGGATATTTGCATGCCCTTTGAAAAGCATAAATGCGGTCACCTCTATAACATTGGCATCGGCATACATTTCACAACCTACCATGTAGGTCACACTCACATTTCCGACCACTGGAAGACCCACCGAAATATTGGCTCCAAAGCCAAATTTCATCATCAGACTTGGCCCTATTTTAGTGTCGCATGCAATCTTCACTTCTACCGAACCCACTGCGTAAATGGTGGCTGCCCCCACTGTGACGCACATGACCTCCAATCCTCCATTGAACTGCACAAAACCTCCAGCTGTAGGTAGTAGTTGTTTTGGATCATTGGTGACTTTAAGTGCGGCATTAAAATATACTCCCAAAGCTAGCCCAGCTTCTAACCTAAGCGGACATTGTGGGGAATTATAAACCGAATCCTCCGGCGGGAATCGAATCAGGGGTATCTCTTTGGTTGCCTCAAACTTATATTCCCAGATTTCTCCGGCATTACTCATTGCAATCTGTAGACCTTTGCGCATGACCGCTCCATAATCTCCGGTACTGAGTGCAGCGAGCATCTGTAAAAGCTCAATTACAGGCTCTAGCGCAGGGCTAAATTCCACCTCAGGTAATGGTATTCCATCCAGTGGCCCCGGATTATCTTTATCGCCTGCATAGCCGGATTCTTTGCCCTTAGCCGCATCAAAATTTCCCTTGATGGTCATCAAGCGCTCAAATGACCCCAGGTCAACTACCATCCCTACATTGTTAACCTTACTCTTCCAAGTATCAGCGAGATCATTGGCAAATGAATCCACATCAAAATTCAACTTAGAGTCCACATATTGTTTATTTCCGGGAGCTCCTTGAGTTGCTTTGTATTCAATGTAAATTTTCAGCGCATCCATGTCCACCAGGTACAATGGATCGAAGTTTGGCACATCAAACGCCAAGGCTTTATTCAGTGTAGCGTTTGCCTCACCTGAGAGCAGCTTAAAGCCCT
Organism: Algoriphagus sp. TR-M9; assembly: GCF_027594545.1. Taxonomy (NCBI): domain Bacteria; kingdom Pseudomonadati; phylum Bacteroidota; class Cytophagia; order Cytophagales; family Cyclobacteriaceae; genus Algoriphagus; species Algoriphagus halophytocola. The sequence continues at coordinate 1,734,177 of NZ_CP115160.1, read as the reverse complement.
TGTCCACCACTTTTCCCGCTTCTTCCTTCGCAGTAATCTCCATGAGTTCAAGTACTTTTCTACCTCCATCCTGTGCAGCATTTTCGATAAAAGCTTTCACTTTATTTCCCTGCTCATCCACCCCATCCAAGAGCGCCATAGCCTTTCCATAATTGGAATAGGCATCTCCTACATTCGGGAAAATACTGCTTCCATTCATCAACTTGTAAGCATCCGAAAAAATAGGAGGCGTTTTACTCATCAATTTGGAAATGCCTTTTTTATAGCTAGGAGTCAGGAAAAGTGCCTTTTGCGTGGCTGTACTCTGAAGAAAACCATAATTTATAGTGGCCTCCACAGGATTTCTGAGAATCTCAGTTGGGTGAGCCAAGCGTAATAATTTATTGGCAACGTCTGTATTTTTCACTACAGTCTGCTTATCCCACTCTCCAACCCGTATGAGTGGAATAGGAATATGCGGTGGCAGGGGCGTCACCTCTCCAGAACCGGTCTCATGCTGCACCATACTCCAGCTGCCGTCTTTTGGCAATAAAACTGATCCGCGGGTAGCCGCCACAAAAATCGGTTGGTCACTAGGATTCCCAGGTTTTTCAGAATGAGAAATATCAAATCTATTGATTTGCATCAATTGCCCGGAGTTATTGACATCCATTACGCAGTTGATATCTCCGCCCATTTGACCACCCTGAAGGGTAAGCAATCCCCTAAGTTGATTTGGTGTTAAAGGAATACCAGGAGGAGACAACTGTACATAACCTAAAATCTTTTTGGCTGGGGTGCGTCCATTCTTATGGCCTTTCACCAGATTTTCTACAGCTATATCTGCATCAAAATACACTGCCACACATTTCACTTCCTGATCAAATGCAGGCCCGTTATTATTGACCTTCTCGCCAAAGACATTGATGTAGTTCTGGTTTTGGACAATGTTGTTTTTTGCTACATAATCCGCTACTGTCCCGTCTTCTTGAATGTTTGAAATATTAAACAACCCTCTCAAAGTGCCGGGGTGTAGCTCATAAGGTGCCTCTTCCACTTCCGGATTTCCGGCAACTGTTTTGTCAATGTATTTATATCTAAAATCAAATACTCCATCGGATTCTGGCTGCCATCCGCTGTCCGTCCGGTAAACAAATCCTGAGCTTGTCCTGAATAATGTAATGGTTCGGACCACTCGTATACCCCAGGGGTAAACTATACTCTTCACCTGGATCACCTCATGGCCTGTCCTGCCCATCATTATATCAAATCTCGCCTGACTGGTCTGGGCGATCGCAGCAGATGGACTCAGCCAGTTACTGAAAGCAGAAGCTCCATAGCCTGAAAAGTCTATTTTGCTTACAGGAACTCCCCTTCCGGTCACTTGCGAAGGATTTGCCTGATCCACAAAAAACTCTCCGTTGAATATTTCAGTGACACTTTGACCTAATGTACTGGCACCGGTAGCATTGCCCCCCAGTCCAAGTACATTTGCAAGCTGCACGGTAAACCCTGCAAACATGGGGAGATCATTTTTCTTCGGCTCATTATTGAATTTCTTACCATAATCCCCAGCTGTGGCCCGAATCTGTATCCCTCCCTGCATATCGTTCGGGAAATTTGGCCTGACATTGTCAAGTGTAGGTTTGATGCTTTCCCGTTCATTGGTGTGCGAGAGCTCAGCCATTGCTTTCAGCCCAAATGGTAAAGTAAACAAGGTGTTTACCGGAGTTTCCTGCTTCTGATATTTATCTAAAATAAAATCCACCAAGGGTTTAGGAGAAACTGCTATCCTCTCGGCATGGCTGTTTATAAATCGAGTTGGTCCACCGTCATTTGGATAATAGTTAAAAAGCATTGGAGGATCCCCCGGCTTTCCTGGGGCTGGTGGAGTCAGGTTGAAAACCGGTTCCCAAGCCACTTGAGGCATCATGAAAAGTCTGGTCATCGCACCTGGTGCGATCACCTGCATCCCTTCCACGGAAATCATTTGACTATTCGTCTGTGAGATGCTCGCCTGTCCATCACCCACTGAATGAGCCACACCGGTCACTACTCGTTGGCGATTGGGCAGCCCCATACTCACGCCTATCTGGTTTGCATTGGAGCTGACATCCAGTAGGGCGAAATAATCCTGCTCAAAAATTCTAGTAAATGCCCCTAATTGCTCCTCATAGGGTGGAAGCGAATTGTCACTAGCGGCAGATTTGGGAGCAGAACTGGACTTCAAAGTTCCCACCACAGGCTGCGGTTGGGTCACACTTTTCACTAAATCACTATTAACCTCTCCTGCCACGCCTGTTGGTTTTGACGCAGAAGTATTGTTCGGACCAAAATGGAACTTGGTCTCCACCTTATCTACTTTTTCATCTAAGGGTTCTTGGCTGATTTGACATACCAGCCAACTCCTAATACCATCTATTACTTTTCTTTTGTCTCCAAACTGTCTGGCGAAAACACCAAGATTGGCAGCATAGGGATCAGGAAGGGTAGGCAAATAGCTGAGCATTCCAAAAACCAAGAAAGTCTGGCTTTTAACTATCCTGGTCCAATCCTCTGTACACTCCCCAAAAACCAAGGCTCCATTTACGGGAGAAATGGTAAATAGAGCATTTTCCAGCGCTATGGCTATACTTTTAAAATCGGGGACTTTATCAAATGGCAACTTGTTGTCCCACAAAATATTGTCATCAAACAGGTAAATCAATTTCTTGGCATCTGTCCCAGCCAATACCAATGCTGAATTTTTGGTTTTAACAGCCACAGGTAGCCCGCTTACCTGCAAAGGTCTGTCCACCTTGATCTGGGCATTGGCGAGCCCTACCAGCATCTCGGCACCTTCAGCTAAAGAATTATAGAGAAAGGTGGCACTTTTGTTTAAAGCAAGTGAAATGGAGGTCCCATGATCATTTTGTTCGTCTTTCCAGTGGTCGATAGTCTGGAAAGCTCCCTCTCCATCTGAAACCAAATCCGTGATTGCGATCCTTCCGTTTTCAACGAGAAGCTGCGGTTTCACCAGTTTAAGACTCTTGCCTTCCAGTCCTTTCCATTTAAACTTCAACCCTGACTTTAACACTTGTAAAATGCCTCCACAACCTGCCACTTCCAAGGGTGCTGCTAGATCTAGTTCTGCCGCAGGGATAGCCCAAAAGGAATTGCTCACTGGAGCCGACTCCTGAAGCTTCACCATTGGACTACTTTGTTTTTTGGGTTCAAAAAGATTTTCTGAACAAGAATAAGGGATCAATAGCCTGGAAAGCTGTGCATCGTAGGTAGGCGCTTTTTTGATTTTGGCAAAGGAGGCTACCTGCCCATAGACAGCCCATTGGGCATTTGCGCTATCATGAATTTGTGCTTTGGAAGCGCCTGAAAAGGAAATAGCAATGGTAGCCGGTGTCTGAACTTTTGCCTCAAAAGCATCTCTTCCATGCTTGGATTTTGCTTTGGAAGCTGCCGTTGTCTGTTCTAATTCCAAGGAGACTTGCACAGTGGTATTAGCTGCCAAAACTAGTTTTTCACCTTGAAGGACTGGATTTGCACTGAGCTGTATTTTTCCGTCACTTACCTTCAAGCCTACATACCTGGTATTCGGAGCATTGCTAGCTAACATGTCAGCTCGTATGTAAAAACTACCAGGAGCTACATCATAAGTCTTGCTGACTTGTATGGCCGGGGCATTGATAGGTTTGGCGATTGCCTCTTGGAAAGTAGCTTTAAACAAAATCACCGGCAGATTACTGTTTTGCTGATAAATGCCGATCAACTTGGTGACCTTATAAAAATCTATGGTGATCACCCTTCCGTCCAGACGCGTGAGTGGCCCTATGGACTTTTCTACCTTGGCCCCAGCAGCCCATTTAGGAACACTGGTTTTGATCTGTGTGGTACGAATAGGTACGTCGCGTACAAAAGCCTTGAGCCTTGGTTCCTTTTCCGAAACTTTGGCTTTCTGAACCTCCTTTTGGATCAATTCAATTTTTTTCTTCGGTACCCTATCCTGAAAGAACAACTCTGTATTTTCAAAACTAAAGGACTCCGGCTTGACCTCTTCACTGTTTTGGATCAATAAGGACTTTGCCAATAAGGGAACACCTTCCTCCCACTGTTTTTTCTCAGAACCTTTTTCTGCATTCAAATGCCCAAACACATTGGACAAAAGCATTTCCAGCTGGTCTTTTTCCATGATAAAAAGGATTAAAAGTAAGACTTCATGTATTATTCACAGGAGGAAAATTAACTATTTTAAAAAAACGAAAAATAGCGTTAACACCCTGAAAAATAGAACATTAATGTAATGATTTACTTTAGCAATATCCAGTAAACCAACCACAAAAACCGTAATATTTTTATTGCATATCAATAAAAGTAAATTTCGCTTAAGTGATAAATATCACAATTTCCTTTGGGCAGATGCTATACATTGGGTTAAATAACACTTCTAGCCATGAGTCACTTTCAAGTAGTAATCATAGGAGGTGGTACAGCAGGTATCACTGTGGCCGCCCAACTTAAAAGACAAGATGCCAAACTACCCATTGCCATCATAGAACCTTCAGAAAAGCATTTTTATCAACCTGCCTGGACTTTGGTGGGGGCCGGTACCTATCACTTCAAAGACACCATACGAGAGGAGGCAGATTATATTCCAAAGGGCGTGAAATGGATCAAAGACTACGCGACTCAAGTACTTCCAAAGAAGAACACCGTTGCAACCAAAAACTCTGGGCACATCACCTATGATTTTTTGATCGTCGCTCCTGGTCTGGTAATGGCGCCAGAGCTTTTGGAGGGACTACCCGAAGCGATGGAAAAAGGGATAGCTTGCAGTAACTATACAAACCCAGAACATACCTGGGAGATGCTACAAAAATTTAAAGGTGGAAATGCAGTTTTCACCCAGCCTTCAACTCCTATCAAGTGCGGGGGCGCTCCGCAAAAAATCATGTACATGGCTGAGGAATATTTCCGAAAATCCGGAGTTAGGGAGAAAACCAATGTGATTTTTGCAACGCCGGGTACGGTTATTTTTGGAGTGCCGGATTTTGCTAAAACCCTGAATCAAATCATCGAAGATCGAGCTATTGTTTTTAAGCCCTTCTATTCCCCTGTACGAATAGATCCTGACAAGAAAGAAATCACATTTCGATACATCAAACCCGGTATAAAAACCACAGACATAGAATTGAACGAAAAACTGGGAGAGCAGACAGATGGTGAATCAGAAATACGCATGCCCTTTGATTTTTTGCACCTTGCTCCACCTCAGATGGCACCAAAATTCATCCAGGACTCTGAGGTTTCCATGCAAGATGGACCTAATAAAGGCTGGGTAGATGTGGATAAGCATACACTACAACACCTGCGTTTTCCGAATATATTCTCCCTAGGAGATGTAGCAGCACTGCCAACAGCCAAAACCGGTGCTGCCATCCGTAAGCAAGCACCGGTATTAGTGGAAAACCTCATGGGAATGATCCAAACCAACAGCTTGGGTGCTGCCTCTTACAATGGCTATTCATCCTGCCCTCTGGTCACTGGCTATTCCAAAATGGTACTAGCTGAATTCAAGTATGACAATGTGCGGGATTCAGATCCTTTGATTTCCAAATTTGTGGACACCACGAAAGAACAGTACTCCATGTGGCTGCTCAAAAAATACGGATTGCCTTTTATGTATTGGAATCTGATGCTAAGAGGAAAAGCTTAGCCAAAAAAACTAGAATATTGACATACGAAACTGGCTTTTCGGTAAAGGAAGAGGCAGAAGGACTGGATTTTCTAATAAAAGATGAAAACATGACAAAAATCTTATCTATTTTTCTTTAGATTCATTCCAAATAATTCTATTTTTGCATTCGGTCAAAAGACCTATGCAACTATATGTTTATTACTGCTGATACAATCCCCATTTTCTCTTCTGCCATTATACGTGAGGTCACCAATTCCCCACTGAAAATCAACCTGATGGAACTGGGTTTTCTGCCGGGTAAAGTGATCACCTTACAGCATTCGGCGCCCATGGGAGGTCCTATGGCCTTCAAATTGGAGGAGACCATTCTTGCCCTTCGTAAAACAGAAGCCTCACTCATTCAAGTCGAAATACTCTAATTCATGTCAGAGTCCACTACTATCCCACACCCTACCAAGTATCCCAAAATCGCGATCATTGGAAACCCAAACGTAGGGAAGTCTACAATTTTCAATCAGCTCACAGGCTTGAAGCAAAAAATAGGAAACTATCCAGGTGTCACTGTGGACAAGAAAGTCGGTTGGATGGATTTCTCTGGTCATAAATATGAGATTATTGACCTGCCGGGGACTTACAGCCTATATCCAAACTCTGAGGATGAAATCATAGCCCATAGAGTGTTGAATAATCTGAGCCAACACGGACAGCCGGATTTTGTACTGATGGTAATAGATTCCTGCCAGCTGTCAAGAGGTTTGTTTTTGGCTACACAGCTGATCGATATGGGTTTAAATCTGGCGCTAGTTCTGAACATGGCGGATATTGCGAAGCGCAAAAACCTCTCGATCAAAACCTTTGAGATCTTCAAAACCCTGAACGTCCCCATTCTGAGTACAGATGCACGTGGAGAAAAGGGAATAGATCAGATTCGCGACCTGATCCATCAGCAGAATTTCAGCAAGCAAAATACTTTCCTGGACATTGAAGAAGTGGTGCCAGCTGACATTCTAAATCAAGTCAAGGAGAAATTCAACTTGAAAAGCACCTATCAGGCCTATCAGCTTTTGCGCTTTGGCACCAAGGATAAAGCTATCCCAGCAGCTGACAGTGCTTGGCTGAGCCAACTTGTAGCCAGCCATAATTTCGACATGGAGGCCGCCCAACTGGAAGAGACCTCCCTTCGATACCAAAAGATCAATGAGATCGTAGAAAAGACTGTAGTCAAATCCCCCACCCAAAAGCAGGAAGCCGGTATAGATAAGATTTTGCTCCATCCCGTTTTTGGGTATTTCATATTTGGAGCAATCCTGCTACTCATTTTTCAAGCCATTTTTGCATGGGCATCAGTTCCTATGGACTTAATCGACGGCTTCTTTGCAGACCTTGCCGGATGGGTATCCAATGCTTTGCTAGAGGGCCCTCTAAGCAGCTTAATTACAGAAGGAATTATTCCCGGAATAGGCGGGGTGGTGATATTTATCCCTCAAATAGCCATGTTATTTGGCTTTCTGGCTATTCTGGAAGACACCGGTTACATGTCCAGGGTAGTATTTCTGATGGACAGATGGATGCGTCCTTTTGGTCTGCATGGCAAAAGTATAGTTCCTTTGGTTTCTGGTGTGGCATGCGCCATCCCGGGTGTGATGGCTGCTAGGAATATTGGCAACTGGAAGGAAAAAATCATCACTATAATGGTAACTCCGCTGATGAGTTGCTCTGCTCGCTTACCGGTATACGTGATCTTGATAGGGCTAGTAGTACCCAGCGAAACCGTACTTGGTTTTATCAATTTGCAGGCGGTAGCATTATTAGGCCTATACATATTGGGAGTAGTGGGAGTTTTGTTTACTGCCATTATATTGAAGAAGATCCTGAAGTCAGATGAAAAAAGCTTCCTCATGGTGGAGCTCCCTACTTACCGAGCTCCGAGATGGCTGGATGTTCTGCTGACCATGTATAACAAGTCCAAGACCTTTGTATTGGAAGCAGGGAAGGTAATCTTGGCGATTTCAGTTATCCTGTGGGTATTGGCTTCCTACGGACCACCAGAGCGGATGGACCAAATCCGTGCAGAAAGCGTAGTGAAATTAGAACAAGCTAGTCCTGAGCAAATAGCTGAGGTGGAAAATGAAACCGCATCTCTCCTATTGGAAAACTCCTTTATAGGAATCATGGGAAGAGCGATAGAGCCAGTGATCAAACCTCTCGGATATGACTGGAAAATAGGAATTGCCTTAATCACCTCCTTTGCTGCCAGAGAAGTTTTCGTATCCACCATTGCTACTATTTACAGTATAGGTTCGGACACTGAAGACGAGCTGACCATTAGGGAAAAGCTGAATCAGCAAGTTAACCCAGAAACAGGTGAAAAAGTCTATACCACTGCCACAGCATTTTCGCTGATGGTGTTTTATGCCTTTGCCATGCAATGTATGAGCACTTTGGCCGTAGTATATAGAGAGACAAAAGGCTGGAAATGGCCTTTGATACAAACCGCCTACATGACCGTACTGGCCTATGTATCCGCATTTATAGTTTATCAAATTCTTTCTTAAACATGTGGCAAGAAATTCTAGTTGGAGTAATTGTTTTAGTAGCCTTAGGTTTTTTGGTGAAGAAGTATTTCTTCAAATCCAAATCCAATGCTGGATGTGACAAGTGCGCCAAACCTTGAATGCAGCCCAATTTGATTTCTTATTCCTGATTTTTTGATACTTTTAAGCTCATGGGTAAAGTAGCCAAGCAAAGTATTCAAACTACCATTTTTTCTTATTTGGGTGTAGTGATAGGCTACGTGAATGTGCTTTGGCTGTATCCTTATGCCCTGGATGCTTCCGAACTGGGAACCTTCAGGACCATACAGGACTTAGGCTTACTTTTCGTTCCATTTGCACAGCTGGGAGTAGGACATGGGATCACACGCTTTTTCCCCCAGCTCAAAACCAATCAATCTGCTTTTCTAAGCTATGGACTGCTTTTTTCCATGCTGGGTTTTGCCCTAGTCAGTACCATTTTCTTAGGTTTCAAAGCGCAAATCATTTCCTTATTTGCCGTCAACTCACCCGCTGTTATTGACTTTTTGGGAGTGGTTTTGCTGATTACGCTATTTGCGCTACTAAGCAGTATTTTAGATGCCTATAGCCGCTCCTATGTCAAGGTAGCTGTTCCCACCTTGGTGAGGGAAGTATTCCTGAGATTACTCACGGGAATACTGGTTGGGTTATACCTGTTGAAGTGGCTCAGCTTTCCTCAGGTCATGCAGGCACTAGTGCTGGTGTATGGTTTGGCATTCCTAGCTATGCTGGTGTATTTACTTTGGCTGGGAGTTTTGAAGCTGGATTTCAGCTGGAATACCTTCCCAAAAGGATTTCGCAGTTCCTTTGTGCAATTCAGCCTCATCACATTCTTAGCCACCGCGGCCTCTACCTTGATCATGAAAATAGACAGCATCATGGTAAGTTCCATGATTAGCCTGGAAGCCAACGCTATCTACACCATAGCTTTTAGTATGGCACTGGTCATTGAACTTCCGCGAAGGGCGATTTCCCAAGTGGTCATGCCGGTCATTTCTGATCATTTCTCCACTGGCAACCTAAGGGAAATAAATAAACTTTATCAGCAGGTGTCTAATAGGCAACTCTACATTTGCCTGCTCCTTTTCATTGGAATATGTGCAAACCTTGATGCTTTGTATTACTTTATCCCCAATCGGGCGATCTATGAGCAAGGCAAATATGTGGTCATATTGATAGGCTTGGGAAAGCTATGTGATGTAGTATTTTCGGTCAATAGTGAAATCCTGGTTTTCTCCAAACATTATCACTTCAACCTATTTGCCACCATAATCATGAGCATGATGATAATAGCACTGAATTATCTTCTTATTCCGGAATTTGGGATAGAAGGAGCTGCTTTGGCATCTGTAGTAGTCATGTTTCTGTTTAATCTGGTGAAATATCTGTTTCTTAAAATCAAGCTAGGTTTTGATCCTTTTTCCAGCGAAACATTAAAAATCTCCCTTGTGGGAATAATTGCCTTAATCCCTGCGGTTTTTGATATTTTTTCCGGTCATCCTATTTTGAGTATAATCCTTACGAGCAGTCTGGTCCTGGGCTTGTATTTGATCAGCTCTAGATTAATAGGAGTAGGATCAGCTGAATGGGAATGGGTAAAAAGTAGAATAAAAAAGTCCGGATCTTAGAGTGTTACAAACCTCCTATAAGACAAGATTTGAGCTGCCTGAAAACCGCAAACTTCCACTGTTATCCTGACTCTTTCGAGCCGAGGTCCCGCAGGTGCAGGATGAGGCCTGTTTTTGGGAAGGGCTTCACTCGGTAATTTTGATAATTGTGAAGTTTGAACATGTCAGCGACCCGGACAGTGCAAATATACGATTTATTACATGGCAGGTTGGCAAATCATCCAGATGATTACGATAATGTATGCTATTGGGACTGATTCATAAGTGTTTATTGCTGAAATTTCAGAATTAAATTTCACTCAAATCATTTTCACCTAGCTAGGAATCTGAAAATGACTGAACCAACTCTTAATCTCGAAACAATATTTTCTGCTTTCTTCATACATTTTCTTATTTTAAACTTAAATTTGTAATTCTAAATCTCCTGACACTTTATGTATTTGATTAAAAAACTGATTGTTTGTCTGGATCAGACCTCTTTGGACCAGACCTTATTACAGCACGCTGCCTTCATCGCTAAAGTCAATCAAACAAAAAAAATCTACTTCGTAAATGTGATTAAAAACTTAAGTATCCCCAAGGAGGTACTTCAGGAGTTTCCCAATCTGGTGGAGAACATGGTAAACGAAAGGCAAGAAGCCATGGAGTCAGCCGTGAAGCAATTTTTCCCAGACCCCAAAGGAGTTTCTCTAAACTACATAGTCAAAGAAGGCTCACTTTCGAAAAAAATCCTCAAACTAGCCGAGGAAAAGTCAGCAGACATGATCCTGATCGGAAGAAAAATCAAACTACCAGGGTCAGGTGTAGCCTCACTTCGACTGGCCAGACGGGCTAGTTGCTCGCTTTTGATTGTTCCGGAATTTGCTCCAGTTATTTTAAATAAACTATTGGTTCCCAGTGATTTTTCAGAATATTCTAAAGATGCACTTGAAGAGGGCATCATGATCGCCTCAAAGCATGGCGGTGTAGAAATCATCTGCCAAAATGTATTTTCTGTACCTTCCGGGTATCACTTCACCGGCAAAAGTTATGAGGAGTTTACGGAGATCATGCGCATGCATGCGGAAATCAATTACAAGAAATTCATTCGGAAAATAGATACCAAAGGAATATCAATCACTCCTATCTATACCCAGGACAGTAACGATGATGTGGCCAAGGAAATAGTATCCAAAGCAAAAGAAGTGGGCGCAAACGGAATCATTATTGGAGCTAAAGGACGTACTGCAGCCACAGCTTTATTTATAGGTAGCATAGCCGAACGCTTGATCCGATCCAATGATGAAATCCCCCTACTAGTCACGCGACCAAAAGGAAAAAATGCTGGGATTCTAGATTATATTCTAGAAATCTAAAGAAGTGACTTTATACTACCCCATGTGGATAGGCCGGGCAATTGTAGATTTTTCTTCTTGAAAATCAAGGGTATAAGCAAAAACCCCCATACCAGTCTAAACCCTTTTCTCTAACTTGGGTCTAAAACAAGAATGAAGCACGATGGTGACCAAGAAATTATCCAACTCATACATAATCCCCAATCCCGGGATCTGGGTTTTAGGAAGTTAATCCTGGCTTACCAAAAACGTGTCTACCATGTGGTGCGCCGCATGGTGCTGATTCATGAAGATGCAGATGATGTCACCCAAAATGTCTTCATCAAAGCACACAAGCATATTGGTAATTTCCAGGGACAGTCCAGTTTATTTACTTGGTTATACAGAATTGCCACCAACGAATCCCTGAATTTTCTGGAGAAAAAAAAGAAGCGTAACTTCTTCTCCATAGAAGATCATCAGGAAAAACTCCTTAACTACCTGGACCATTCCGACAGCATGGACGGAGACAGTATTCAATTGCTACTTCAGAAAATACTTCTCACACTTCCAGACAAGCAGAGATTGGTCTTTCATCTGAAATACCAGGAAGAGCTCACTTACGAGCAAATAGCTGAAATAACGGGTACATCTGTAGGTGCACTGAAGGCCAGTTACCACCATGCAGTAAAAAAAATTGAACAATCCTTAAGAGATGAATAAACTATTGGACAAAATCAAGGTCTAAATATTACTATGAAACGATCCATTCCAAAAATCAAAGATTTCAAGGCACCAGCAGGTTACTTTGATCAGCTTCCAGATCAGATCTTGGAGAAGACCAAACCTACCCGGTCAATACAATGGATGAATTATGCAGCAGCGGTTGCTATTTTCCTAGTGAGCTTTGCTGTATGGCAGCTCAATGACTCCAATCCAAGACTCGAAGAAGTATCCATGGATGAGGAGGTAAGCCTCTACATAGAAAGCCAATATTGGTCGGCAGAGGATGTACTCGGTATGGTAGACAATCCTGAGCAGATATTGGACGAAATCATCGCTGAAGAAATGGTATTTGAAGTGGATGCAGAATTAGAAGAGGAAATGATCTGGTACTAAAATCTATAAAGTCTTGAAAAAACAACCTCTACACCCGGGTATGTTTACCCTTCACCATGCAGGAGCGAGACTTTAGAAAAACAATTATAATCACATGAAATCGAGCATGTCGAAAACGACACACATAGGGATGATTATCAACCATGCGAGATTCCATCTGACCTTTAAATATCAAATTTTAAACAGATGAAAAAACACCTATTACTACTCGGCTTTTTCTTGATACTTGCTGGATCTAGCCAAGCCCAAAGAGATGATGACAGATATGATAGAGAAAAGCTGGAATCCGCCAGAGTAGCCTTCATCACCACCCGGCTGGATCTCACGCCTGAGCAAGCGGAAAAGTTCTGGCCCATCTACAATGCTTTCAATGAATCAAGGGGCAAACAACTACACGAAATGTCCAAACTGGGTAGAACAAAGGACCTTAACTTAAGTGAAGCTGAAGCTAAATCTAGGATTTCTAAAAAATTTGGGATACAAAGACAGTTGATTCTGGATGAAGAAAAATTGGTCAAGGATTTATCAGATATACTAAGTTACAATCAAATCATACAACTCAATGAAGTCTCCAGAGACTTTGCAAGGCACATTTGGAAAAGACGAAGAGAAGATAATAAGGAATAAAAAAAGCGGCTTGAGGCCGCTTTTTTTATGCTTGGTCTTTTTTCAAAAGATCCCTGATTTCTTCTAGCAAGACTTCCGATTTTGGTGGTGCCGGTGGAGGAGCAGGTTTGGCTTCCTCCTTTTTCTTCATACTGTTTACCCCTTTGATCGCAATAAAAATCACGAAAGCAACAATAATAAAATCCACTACATTCTGAATAAAAATACCGTAGGTCAGGAGCACGGGACCTTGTTCCTCTCCTGCAGGTCCTACACTACTCTCTTTTAGCACAATGGCCAGATCTGTAAAACTCATCCCTCCCAGCATCACTCCTATAGGTGGCATGACAATGTCCTTAACAAAGGAAGCCACAATTTTGCCAAAGGCACCACCTATAATTACCGCGACTGCCAGGTCGATTACATTGCCTTTTACAGCAAATTCCTTAAACTCTTTTAAGAATCCCATAAGTATCCAGTTAAATGATTGAATTATTTATGGAAAATCCAGAAAAAAATCTTTTCTCGCAAGCACCCTATTAATTTAACCTAAGAATATTCACAATAAAATGTCATCCTTAACCATTTTTACAGGATTTAGAAGAACTCTAAGCCCATATTTTTGATTAACATTGCAGCGAAAAAAAATAAAACATGAATATACGGAATGATGCCAGCAACCCATATTTCTCTGCTCATCCGGCCAGAATACCGATACTACGCCTTCGCTCAGTACAAGTGACCGAAGATTCCCGCAGGAGCGGGACAGGCTGAAGTGGCCTCAATTCTTAAGTTTAACATACCCTATACTGCTTTTGCCTCTTTACTGGCAGAAAAGCAGATATACATAAAATAAAAATATATGCAGGCACCCAAAGCCAAAAAAATACCCCAACTTTTAGAAACCCATGGACATCAGCGCATAGACAATTATTACTGGATGCGTGAAAGAGAAAATCCGGATGTAATAGCATACCTAAATGCAGAAAACAGCTATCTCAAAGAGACACTCAAATCCACGGAAGAATTTCAGGAGCAGCTTTTTCAGGAAATAAAAGGAAGAATCAAAGAAGACGACCAAAGTGTACCTTATCTAAAATCCGGCTATTACTGGTATGTCAAATATGAAACAGGCGCTGAATACCCATTGTATTGCAGAAAAAAAGGTAGTCTAGACGCTCCGGAAGAAGTATTTCTGAATGTAAACCAACTGGCAGAAGGAAAGGCTTTTTACCAAGTGGGCGGTACTGCGGGTACTTCTGACCTCAGCACACTGGCATTTGCCGCAGATGAAGTGGGAAGAAGAATCTTCACCATACACTTCAAAAATCTTATAACCGGAGAAATCCTGGAAGATCAAATACCTGAAATCACAGGAAACTTTGCCTGGGCGGCAGATCATCAAACACTTTTTTATTCCAAGCAACATCCTGAGACCCTCCGCTCCTATCAGATTTATGCCCACAGATTGGGCACCGATGTAGCCGAGGACCTTTTGGTTTATGAGGAAAAAGATGAGGAGTTTAGCTGTATCATTCACAAAACAAAATCAGAGAGATTCCTGCTTATTCACTCTGAAAGCTCCATTTCTTCGGAAATCAGGTTTCTGGAAGCTGACCAGCCCAAAGGTGATTTTCAATTACTTCAAGAGCGAATCCCCCACCTAGAATATGCTGTGGATCATTTTGAGGATCATTTCTGGATCAGAACCAACCATCTGGCTCAGAATTTCAAACTGGTGAAAGCTCCAGTCCACTCGCCCAACCTAGATAACTGGGAAGATGTGATCCCTCATCGCGAGCATGTGTTGCTGGAGGATTTTGATATTTTCGCTAATTTTCTGGTGACTCAAGAGAGAAGCAATGGATTGTGCAAGATCAACGTCACCCCATGGGATGGTACGGCTGCTCATACCATCGAATTTGATGACGAGACCTATACCGCCTGGATCAGCACTAACCCTGAATTTGATACCGACTTCCTCAGATTTGGCTATAATTCCCTGGTAACTCCATCTAGCACCTATGATTACCATATGGTCACGCAGGAGAAGGTATTGCTGAAGCAGCAGGAAATCATTGGGGGGTACGACTCTGGTGCTTATACTTCTGCCAGAATCTGGGCTAAAGCAAGCGACGGAACCATGGTTCCTATTTCTCTGGTTTACAAAATCGACCTTTTCAAAGCCGATGGACAAAATCCCCTATTGCTCTATTCATACGGCTCTTATGGTTTTAGCACAGAAGCATACTTCTCTAGTAGCAGGTTGAGCTTACTGGACCGTGGATTTGTCTTTGCGATCGCTCATATTCGAGGTGGAGAGGATCTGGGGAGGAATTGGTATGAGAGTGGCAAGATGCTCAACAAAAGAAACACCTTCACAGACTACATCAGCTGCGCGGAGCATTTAATAGCCGAAAAGTACACCTCAGCTCCGCACCTCTATGGCATGGGAGGCAGTGCAGGTGGCCTGCTGATGGGAGCTGTCATGAACATGCGTCCTGAGATCTTTAATGGGTTGATTGCTGCGGTACCTTTTGTAGATGTGGTGACTACTATGCTTGATGAAAGCATTCCTTTGACTACAGGAGAATTTCAGGAATGGGGGAACCCTAAAGACAAAGTGTACTACGAATACATGCTGTCCTACTCTCCTTATGACAATGTAGAGCCCAAAGATTACCCGCATTTGCTCATCACTTCCGGACTTCACGATAGCCAGGTGCAATACTGGGAACCCACTAAATGGGTCGCCAAACTCCGGGAAATGAAAACCGATGCCAACCTGCTTTTCCTGCACACCAACATGGAAGCTGGCCATGGTGGAGCCTCCGGTAGATTTAACTCCCTGAAGGAGCTCGCTTTGGAATACACCTTCCTGCTGTATTTGGAAAAAATGATTTAACGGAAAATTAAGAAGTCTTTAAATGTACCCTTTAAGAGTTATCAGGGAAAGATTTTTTCCTAACTTTGACTCAAACCTATTAGACCTCAATCAATGAAAATAGCACTGATCGCCCATGATGGTAAAAAAGCCGACATGGTCCATTTTTTAAGTGGATTCAAAGAAAGACTCCATCAGGCAGATGTACAACTAGTAGCCACAGGCACTACGGGTTCGCATATAGAAAAGTCAGGATTTAATGTCCAGAAACTTTTATCCGGCCCCTATGGCGGTGATGCACAGATAGCCGCACTGGCTGCTGAGAAAGAATTGGCCATGGTGGTGTTTTTCAGAGACCCGCTAGATAAGCACCCTCACGAGCCGGATGTGCAAATGCTAATGAGAATATGTGATGTTCACAATATTCCTTTGGCCACTAACCCAGCCTCAGCTGATCTCATGTTTAAAGCCCTAACTCAAACCTTATAATGGAACCTAAAACCATCAAAAAAATAGGTGTACTTACCTCTGGGGGAGACTCCCCAGGAATGAATGCAGCAATTCGTGCCGTCATACGAACTGGAATATACTATGACCTGGAAATGTACGGGATCTACAGAGGATATGAAGGTATGATCCAGAATGACATCAAAAGACTGGATTCCAAGCATATCACTCATGTGCTCGAAAGAGGAGGTACTTTTCTAAAATCTGCCCGAAGTGCTGAGTTCCGTACTCCGGAAGGTCGAAAAACTGCTTATGAAAACTTAAAAAGTCATGGCATAGATGCACTTGTGGTAATCGGTGGTGACGGTTCACTCACGGGAGCACATCTTTTTTACAAGGAATTTGGGATTCCGGCCATAGGACTCCCCGGCACTATAGATAATGATCTTTCGGGTACAGATTCTACGATTGGATTTGATACGGCCTGTAATACAGCGATAGAAGCCATAGACAAAATCCGTGATACAGCTACCTCCCATGATAGACTATTCTTTGTAGAAGTAATGGGTAGAGATGCTGGTTTTATCGCGATTAATGCTGGAATTGGAAGTGCCGCAGCAGCCATTTTGATACCGGAAAAGAAAATGCCTATAGAGCACCTGGTAGACAAATTAAGAATCAGAACCAAGGCCAAAAAAGCCTCCAACATTGTGATCGTAGCCGAAGGCGGAAAAAGTGGTGGAGCTACAGAAATAGCCTCTTTGGTAGAAAAACACCTCCCATACTACGACATAAAGGTCACCATCCTGGGGCATTTACAGCGAGGCGGATCTCCGAGCTCCTATGACCGATTGCTGGCTTCTAAACTGGGTGTAGCAGCGGTAGAAGGCTTGCTTCAAGGGAAATACGACGTTATGGCCGGATTGATTAATAATAAAGTGGTCTATACTCCTATCAAAAAAGCCATTGTGGATGATAAATCAGTGGATGAGGACGACTTCCGAGTAGCGAAGATCTTGTCCACCTGATATACACTACGGAAGAAAAACAATACTCTCCAACAAAAAAAGTCACCTTTTCAGGTGACTTTTTTTAATGTCTAGTGAACGGAGACTAGTTTCTGTTTACTGCATTTAGCATATCAAATGCAAGCTCTAGACGCTTCACAAAGTTCTCTTCACCCTTACGCAACCAGTTTCTTGGATCGTAATACTTCTTGTTCGGGTTTTCAGGACCGTCAGGATTCCCCAACTGCGTCTGAAGGTATCC
The DNA here is from genome assembly GCF_027594545.1 of Algoriphagus sp. TR-M9. NCBI lineage: Bacteria > Pseudomonadati > Bacteroidota > Cytophagia > Cytophagales > Cyclobacteriaceae > Algoriphagus > Algoriphagus halophytocola. The sequence goes on along the minus strand of NZ_CP115160.1, from coordinate 1,716,670 downwards.
TTCATGCTGCTTATAGTTATTCAATACTCCTTCCCAGAATGCCCACTGCATATCGGTATCAATATTCATTTTGATGGAGCCATAGCTATTTGCTTCTCTGATTTCCTCCACTGAGGATCCTGAGCCACCATGGAACACAAAGTTCAAAGGCTTACCAGTCGTGCCATATTTCTCATTGATATAATCTTGAGAATTTTTCAGAATAATTGGCTTCAAACTTACGTTTCCAGGCTTGTAAACTCCGTGAACATTACCGAAAGCCGCAGCTATAGTGAACAAATCATCAATTTTCTTCAAATGCTCATAAGCATAAGCCACTTCTTCTGGCTGCGTGTAAAGCTTGGATGAATCAATATCGGTGTTATCCACTCCGTCTTCTTCACCCCCGGTTACCCCAAGTTCGATTTCGATAGCCATATCCAGCTTCGCAAATTCCTTGAAGTAATTGCAAGAGATTTCCACGTTTTCCTCCAAAGGCTCCTCTGATAGATCCAGCATATGAGAGCTATACAAAGGTCTCTTATGCGTGGCATAATATGCCTTGCCTGCATCTAAAAGACCATCTATCCAAGGCAACAATTTCTTTGCAGCGTGATCGGTATGCAAAATAACCGGTACACCATAAGCTTCCGCCATCAGGTGCACGTGATGTGCTCCAGAGATTCCACCTGCGATACTTGCCTGTTGTTTATCATTAGGAAGAGACTTTCCTGCGAAAAATTGAGCCCCACCATTGGAAAACTGAATAATCACAGGAGAATTCAATTTCTTGGCAGTTTCCATTACCGCATTTACCGAATTGGTATTGATCACATTTACTGCTGGCATTGCAAACTCATTCTCTTTAGCATAAGCATAAAGATCCTTAAGCTCTTCACCGTATTTTACTCCAGGTTTAAATTTCATGTTTATAAGGTTTGTTTATTTCTGGTTTCATGACCGCTAATCGGCCTTGTTTCACTCCTTTGTTCCAAAGATATAAATCCCTAAGATAAAATAGCCCACTTCCATTTCTAAAATCTCATCTCCAAGGGCAAATATCTGCATGCAATCGATTTCAACTTTAGACTCTTCCTTATTTTCTGAAGAATCTTCTAAATCCTTAATCAATCTATGCGGAATAATCTAAATTTGAGGTCTACATAGCCTCTAGACATGAAGACATTAAGAATAACCGGAGTTCCTGAGCATTTTAATTTTCCTTGGAAAAAAGTAATAGCAGAACAGCCTTTCGAAAAGGAAGGCATTCACCTGGAATGGAGGGATGAATCCCGTGGGTCAGGTCAGATGAACAAGGATTTGAGGGAAGACCGGACCGATTTGGCGATAGTGCTTACGGAAAGTTTTCTTAAAGATTTTGAATCAGGAAATCCATCCAAAATGATCGGGCTGCATGTGAAGTCTCCACTGACTTGGGGCATTCACCTTCATGGAGGTTCTGCGGTAGAATCACTACATGAAATCAAAAGCCCATCATTTCTGATCAGCAGAATGGGTTCAGGCTCTCAACTCATGGCCTTTGTTCTTGCCAAAAGAGAAGGCTGGGATGCTGAGCAATTGGATTTTAAAATAGTCAACAATCTGCCCGGAGCTTTGGAAGCCATGCGCGCAGCACATCCAGAGATGTTTCTCTGGGAAAAATTCACCACCAACCCCTGGGTAGATTCAAAAGAGATGAAACGAATCGGGGAGATACCTAGCCCTTGGCCTTGCTTTGCAATGGTTGCTTCGGAAAAGGCCCTGGAAGAATTCGGCCAGCTCATCTTTAAACTCCGAAACAAAGTTTACCAAGCAGCAAGCAGGATTCAGGATAGCGGCGCATCGGTGCTGGAAATTGCCGAAAAGTACAAGCTGGAGCCGGAAGATGTCAATGAGTGGATCGCCCAGACCTCCTGGGAAACACAATCTCAAGTGTCCAGAAAACAACTAAATGACGCTATGGAAGTAATGGTGGAACTTGGCATAATCCAACAAATTATCCCGCTAGAGAACTTCCTAACTTCAGACTATCTGTCAATTATTGACTAAAAAAGCAGCTGGAAGCTTAATGCATATCTTGGTTCCCTTGCCCAGTTCACTGTCTATGCTCAATTCTCCCCCATTCAAGCGGGTGAACTCCTTGCATACCTGCAGTCCCAGACCAGAGCCTTTTTCTTGCTTGGTTCCCAGTTGAGAGCCTGAAAACACATACTCGTCTGACAATAGCTTATCCAGTTGCTCCTTGCTCATGCCCACGCCCTGATCATTGATGCACAGCACACATGAGTCTGAATCATAGTCAGCACTCAGCAGTATTTCATCACCCAAGTTAGAATATTTGATAGCGTTGCTTAAAATATTTCTAATTACCACCTCTATCAAATCCCTGTCAGCAAAAATCTCCTCATCCCCTTGAAGCTGGTTGTTCACATGAATTCCTTTTTCCTTAATCATGGAATCCAGCAGTTTAATAGAAGACTTTACCACAGCATTCAACTTTACTATAGTTCTATTGATTTTGAAGCCTTCCATCTGAGCCATAGACCACTTCAGCGTATTATCCAACGTAAAGTACACCGAATCTACGTCCTTATTCAGGTTTTTCAATAACTCTTCAAACTCCTCTTGATCCAGCTCCCCTTTGATCAACAAATCCACAATAGTTTTCACCTGCCCCACAGGGCCTCTTAGGTCATGACCTATCACTGAAAACAACTTATTCTTGGTTTGATTGATCTCTTCCAGTTCCATGGATTTGGAAGCGAGATCTGCATTTTGATCCTGGATTTTATTCTGATGGTCCAAAAGCTTGGTATTCGTTCTTTTCACATTTCTATGCAGAAAATACAGCCAGATCATCAAAGCCAATACTACAATGGCAGCCACACTGATGATAATGATAATCCTTCGATTGAATGCCAGCTTTGCTGCTTGATTTTCATTTTGAGCCAACAGTAAATCTAACTCACTTTGATTCAAATCATCCTGAAACATCCCCTGCATCAGTGCAAGTCTGTCTCTTGTGGACTGGTCTGTCAACGAATCATAAAGCTGTAGGTAGAGCTTTTGATGCCTGAATGCCTCATTGATATCCCCCACTTTTTCATGGTAAATGGCCAGATACTTATGGCTTTTAGACTGCTCATCCAAGTACTGATTTTCAACTGAAATCTCTAACCCCCTATCTAAAGCAGCTTTAGCTTTGTCAATTTTCCCATTTGTAAGATATACATTCCCCAGTCGGTGCAAAATACTGGCCTGAAAAGAGGTAATCCCTTGTTCTACTGCCATTTCCCACGCCAATTCAAAAACGTATTCAGCAGAATCTAACTGGGCTTTTTTCAGGTAAATATCACCGATGACACGATGTGAAAAAGCTGTCAAATAGGGTGATCCCGCTGCTTCATTTGCTTCAATAGCTTTAATGGCATAGAAGCGAGCAGAGTCCAATTCATCAATTAACGTGAAATTGTAAGCCACATTATTCAGACTGCGGATAGTGGTGTACAAATCCTCCGCCTCCTCACTGAGCCGATAAGCATTTTTGAATTGTGCTATGGCCTGAGGGTAATTTTTTTGCTCATAATAGAGCGCACCCATGTTATTGAGTACCCGTGCAGCTTCTTGGAGGTCTTCGACTTCCATAGCCAGCTCATAGGATTCTTTAGAGTAGTCGAATGATTTTTGCCACTGTCCTTGACGGTAATATATCCAACCGATATTTTCCTTGGCTTTGGCCTCTTCGGATTTATCTCCTTGAGCTTTGGCTAGTTTTTCAGCTTCCAGAGCATAGTCTAAAGCTTGTTCTTGCTTGGTTTCCCGGAGAAAAGTGGCCAATTCATTCAGCAAAACCAATCGGGTATTGCCTTCAGTATTGGGTAGTACTCTTTCCAAACTGTCGGTATCAGGGACTTGGCCAGAAACTTCTAAAATGCCAAGCAAGGGCAAGAGAAATCCGAAAAAGAATATCCGTTTCAAAAAGGAAGTTGGGTTATGAGGGTGTAAATTAACCAAATTCAATCAATTGAAACAGGAAATACGAAAGGAATCGCGTTCTGGATTACTTTAACTCATCCCAATTCCAATTTTTATTCATCTGACTAATAGCATGATGGGCAGTGAGGTCATATTGGCAAGGAACGATAGCAATGTAATTATTGGCAATGGCCCATTCGTCATTATCCTCACCCTTATCGAAATTCACAAAGTTTCCCGCAAGCCAAAAATACCTTCTGCCATTTGGGTCCACTCGCTCATCAAATTCTTCCTGCCATTTTGCTTCGGCTTGACGGCAGACTTTGATTCCTTTAATATTCTCTTTTTGCTTAGGAGGAAAATTCACATTGAGCGCTATGCCTTTGGGAATGCCATTTTGCAATACTTGGTTGGCTATTTTCTCTACCCATTCCTCCACATGTGAAAACTCAGCATCAGAGGAATAATCACACAAGCTGAATCCAATGGATGGATATCCCTCCAATGCCCCTTCTATCGCAGCAGACATGGTACCGGAATAGAGAACCGAAATAGAAGTATTTGACCCATGGTTAATCCCGCTTACAATCAGGTCCGGGCTGCGGTCTTTAAGTATATAATGTTTCGCCAGTTTTACACAATCTGCCGGAGTTCCGCTGGATTTATAGGCTTTGATGCCTTGAAAAGTTTCTTCTTCTGTAAGTCTGAGCGTTTCGCCTATGGTAATCGCATGTCCCATGCCTGATTGAGGACTGTCTGGTGCTACGACTACCACCTCTCCTAGTTTTTGCATGGCAGATACCAATACGCGAATGCCTTTAGAGGTTATTCCATCGTCATTGGAGACGAGAATTAAAGGTTTTGACATTAGATTTAATTCAGTTCATTGTAATAAGCGGTGATCCTGAGTAGATCGCCGCGCTTGTCATGCTCTAGTCTGTTTTTTCGCATGAAAATATCAAGCTCATCATCGTGACCCGGAAGCATTTCAAAAAGGTCTTTTTTCTTCAAACTGTATTTTTCTATTCTTCCTTCAGTCACAAAATAATAGTTAAAAGCCAGTTTATAACCTACCATATTTTGCGGACCATAGAATGGATTCATCCCATAAGCCCCCATCATACCGTACCCTCCCATATTTCTGGAGTCACTGGCTATGTATTCTCTGCAAAGCAAAGCGATCTCATCCCCTTCTGTCAATACTTCGAAGAAAACCGGAACTTCGTAATCATTATTCAAAGAATAGGGAAGGCTGAAAAACTTCCTAATTCCCCCGTACACTTCGTCAAACAGTTCAAAGTAGGTGACATTCGAGGCAGTAAATGTGGAAATGGTCTGTCCTTTCAGTTGAACGAGGTTATTCTCCAGGTCATATTTTATTTCCCCACCATATACCGCTCCGTCTGTTCCGTAGATATTTCCTTTGTGCCAAAGATGGGAAGGAAATTTATCCTGGGCTAGTAAGAACCCTATACCTATCATGAGAAAGCTAAGGGTGAATATTGCCTTTTTCATAGTTATAGTCATGCTTTAATTAACGAGGATTGGGAATTTGGGTTGAAGTTCAGATGCAAATCCACTGCTATATTACAGCATGTTAACAGATTTTCACTTCAAAATATTGTGTCCCATCTTGTCACGTTTGGTCGTGAGGTAGCGTTCGTTATGTTTATTGGGCGCTATTTCTATAGGCACCTGCTCCACGATCTCCAAACCATACCCCAAAAGACCAACTCGCTTTTGCGGATTATTTGAAATCAACCTGATTTTGCTGACCCCAAGATCCCTGAGAATCTGAGCCCCAACGCCATAATCTCTGCTATCCATGGGTAGGCCAAGTGCCAAATTGGCCTGTACAGTATCCATTCCTTCTTCCTGGAGTTTGTAAGCCTTCAGCTTATTGATCAATCCTATACCTCTACCCTCCTGATTCATGTAAATGACCATTCCCTTGCCTTCCTTCTCCACCATCTGCATGGCAGCGTGCAGCTGAGGTCCACAGTCACATCTACATGACCCGAAAATGTCACCCGTAATACAAGATGAATGAACCCTTACCAAAACCGGCTCATCTTCTTCCCAACTTCCCTTGATCAGCGCCAAGTGTAATTCCTGAGTGTTGGTCTGACGAAATGCTATCATTTCAAAATCCCCAAATTCGGTAGGAAGATCCACTCCAATCTCTCTTTTGATCAAAGACTCATGTTTTAATCTATAAGCGATCAAATCTTTGATGGAAATCAACTTCAAATTGAATTTCTTGGCTACCTCCACCAGATCAGGAAGACGGGCCATGGTGCCATCCTCATTCATGATTTCTACCAAAACTCCCGCGGGCGAAAGCCCTGCCAATCTAGATAGATCAATGGCTGCTTCGGTGTGCCCCGCTCTCCTCAGTACTCCACCTCGTTTAGCCTTTAAAGGGAAAATATGTCCTGGTTTTCCAAGTTCATTGGGGTCAATGGCATCATCCACCAAGGCCTTGATGGTCTTCGCCCTATCAGAAGCAGAAATACCGGTAGTGCAGCCATGCCCGATCAGATCCACAGATACGGTAAATGGAGTTTCAAAAGCAGCCGTGTTGTGTCCCACCATCAGTTCCAATCCCAACTTTTCACACCTATCTTCAATAAGTGGGGCACAGATCAGTCCGCGTCCATGAGTGGCCATGAAATTGATGATCTCTGGTGTGACAGTATCTGCCGCACAGACAAAATCCCCCTCATTTTCTCTATCCTCGTCATCTACCACTATGATTACTTCGCCGTTTTTAATGGCTTCTATTGCATCCTCTATCGGATCTAGAATATATTTTTCCACAAAATTTGGGTTTGAATACACATATAGGAAAAGCAAATTTACAAGCTTTCCCATCTTTAACAGGGTGTTGCCAAATAAAGTTTGGTTTTATCCTATCACTATTCCAAGTTCCTTGTCGATTTCCAGCTGTACTTTTTTCAGTTCAAAATAAAGCACCTGATATTCATTTACCTTCTCTTCGTTATCCTGCTCGCCCTCAGCATCTCTGAGTTTGACTTTGGCTTCCTCCATGAGCTTCTGCACCATTTTGCGTTTTAGTCGCAAGATAGATTTATACCCTGTGAGCGTGAGGTCATCGTTTTCTTTATTGATGATGATTTGATGCGTGCCTTCCCAGTGACTAGAAACTTCATGACGCATGGTAATTAAATCGATCACCTCCATCTGTACTTCCCGATCTCCCAAACCAATAAAATAGGCTGAAGTAGGTAACTCCCCTTTCACCAACGCCTCTCTGTACAGTTGCAGAATTTTAGCATAAATAGGAGTAGTAAATTCCAGCTCTTCGGTTTCAGAAAGCAGGTATTGGCAAAGGTGCATTTCTTCATCTGCCAGTTTCTGAGTACCATAATTCACCAGAATCCGGACCATTTCCCGTTCCTGAATCTTCAGTAACTCCCCAAATGAGGTAGCTGAAGACTGCTCAGTAGCCATCAAATCCTCAAAAGCTGTTTCAGACTCCGCTTCTTTTACCTGTTTGTTGTATTGCTCTTTTTGGGTTTTGAGCAGGGATTTGTTCAGCTCAGCATGGATGATTTCCTCTTCTATCTCCAGTAATCCAGAGGCCTCCTTGACGTACACAGAGCGGATAATCGGGTCTGGAATCTTGCCTATGCTTTGGACTACTTCACGGATCACCTCTGCTTTTCGAATAGGATCACGCTTGAACTCATCCTTGAACAGATTAATCTTAAACCCTATGAAATCCCGACTATTAGAGTCCAGGTATTCCTGAAAAGCCTGAGATCCGACCTTCCTAGAGTAACTATCTGGGTCTTCTCCTTCCGGGAAAACTACTGCTTTCACATTCAGCCCTCCCTCCAGCAGTAAGTCTATGCCGCGCAAGGATGCTTTGATCCCTGCTGCGTCTCCATCATACAAGACCGTCACCTGATTCGTGAACCGCTTGATCAGCTTGATCTGCCCGTCAGTCAGGGAAGTACCTGAGGAGGCTACCACATTTTCAATTCCGGAGAGGTGCAGACTGATCACATCGGTATACCCTTCTACCAGAAAGCAATTATCCTTTTCCCGAATAGATTTTTTGGCTTGATACATCCCATAGAGCACATCACTTTTGTGATATACAGGTGTTTCTGGGGAATTGATGTATTTGGGTTGATTTTTATCCTTAGTGAGAATCCTAGCCCCAAAACCAAGGGGTTTGCCACTGATATTGTGAATGGTAAATATGACCCGGTTTCTGAATCGGTCATATACACGGCTAGCATCGCCTTCTTTTTGGAGTATCAGTCCCGCTTTGAGTAGCACTTCCTCCTGAAAGCCGGCAGATTTGGCTGACTTAAGTAAATTATCCCATCCATCAAGCGCATACCCTAAATCGAATTTTTCAATAATGCCTGGAGAAAATCCTCTTTCTTTGAAATAGCTCAGGCCTATTGACTTGCCTTCCTCAGTCTGTAAATTTTTGACAAAAAAGTCACGGGCATAGCCCAAAGCTATCAGTAGACTTTCCCGTTCATTCTGAGCTTGGTTTTGCTCTGGAGTTCTGGCTTCATCTTCCTCCACCTCGATCCCATATCGACCGGCGATATGCTTCACCGCTTCTTGAAACCCCACTCCCTCTATGTCCATGATGAATTGAATGGGATCTCCGGCCTTGCCACATCCAAAGCACTTGTAGATTTGCTTGGCAGGAGAAATAGAAAATGAGGGTGTCTTCTCCCCGTGAAAAGGACAATTGGCCCAGAGGTTCTGCCCTTTCCGCTTTAGAGGAAGATAGTCACCTATCACCTCCTCGATATCCATTCTTTCCTTAACTTTATCTGTGGTGTCTTTGCTGATACTCATGGTCCGGTCAAAGGAACAAAGTTAATCGCTCGGTTGATAAAAACTTTAGATCTTTAAATGATTATGCGAAACTTAGTCTTGCCTCTATTTCTTTGCTCAGTAGGCAGGAAATCCGGATTACCTATTTGATTTGCAGATTCCTTTTGCGTTTTGGCAGTTACCACGGCACAAAAGCATAAAATCGCAGAACTTAAAATTCTTAATCAAAGTTAAGCTGGCAAAGACATTTGCTCAGTCATTTTATTTAGAAGCGCAGAAGGTCTAAATTGCGCAAAATTTCAAAAAACACCCCATGCAGTTATCGAAGGAGAATATCCTCAAATCCCTATCCAAAGTACAAGACCCCGACCTTAAAAAGGATTTGGTGACTTTGGGAATGATACAGAAAATCGAAATCAACGGAAATAAGGTAAGCTTCCATGTAGTATTGACAACCCCGGCCTGCCCATTGAAAGAGGTGATCAAAAATAATTGTCTTGAAGAATTGGAAAGTGACTTTGGAACAGAGGTGGAATGGGACATTTTTATGACCTCTCAGGTCACGACAGTTCGGGAGGCAGCACCAGTTTTACCGCAGGTGAAAAATATCATTGCAGTGGCATCCGGCAAAGGTGGTGTAGGCAAATCCACCACAGCTGTCAATCTAGCCGTGGCTCTTTCTAAACTTGGGGCCAAAGTAGGTCTGATCGATGCAGATATCTCAGGCCCTTCTATCCCTACCATGTTCAACGTTGAGGGGGAACAACCTGCCGTCAAGAAAGTAGGCGACAAAAATATCATTATCCCGGTAGAACAATATGGAGTAAAAATGATGTCTATAGGATTTCTTACTCCTACAGACAGTGCTGTGGTCTGGCGCGGGCCTATGGCCAGTTCTGCACTGAAACAGTTTATTTCGGATGTGGATTGGGGAGAACTTGATTACTTACTGATAGATTTACCTCCAGGGACTTCAGATATCCACCTGACCATGGTTCAGACAGTGCCTGTGACCGGAGCTGTGATCGTCACTACTCCTCAGAAAGTAGCGCTCGCAGACGCAAACAAGGGGATTTCCATGTTTCTACAGCCACAAATTAACGTACCTGTTTTAGGTGTTATTGAAAATATGGCTTATTTTACACCCGAAGAGCTACCAGACAATAAATATTACCTGTTTGGGAAAGAAGGCGGTAGAAAGCTCGCCGCAAAATATGAAATCCCGTTTTTAGGAGAAATACCAATCGTACAAAGCATCAGAGAAAGCGGGGACACTGGATATCCAGCAGTGATGAAGGAAGGATTGACTGAGGAAGCCTACATGAATCTGGCCGAGGAAGTAGCCAGGCAAATTGCCATAAGAAATGCATCACAGGATAAGACTTCGGTGGTAGAAATTAAAGCTTAAAAAAAATGAAACCTGAACTGAAAGATCAAATAGAGACTGCCCTTGACACCATAAGACCTTATCTGGAAGCAGACGGAGGCAATGTAAGGATAGTGGAATTAACAGAAGATAATGTCTTGAAAATAGAAATGCTTGGCTCCTGTGGATCTTGCCCTATGTCCTCCATGACATTAAAGGCAGGAGTAGAAGAAGCCATTAAGAAAGCTATTCCAGAGATCACCCGGGTAGAGGCAGTGAATCTAACAGTTGCATAAGCGGAATCTTAATGAAAAAAAGTTTACGCTTTTTTGGAAAGGTTAATATGCTCCTCCTGGGAGCTATTTTTACTTTTTCCCAATCCTTTGCCCAGCAGTTTCAATTCAGCACAAGTGCCAATCAAGCGCAGCACAATCATGATGAAAAGTGTGCCCATGTGATTTTGGAGAAAAAGCTGGAGCAGGAAATGGGCTATTTTGGTTCCAAACCATTTTTTGAAAGCTGGATAGACGATAAAATAGAAGCTAGAAAAAGCAAACCTGCCATACTAGCCCGAACCAACGAAGACCCCATGCTCATTCCCGTTGTAGTGCATGTCATACACTCCGGGGAAGCTGAAGGACAGGGGACCAACATTCCTACCGCGCAGATTTTGGAGCAAATCCGGATTTTAAATGAGGACTTTCAGCGCTTGAATGCCGATGCTGCCAATACACCTTCCGAATTTCTGCCTGTGGCCGGTAGCACAAACATAGAATTTATATTAGCCAAGCAGGATCCTTCTGGACTTCCTACTAACGGGATTACCAGAACACAGGGGCCAAAAGCTTCTTACAATCCCAATACGGACGTGACAGTCATCGCTCAGGTAGAGCATTGGAATTCAGAGGAGTATATGAATATGTACGTCGTGCCACTGACTACCCCATTTATAGGCTACTCCTCTTTTCCCATTTCAGATTTACCGGGTTTAAATTTCCCGGCAAGTTCTGCACTTACAGACGGGGTGGTTATAGATTACCGGTATTTTGGTACCGGAGGCAATGCCACTTCTGCTTCCCTAGGTAGAACTGCCACTCATGAAGTAGGGCACTTTTTTGGTTTACGCCATATCTGGGGAGATGGTGGTTGTGAAGCTGATGATTTTGTGGAGGACACTCCGCTTCAGGACAACTCAAACAACAGTTGCTCCCCTACAGTAACTAGGTTTAGCTGTGATTCTAATGATATGATCCAAAACTTTATGGATTATACCCCAGATGCCTGCATGAACCTATTCACAGCTGGACAAGTCGAGCGATTTGAGGTAGTACTGGCCAATAGCCCAAGAAGGGTTACACTTATCAATAATCGGGCAACCCAGGACCCAATCCTTTCTGATAATGATCTGGCGATCTCAAAAATCCTGGAACCTGGGGATTATACCTGTGATCCCTTGATCCAGCCTTCCATAGTATTACTAAATGCCGGTAACAACCGATTGACATCCGGAAGAGTGGAAATGCGGAGAAATGGAACCTTGCTAGAGAGCAAAAGATTTTCTTTCAATCTACTCACCGGACAAACAGCGACCGTAGGATTCAACAGCTTCAGCATCTCTGGAGACACCAATGAAATCGAATTCCGAATCACTGAAACCAATGATGGTGCTGATGCTAATCCATTGAATAACTCCCTTACAGCAAGTCCGGAACTGCAGCGACCTATAGCATTGCCTTATGAGGCAGACCTATCCAGCTTCCCAGAACCCTGGACCATAGAAAATCCAGATGGTGCGATCACTTGGGAAATCGTCAATCAAACCGTTTCAGGAACTGCACAGCAGCTGATTTATATTAACAATTATGAGTATGAAGCCCCAGGTCAACTGGATTATTTCATATCACCTATTATCGATTTAGGAGTATATCCAAATGCCCAACTGGTGTTTGAAGTAGCGCATGCTCCTTATGACCAGAGTGGCTTCCAGGATGAATTAACAGTTGCTATTTCAGCAGATTGCGGCAATACATTTGACCTGGCCAATGCACCTTACGACAAAAGTGGACAAAGCCTACAGACCTCAGCGTCTACCCTGGATGAGTTCTTTCCTACGCAGGATAGCCAGTTCAGAACAGAGCTCGTGAACTTAAGTGACTTTGCAGATTTGGGAAGCGTCAGAGTAGCCTTGATCGCAGGAAACAATTATGGCAACAATGTCTTTATTCGGAATATCAGAATTCTTCCTAATGAAGAATTTAACTACAACCTTCAACTCAATAGCTTACTCAGTCCCAGCCCGATTTCAGATGGAACACATGAATCTGAGAACGTGCAAATCACCAACACAGGCAATTTGCCGATCTCTACTTTCCTATTTTCGAAAAGCACCAATGATTCCAATCCACTAACCCTGGTAGCCAGTGGAGCTAATTTTGAACCAAATGAGTCATTCACCCTGCAAAGTGAGGTTTCTACAGAAAATGGAAAAAATGAGATTTTTGTAAAAATCAGCAGGCCGAATTTTGACCAAAATGGAAATAATGCCGACAGTCTGAACCGATATGCTCTTGTGGATTCTTCGGTAGTAACTGTTCCCTGGAGAGAAAACTTTGAAGGCGAAAACGGCATCTCCCCTTGGCTTGCTATCAATCCAGAATCAGACGCTGAAGGTTGGGAGATGATTTCAAACACAGGCACGGCCATAAACTCCAGCTATACTCTCCCCTCTGGAGCTGCAGGACAAAGTTACTGGCTTGGCACGCCTATTTTCGACCTTTCCAGCAGTCCTCAGGCCAGTATTTTCTTTGATGCAGGCACTTTGGGAGCTAATGAAAATGCACGATTGAGACTATTAGCCAGTGTAGATGGGGGACTGACTTATTCGGAAGTTTGGTCAGCGAGAGGTGCCGAATTGGTAAATCAAAACCTTGATCCTACCAATCCAAACTCCCTGGGTACTGGAACTCGAAAATATGTAGACCTCTCTGAGTTTGCTGGAACAGGAAGCACTAAAGTGAGGTTAGCTTTTGTGGCAGATGGAATTTCTCCAACAGATAACCCGCTCTATCTGGACAATATAGAACTGTTTCTCAGAGCGAATCCTAATCCGGTAATTCCTGCGGAAGGCCGAATGGTTTTGTTCCCTAACCCTGCAACAGAGGTATTCAACCTAGCCTTTAATCTACCAGCGTACGAAGAAGTGAATATTCAGGTGATTTCTGTCACCGGGGCAGTGCTTCAGGACATCAACTACCCGAACACCTTGAACCAAACGTATACTTTCAGTACAGACTTATTTTCCAAAGGCGTATATATCGTGAAAGTCACCAGCAATTCGATCAGGGAAACCCGGCGACTGCTGATAAATTGATAAAAATAAGCCGAAGCTATACTCTTCGGCTTATTTTTTGCCATGAGAAATCAGCGAATCAGATTCCTTGCTACTTTGTGAGGATTGATTTTCCAGCTTATCTTTAGCGTATTATATTTTCCTAGTACCCATTAATTCACACTCTTGAAAAAGATATTCATTCACCTCGTCATCATTATTGGACTTTCTTTCTTACTGGGTTTTCTGTTTCTGAAAATGTACCTGCCTATGTACACCAATCATGGTGAAACTGTCTCAGTTCCGGATCTCTCTGGCTACACATATGATGAGGCGGCGAATATTTTGGACCGGGCAGATTTACAGTACGAAGTATCTATAGACTCGGGATTCAATGCTGATATGAAGCCCATGGCGATCCTCAAGCAGATCCCAGATCCCAATGCTCAGGTAAAAAGCGGAAAGACCATTTACCTGACTCTAAATGCCAGAAATGCTCCCATGCTAAAAATGCCTAACTTGGTCAATTCTCAGCTGAAAAACGTGCAGGAGATTTTATCAAATATGGGTCTGGAAAGAGGAGATATCGTGTATGTTCCGGACATTGGGATCAATGTGGTGCTGGAGCAAAAATACCGTGGAGTAAATGTACCTGAAGGTTTTGAAGTGCCGAAGGGCGCTAGAATTGACCTGGTGGTAGGCGATGGACTGGGAAATCAGATCCTATCTGTTCCCGATCTTACGGGAATGGACGAAGTGGAAGCAGAGTTTTTAATCCTAGGATCCAGCCTAAGAGTAGGCGAAAAATACTACGTTGACACAGACTCCGTAGAAGTAGGCCAGGTATTGCGTCAGTCTCCAGAAGCAGCACTTCAGGTAAAAACCGGTGAGCTGATTGATCTGTGGATTGCCAAAGAAAATTTTTGAGTTGAATGATCACTAAATGTTCCATATTTAAAACCGCTGTTTTTACAGCAGCCTTTTTAAGCGCTTTTTGGGCTCAGGCCCAGCTAGTGGAACTTGGAGCAGTTCAACATCAAAAAATTGCAAGTTCAAGCATACCTAAGGCAGGCTTGCGCCTCCATACCACCAACAGTCTACCCTTTTGGGATGATTTTTCTCAAGGTCTGGATACATTGAAATGGACTATAGCAGGAGCATCCTACACAGAAACTATTGGGCTATCTGCTCCTTCTGTAGGCATGGTGCTCTTAGACGGTGTAGATCAAAATGGAACGCCCTATTCCCTTACACAGATAGACCAGGGAGAGACGGACTCGCTGACCTCAGCTCCTTTTGACCTTTCGGGACTCTCAGACCAAGAAAGTGAGACCCTTTACCTTAGTTTCTTTTGGCAGGCAGGAGGAAGAGCAGAACTTCCGGATGAAAATGATCAGCTGACCTTGCAGGTCAAAGACCCGGAAGGCAATTGGATCAGTATCTGGACACAATTTGGAGGAGTAGCATTAGATCGGGAAAATTTCAAACAGGAGATCGTACGGATTTTACCGATTTGGCAAAGCGAGGATTTTCAGTTTCGGTTTTTTGCCAATGGAAGACAAAGCGGCCCCTTTGACTCTTGGTTGATAGACTATGTGTACCTGAACTCCAACCGATCTGAAGCTGACCTGTTTTATTTGGACAGGTCACTTACGCAGCCAAATCGCTTACGGTTAGGCGATTTCGCTGCCTATCCCCTGGCTCTATTGGAAAACAATCAAGAGGAAATGTGGGGCAGCATATCCAATGAATTCAACAATCTGGAGAACAGATTTCGGTCTATGGAATATTCTATGTCCATCACAGATCCTTCCAGCCAGACCTTCACTCCTATCAATTCCAATACTCCATTTAACCCGGTGCCAAATGCGCTAGAAAGGAGATCCTTTGAAAGTCTGGAGTTCACCGAAATCCCAGTTCCAGCCAAAGCAACCAGCCTGCAGATCCGTACATTTTTGACTTCGGGTGATGGTCCGCTTTTTAGCGTTGAGGAGCAGGATACCAGCTTTTACGCAGGTGTTAATTTCGCACAAAACGACACCGTGGTCAGTGAGTTTAAACTGATGGATTTCTTTGCCTATGACCGGGGACAGGCGGATTACGCCGCTGGGATTAATCAAAGATCTGGGCAGCTAGCTATAAAATACGAGACGCCAGAAGAAGTGTATATCAAAGGGATTTCTATAGAATTTACAAATCCTAGACAAGCCAATCAAGCTGTAGATATTCAGGTCTGGAAAGAACTGGATCAGGATCCGATTTTTATAAGAGAAGAACTGATCCCTGAATTTGATCCGGATCAGTCTTATGCCTATTATTCACTTGACACCAATCTTAGCGTAAATGGTGCTTTTTATATTGGTTTCACACAGTATTCTAACGACTTTATACACGTAGGGCTGGACAAAACCAATGAGCAAGGAGACAAGCTCTATTACAACGTGGTGGGTGAATGGGTGCAAAACGAGGAAGTCAATGGAGCCTTGATGATACGTCCTCATGTCTCCCTACAGCCTGAATTTGAAGAAACAGAGAACCCTGAGGAGCCCCTATCCATCTATCCAAACCCAGTGGAATCATACTTGAATATAGAAGGTGTTTTCAGTGAGATCAGAGTATTTGATTCTTTCGGAAGGGAGATATTTCTGGAGCATCAACTTTCTGACAAAGGAGAAATTGTTAATTTTAACGGTCAGCGCCCAGGGATCTATGTCTTGAACCTGACCACAGAGAAGGGCATGAAATCATACAGAATATTAGTTCAATAAATATATGGAAGATATCACAGTAGAACAGTTAAAGTCCAGACTGGACAACAATGAGAAATTCGTTTTTATAGACGTAAGAGAAGAGTGGGAATACGAAGATGACAATCTCGGTGCAAAGAATATCCCACTAGCTGATTTGCCTACCCGTTTGGACGAACTGGAGGAATACAAAGACGCTGAAATCATCGTACACTGCAGATCAGGTGCAAGAAGCGGAAATGCCAAAAAATTCCTTGAATCCAAAGGATTTACCAGCGTACGAAATACGCTAGGAGGCATCTTAGCTTACAGAAACCTTTAATTACTGACTCCCTTCGGGGAGTTTTTTTATGTGATGATAAAAGGCCTGGGAGAAAAACAAAGTGCAAAAATCAAAATTGCAATCCACCCAACTAGTTTACGTCCTTTATCCAATTGATAACTGCCCGTCACCTCAGGGTGCTTCACTCCCATCACTCTTCCCAGTAAAAAGGCATAAAAAAGCCAACCCTGATAGCCTTGAACTTCTGGCTTGAAGAAAACAAAAGCATATTGAAAGGCAGCCAAACAAAGAGCAAGGGTAATTCGATTTTGAAGATTTAGACCGGTTTTGCTCAAGCAAATAAAAAGAAACCCTAAATACAGAGGAATCCATAACATCAGATCTTCAACGGCTGCATAAGGGCTTAAAACCCCTATCCCTGCATAAGCAATAAACATAACATAAGCACCAAGGGATATCCAGCGATGGTGGTTGGGACTAAGGCCAAAAACCACATGTCCTCCATCGAGCTGACCTATGGGCAGTAAATTTAAAGCCGTAAAAAACAAAGCCAGATAACCTGCAAATAAATAGGGATAGTGAATCACTTCTGACATTTCGGGAACTCTTTCCGAGGCAGCAAAGGCTTCAGACAATGCCCAAAAGAGCAGGTTATTTCCCAGCTCAATATTTAGCACACCATCTTCATAGCCTTGAAAATCAGGATCCTGATATTCAGGATGAAATGTGTAAATATAATCTGCCTCAGGAAGTGTACTAAAACCATAGATCAACACAACCAGCGCCAAAACAAATCCCGCCAAAGGTCCAGCCACTCCAATGTCGAAGAATTTCTTACGGCTATTCACAAATCCTTTCATTTGGATCACAGCCCCAAAAGTCCCTATGGAAGGCATCCCGATAAACCCAAGCCAGCCTGGAATAAAGTAAGGCATGCTACACTTTACCTGATGATAGATCGATGCAAAGAAATGCCCCAACTCATGTATCAGCAGAATCCCTATAAATGGAACCGAAAAGGCCGTAGACTTCCAAAAATACTCCCAGGTAAGTAGGCTTTCCCCTTCTCCGAGCACCGACTTACTGTAAATCCACTCTGCACCAGCTAAAGTAGTGGTGACCAAAGTGAGCAAAAACAAAAGACCGTGGCGAAGGTATTCTTTATAGCTATACATGCTGGAAGTAATCGAAAATCACCTGAGGTCCGGTAACCTGGACAGCCTGTATCCCTATGGCATTAGCCCCGGCCACATTGGCTTCCAAATCATCAAAAAATATAACGCGATCGGCTGAGGTCCCTAAGTCAAGTAGCATTTTCTCATAAATTTCCGGAGAGGGTTTTGCCAGGCCCATTTCATGACTGAGGAACACCCAGTCAAAAATAAGGTCGAAATTGTCCAGACCATGGTCTTGCTTCAAAATCTTATGCACTGCCTGAATATGGATGTCATTGGTGTTGCTGAGAAGCCCTACCTGATATTTTTTTCTAAGTTTTGAAATTAATTTCAATCTTTCTGCAGGAATTTTTAGCAGTAATTTATTCCAAAGTTCGTCCACTTTTTCGTCGTTCCAGTCTTGATGAAAGTATGCTCTAACCTCATCTCTGAAAGCGGCTGAATTAATCAAACCCTTTTCATAATCCTTGTGGAAATCAGTGAGATAAAAGCCATCTACTTTAGGATGGTCATCAGTAGAAATTTCATTTTTGATATGCTGAAGGGCTAGTTGATAATCTATATCAATGATCACATTGCCTAAATCAAAAATCAAAAAGTCTGCATCATGTGCATTTTTCATGCGAAATATGGGTTGTGTATTTGCATTCAAATATGTAACATTGCACTCCCAAAACCAAGGTTTACGGCCTTATAGAAGCCAAAAACCAGCGTTTTTCCCTTTAGGGCCTATAGCTCAGTTGGTTAGAGCACCTGACTCATAATCAGGTGGTCCCTGGTTCGAGCCCAGGTGGGCCCACATTCATTAAGGCTGGATATATTTCCAGCCTTTTTGTTGTTCAGGGGCATAGGTGTGGATTTGATGGATCAGTCCTTCACTCTGGTCTCTATGCATTTTTACAGCCATATGGGATTTCCATAGCCAGCTTCCTTCTTTCATTCCCCAGTTCCTGATTAGAAAGGTAAAAGACAAGCACCATCTTAAGCTATTTTATTGGTGGTGGTATTGGAGGACCGGAGTTCTTATTAGGTTTCCTTGGCGGCAAATTAGACACATCATTTTCCTCAAACATGGATAGGGGTCTTGCTCTCTTTTCTATTATTTCCCCCTCTTTGGCAAAAAGGAAATAGTGGGGGAATTCCCCTTCCCAGTCAAACAACAAAGTGAATTGCTTCCGTAATATGTTGCCGGATTCACCCACCACCAAAAAGCAGTTTTCCTTTTTTAAATTGTATCTCTCTACAACATTGAGCCATTTTGTTTTATCATTTTCGAAAAACAGCCAAATAGGTCGTACTTTTTTCGAGTTGTCCAAATGTCTTGTTTCTGCATAGACAGACATCTCTTCCAGGCAGGGCTTGCACCAGGATCCTGAAAAATCAAGTAATAGATAAGGTTGGTCCGTAGTCTTAAACAGCTCATCAAAAGCAAGCTCTTTGTCATTCACATCAAACAACCTGGCGCCTCTAATTTCATTGTTTATATAGCCCGATTTTAGAATTGCCCGATTGGGATCCTGATCCAGCTGAAGTGCATATTCCTTATAAGGAGGATAGGTTAGTTTGTCAATAAGCCTTAGTTTTTGTTCTTCATTTAGCATTCCGTCATTAAAAAGACTGAGCTGTACATACTGCTTAAGAGTATCATTACTGCTATTGAATCTTTCAAGTATAGCTTGCGCATCGAGCCCCATTTCTTTGAAAAAGTAATAGACAGATCCGTAGGAGCCCAAAGTAACGGGGTCATCATAATGCCCTTCTTGTAAACTGGCATATTCAAGCATATTTCTCTCACTAGTTTCAATGGCACTTTTTATTGATTCGTCTCTGGTGTTGGCATAAAGAAGTGCAAACCTGTACGCTAATCGTCCGAGAACTTCGTGAACACTATGTTTTTTTACCGTTTCAAAAGTAGAACTGTCATGTTTCAGAATGGGGTGATCTTTGTAAATCAGTGCCGTACAACTGTCAGCCATGCTCTTGAGGCTTTCTCTAGAGGTGAGTTCAGCTATTTGGTCGGCCGTTTCCAGATCTTTGAGAGAATAGGTAATACTGTTTAAATATTTATGGAACAAAAGACTAGAGCCTCCCTTCCATATAAAAAAGACATTTCCATGATTAATTGTGATGGTATCCTTAAGTGCAGTCTTTGTTTTCAGTAGAATTTCAAAGTCCATGTTTAAGCTGTCTCCCGGCTCAATATGAAATATATCATACTTTAAGGTCAAATAAGTCGGCTTTGCGATAGTGGTTTTTATTACGGTTTTTAGATTTGTTGAAGTATCAATAGAATATGGAGGAGGTGGGAGATGAAGCGGATCAAAAGCTAACGGGTTACGCAGGCCAAGAGATGAATAATACTTCCTGTCCGCATTATTTTTGAAATTTAGTACAATTGTGGTGTTATAGTTTTCCGGCTTTTCATCCGAAAGCACTGTTCCATTCTGAGAGTAACATGAAACACACCAAATAAACAGGTATGAAAGAAGGGGAATCGTCTTATAAAAATCAGGTAGCATATTTTTTGGGTTAAAGTGATTGAATATTGAATTGAACATTTCGCTATTCAGAGTTTTCAACTAACTCCAATAAGAAATACCGACAGTATCATAACAGAAGTTATTACACGATGGACCGCCATTTCAGGTGGGCACGGGCCGGTTTCTGATCTGGACAGGGATTACCATTGTCACCTCCTACTGAGCCACTTCCCCCATGACTCTTTTCAACTGCTATCTGGTTAGCACATGATACCAGCATTATTCCTGATAGCGGAAATTCATCCTACCGATCCGAACCAAAGCTGAATGCTATTACATTCCGCTCCATACTCCTGTAAGTTGTCTGACATCCCTAGTAAGATGGGAGAATGAGGATTGGAAATGATTTTTTTAAGGTATGTGCCAGTGTAAGACACTTTAAGTATTGATAGTATTCTCTTACAAATGACAAAACAGATTCCCATTGAATAGAAATAATAACCTCAACTAAATTTCTGATATTTAATACTATTCAATAATGTAAATATTAAGTACATAAAATACAACATCGTACTTCCGTATTTTAGCAATATTTAACTAAAAAAATCAATCTTACAGCCAATGAAAATATGTCATAGACTTAAAAAACCATATAATATAAAAGATTAACCTAGCATGAGGGAATCGTGCTGTCAGGCAATTCTCATAAAACACTTTCTAGGATAGAAAGCAACTAATCTCAGCATACTATTGCCCAACTTACCTTGATGGGAGAGATTTATGAATTGGATATCCTGAAAGTATTATCCGAGAATGGGATACATTTATCTCCCCCCCTCTGGAAAACTCTCTGAAACTACGGAAATTGAAGAATGAACTTGGTAGAATTATGAGAAAATAGATTCTGAGGAGTTTAAAAAGTTTTATATAGCTCAGGTAAATTTACTTCCCCCCAAATTTAATCTCTTATTGGATTTTGAAATGCTTACCCACACACACCAATTTTTTTTGCAAAAGGGTTCGAACATTAAGAAGAGATTATTTTCCAGCCTTTTCTATTTAGATGCCAGACTAAAGCTTTATTGCTAAAGGATGGTAAGGTAGAAGGCCTGAGTGCTTATTCCTCAGAAATATTCCCCTGAATAAAATTCGTTGCTATCCCCAGCTCTCTAAATACCAGCCGGCTTTTTAGCTTTAGGCTTCGGCTCCTTTTAGCTATCTCCCTAAGGGTTTTCAAAACTTTTAGTGTATGATCTCCTTTATTAATCATAATACATTCAGCCATGGATGCCCGTCCTGCATCTGTAATTTCTGCCCTGGAAGCTATACCTGATTTATGGAGGTTCTCCAAAACTTGCGTAGCCCAGATCACAGGAGTATGGGCAGCTTCGCAAAGCCAGGAAATTTCCTCCTGAATTTCCACCAATCTTTCGAAACCAATCTCCACAGCCAAATCACCCCTAGCGATCATCACCCCAAAATGGGGATGTTTCATTCCCTCTAAAAGCAATTGTGGCAGATTATCCACAGCTTCTTTAGTTTCAATTTTTAAAATGACCGGGGGAATCTCATTTGAAAAAACTTCAAGTTCTTCACGTAATTTATGTAAGTCAGATGCCTTTCGAACAAATGAAAAACCTACCGTATCCGCGTGACTCATTACAAAGGGCAGACAGGCGATGTCGAAGGATGTCAGTGATGAAATGGGAAGATCAGAGTCAGGGAAATTAATTCCTTTCTCAGCTTTTATTTTGGACTTTTTGGAAGAGTTTCGTTCTATTTTCAAACGTGCTCTTTTATCCTGTAACTTTTCTACTTTGGCCATAATTAAGCCATCGTCTATAAACACCCGCTCACCAATCTTTAGCGCCGAAATCACTCCCTTTTCACCTGGGCTGATCACTACATCGTCCTCTGTAAAACCAGCTTTCGATTCCGCCAACCAAATAGTCTGTCCTTCCTTGATTTTTACTTTCCCGGCTTCTTTTCCTTTTTGGAGAAGCTCCACACGTAGCTTGGGTCCCGCTAGGTCAAGGTGGATTTTGCATTCAATCTTTTCCTTGGCACTCTCCTCACGGATTTTTGAAATCATTTTCTCCCACACGGCTTCATCGTCACGGGCACAATTGATTCTGGCCACCGCCATACCGTTTCTAAGCAGATTACGGATTAGGTTTTTCTTTTCTAAAAAGGAAGAATCCATGGTAACCATTATAGAAGAAGGCCACTCTTGATGTGTATGACCAAAAAGAACCTCACTTGTGTGACAAATTCTATCACTGCCATATTTGGATGTGCTTTGGTCCTTTTCTTCAAATTCCTGACCCAGGCGCTCCAGTGTAGATTGTAGTTGAAAATGTGTATGACTTTCACAACTTGCCAAGGAAGAAAGTCCCATGTGATGCAAGTCATTTTGTAATTCTTGAATATCAGTCTTCCTTAGTACCAAGTATTTGATCAGATTTTGAGCTGACACTATTCTATCCGGGTGAATTTGTGATAAGGCCGTCGCAAACTCACTTGGAACCCTTGCCATTTCTGTTTCCAGCTTAGTGAGCTTCGAGGTGATTTCTATTAAAATATTTTCCATAAAAGTCAATTTCAGCCTTTTAATTAGCCACAATGATGCCATTACTGGAATTAACCCGACCACCTTTCATCCAACACAAGACTGAAGGTAAGCCTCAGGTTTTTCCATTTTTGGGTATAAAAGCTCTATCTGTACCCTATGTCAATCATAAAAAAGCTTTAGGCCTCTATCAACTGTATGCTTTCGCCTGCCTCCATTCTCTGATTAGCTTAAGGGAAATCCGGATTGATCTTTCCTTTTAAGCTAAAGCATTGAGAAAAGTGCTCAGGTAAAAAGCGGCAGTAGATCCTGAGAATGAAATGTTAAATTGATCGGCCTCATTAATTTATAATTAACTAAATATCAATGGGCTAAACTCACCTACCTAATGAATAAACCGGAGATAGCCCCAAAGGAGCTCTATCGAAATCCATAGAAGTTAGTACTTATTTGGACTAAAAACTGGGGTTCTTGTTACATTTATTTGGCATTACAGCTTAGTCAGTCCTCACTTCCTTTTGCGGTGAATTTCAGGGCTTTTGAATAATCAACCAGACGATTATCCTCATCCCATATCCGTACTTTCCAATAATAGGTTTTTCCTTCCTCCAATGGATTTCCGGCATAATTCACCTGAGTAGAAGCTGCTGACCTTACCTGTCCACTATTCCATAAATCGCCGGTATTAGTAGCGCTCAGTTCCTCGCTGGAGCTGACTACTATCTGATAGGCAGACTGCTTTTTGGTAAACTCGGATAGCTGCCAGCTAAATTCCAGTTGAGTTTCTAAGACCTCTGCTTCATTTTTTGGCATATTTATTAAATCAACGCTCAGTTGGGACGGTGCATCTCGGTACTTATTACTGTATCTGGCGATCAGCTCATCGGTTTTATCTCGAAGCACGCTTGCTGTCCTTTGGTACTCGGGGTTATTGATCAGGTTATGGGTTTCCTTTGGATCCTCCTTGAGGTGATAAAGCTCCTCCACTCTTTTGTCATTGACATAACGGAAGTATTTCCAGTCTGCTGTTCGCACGCCTTCGCTCGGAGCTATGTGGTCAAATTCCCAAATATGCTCGATCAATACCGTATCCCTGTCAAAATGCCTATTCTTCCCCGCTATGAACGGCACCAGACTTTTGCCATGCCAGGAGTTTGGCAATTCCAGCCCCGCCAGATCTAAGATGGTGGATGGCACGTCCACATTCAGCACCATATCTTTCACATCGCTGTGCTGCTGCACTCGTGGATCATATATAATCAGCGGAACCCGGATACTGTTATCATACATCAGCCATTTCCCTGCTAGCTGCCGTTCACCTAGAAAATAACCATTATCCCCCATCACGATGATCACCGTATTTTTATCCAGTCCTTTTTCCTCCAGCTTCGCACGCAGCTTTGCGATTTCCATGTCAATACCGGAAATCATGCGATAATACCCTTTTAAGCTGTGCTGGTATTTCTCCTCGGTATCATATCTCCAAGTCCATCGCAGACGATTGAAACCGTCACGTACAAATTGGGGTTGTGCTTGAAAATAGGCTTCTTCTCCAAGCTCAGGACCTGGAATGGTGGTATTCTGCAGCAATTGATCTGTGCTGCTTTGCCAAAAATATTGCTCAGGAGCACCATCGTGGGCATGCGGTGCACAAAAACTAAGAGACAAACAAAACGGTTGATCGGAAGGAGTGCTTTCGATAAAATCCAGTCCCTGTTGCCCCGTATATCGAGTCAGATGTACCGTATCTCCTTGGATGGTTTTGTAGAAGTACCCCCTTCTATCAGGATATTGATTGTTTCTATCGTAGGATTCGTACACATCAAACTGCTTTTCCAGCTCATCATATTTGACTCCATATTTCCCAAAAAAACCGGTGTAATATCCATTTTTCTTCAGGAGTGTCGGATATGATTCTTCCATGTACTCAGCGCGTATATTACCTGTTTGAAAATTGAAATTATGCGAACGCTCATATAAACCTGTGAATAAACTAGCTCTACTGGCTGCGCAAATAGGGGTGGTCACCATAGCCGTTTCAAA
Source organism: Algoriphagus sp. TR-M9 (assembly GCF_027594545.1). Classification (NCBI taxonomy): domain Bacteria; kingdom Pseudomonadati; phylum Bacteroidota; class Cytophagia; order Cytophagales; family Cyclobacteriaceae; genus Algoriphagus; species Algoriphagus halophytocola. Next base: position 1,691,895 of record NZ_CP115160.1, on the reverse strand, counting down.
ATAGGTCCCAGTCTGGGCAAGTCTATCCATCTCGGGTGTGTGTGCATAAGGATTTCCGGCATATCCTAGCGCATCAAATCGCTGATCATCAGTGAGTATAAAAATGATATTTGGCCTTTCGGACGAAGGATCAGGTTCCTGCGCCCTGGCAACAAAAGAAAGTAAAATGTAAAAAAGGCACCATGGAAAACTACATTTGTTCATATTTTTTGATGGAATAAGAAGTGGATATGCATTTTATGAAAACCTGAAAACCAAAGCCCTCAAGACAAATTAAGAACTTCATAAAATACAACTATCCTGTACTGATTTTTGATGGATTAAGCCCAGTACACATGGCAATGGGTAACTTAAGTTTTTTCTAAGTACTTAGGTTTATCTTAGTATTTGCAGCCATTGGTTCATTATTCGATAATCAAAGGTCGGACTCGCTTTCGGCAACTACCCCTCTGTAAATTCTAGCCACGTTCAAGTTCTATTAGCCTACAATTTCAAAGCATTGTCTTCACGGTGACTATGGATCTGGCAGGTATGCTGAGACTTCCCGAGTCCAGTGTAGACTCCGGCTCTAAACTCCTATCCTCCGATGTATAGTAGAGTGCCTGGATGGAAACACCAGCTCCACTCGCATTCAAATCCACAGAAATATCATCAAGCCCTGAGTTAACCAACACAAACACCAGCTCATTTGCAGCCGGGGACTCATACGCAGAAACTAAAAACCCCTTGTTCTGTCCTATAACGCCATTAATTTCCACCCCTACCCTTTGGTAGCCAGGACGTATAAATCTGCTGAAATTACCCAATGCCCATAGCATTTTGCTTTCGTAAAAATCCCCATCATTTTTCTGCTTATCGATGTAAATGAGGCCATCCTTGTAATCATATGGAGAAATGGCAAGCCACCAGTGCCAGGCGCTGGCATTGGAAATGGTCAGGTCATTATGGATCACACGCGCCAGGTAAAGCGCGGACTCCATCCCCAGGTCTCTGCCGTAGCCATTGATTTCCCCAGCATTATCTCCCAGGATACAGTACTCACTCATCCAGAACCGTAAGCCTGGAACGCTAGTTAGGGCAGAGTCCAGCTGCCTTCGCTGCTGCGCAGACAGCTCAAAAGGAGATGTGGTAAAATAACTATGCCCAGAAATACTGGAACTGACATGGGTAAGGTCCCCTAGGTAATTTTTGGATTCTGGATGGAAAAATTCTTTGATCTGCGCTCCTCTTCCTTCCCTATCGGCCTGCTCATAGAGGTAGTTAATTTTGCCGGCTTCAGCCACATCAATTTTGGTCTTCAGGTTTCTCCTGCTAAGGGCTGCATCCAAAGCCCTTACTATACCAGCGATCTCATGATTCCAAAAAGGCGTACCCTCTTGGCCGCTTTCTGACCAGTCCCACTGGGGCTCATTCACTGGACTTACATAGTCCACATCTAGCCCTTTCCGCTGCAAGCCTTCAATCACTTCTGCCAGGTATTCCGCAAATTCTGGAAAATCATCCTCGGCCAAATTTGACTTACCGTCACTTGCATGAGCTTTACCGTTTTTAGTCATAGATACCGGAGGACTATTGGGGAATACCAACAGCCTTTCCACACCCAATTCCTGTGCAGCTTTTGCAAACCAAAGCTGCCCTGCCTGCTTATCCCAATTATAGGTTCCATCAGCTTCCAAAAAGGTCTCTGCCCGTCTCCATTCGTCTCTGATACCACTGAACCCGCCCTGCTGAGCACTTCCTGCACCTATATTGAATCGCCAAAGTGACAATCCTATACCCTTTGGAATTCCTTCGGTATCATTTTCCTGACTAAAAAGCAGCTCAGCTATGGCATTTTTCTTCTCCTCAGGCCAGCCACCCACAAACTGTGCTGACCAGGCATCCGAAGCCCCAAAGTGCTCTATTACCTGAAACTTTTCTGTTCTGATGGCATCGATCTTCAGGGGTACCGATGTAGTGTACAGCCCCTGTCTTTCCTGACCTGAACTATGGCCCGCCATGAGCAGCGCTAGTAGAGAAAGCAAAATAAACCTGGGAAAACTCGAATGACTCATCGCATTTTTTTATGATTTGCTGGAAATTACCTCAAAGGAAACCTAAAGAATTTTTCCTTACTGCACTGCTAAAATCTGATAAAAGGCATGCAAAACAACCTTGGAAATCCAGATCACAATGGATGATTGATAATGCCTTTATCAAAGTCTTAGCTTCAAACTTAACCCGGATTACACACCCGTTTGATTAGGAGGACAATAATTGCAATAAAATCAGGTTGCCTGAGGAAAAACCAATGCTTTGAGCATTAGAAATTGTACCGAGCTGTCAGTAAAATAATACGTGTTTCACGCTTTGCCCTGAAATCCTGGGAGAATGTGCTGGTTCGGGTTTCCCCAGCAAACCGGTCTGTGTTGAAGATATCTCTCACGCTGAGTAGAATGCTAGCTTTTTCACCTAAGAAGGATTTCTGGATACTCCCGTCCATGGAGTATCTGGCCAGATCTTTACCCTGGGCTTCTATTTCAGGAGACTCATAATTGCCCACCAGCTGGAAGTTAAATCCATAAGGAAGCTTAAAATCCTGGGTAAGCTTGGCATTCCACGAAAATCCGGAGTTCGTAAAGTCCTCTCCAATATTAGACCCATCCACGGAAATCCCAAATAACGTAACACCACCATTTAAGGAATACCAATCGTTTATCTCGGAAACTCCTATAAACTCAACCCCATAAGACTGGGAGGAAAGCAAGTTGGCCGGCTGGGAATAGGAAATGCCATCCTCCACTATGGTGATAAAATCCAGCTGCCCATTCACTTGCCTATAGAAAAAATTGGTGGTAAAGCTCGATTTATCAAAGTTTGCGAGGTGCCCTACCTCAAAGGAATTGATCATCTCTGGTTCCAGATCTGGATTTCCTCTTCGAATATTCAGTGAATCTGTGATGTCCGGAAAGGGATTCAATCTCCATGCCGTGGGCCGATCAATTCTTCTGGAATAGGTGAATTTCAAGGAATGATTATCATCCAGATTATACATTCCTTGCACACTTGGGAAAAGATTGAAATAACGTTGCTCATTCTCTTCATCGGTGTTTTTCAGGTAAGTGTCCACTCTGGTGTACTCCCCGCGAAGCCCAAGTCCATACTCAAACTTCTCCTTTTTTGAGGCAAAAATTGCATACCCCGCATGAATCTGATCCTGATAGATAAACTGGTTACTCACGGCCGGGTCTTCTACAAAAGTACCTGAGGTTTCCTCGAATCTGAGATACTGGTAATCATTGTCAAATTTCCTAATGTTGGATTTCAGCCCAGCTTCGAATTGTCCGGACTCCAATGGCTTGATATAATCTGCCTGAAGTACAGTGATGTTTCTTACCTCATCCGTAAAGGCTTTTTCTTGTCCGGTAAGGTTGTCAGGATTGGGATCCAACGTGTTGCCGAAAATATCTATTCTCTGGGTTTTGTACTGATTTCTATAGGAATGGCTAGCCGTGATCCGGAGCAAATTCCCTTCATCATCAAAGCTGTGTTCAAAGATCAGCGCATTGTCCAAACCTTCATCTATTTCATCCTCATTGTTTCTTCGCACGTAATCATAATCATCCTCGGGATCACTGGAATCTAAAGTACTCAGCTCGGAATAAAGCGTATTGGTCTGGAAATTATGTCCATGCTGATACACTCCTTCATAGCTCAAAACATTATCCCCAAAGTAATAATCTGCTCCCAGGTTAAGGTTATGCCCCTTGTCCCGATCCGAACCAATGGTAGTTTGCTCGAGTCTTTCATTGTCCTCAAAAATCTCTCTAACCGAACTTCGCTCGCTCACACCTTTCCAGTTTCGGAAGTTATATCCTGCAAACACATTGATGGCTCCTGTGCGATGATTAATTCTACCTCCTACATTTGACCTTCCCCGGGTGCCATAGGTGGCCTCTACCCCTCCGTGCGTTCCCAGGTCTTGACCTTTTTTCAATATTATATCTATCACTCCTCCTTCTGCAGCCGCGTCATATCGGGCATTGGGATTATTAATAACTTTGATTTCTTCCACTGCACTGGCAGGCAGCTGATCCAGGTTTTGGGTCAAAGAGGAATTACGCCCGTTGATCAGAATATTGGTTCCGCTACTTCCTCTCAGCGATATAGATCCATCCTCAGACACAGAAATCGAGGGGGTATTTCTCAGTACATCCAAAAGTGTACCTCCGGCATTTGCCAGGTTATTTTCCGGAGTAATGGTGATTCCTTCCAAACTGGCCCGTACTGGCATTTTGCTGGTCTGCACCACTACTTCCTCCAGATTTTCTGCTTCGTTCACCATCTCCATTTCTCCCAGCGAGACCTTCCCTTCTACTTTAACTCCCTCTACTACCAAATCCTCATAACCTAGAAAAAAGGCTTTGAGCACATAAGTGCCCCTATCAGCCTGCAGTGAAAACCGTCCTTGATCATCAGTGTCTGTAAAGGCTATGGGATCTACAGATTCTGGGGATTCAAACAAAGCCACCTGCACAAATGCCAGTGCCTCGTTTCTTTCCCCGTCTTTCAGACTACCTGTCACCTGATAAGACTGAGCCAGCCCCATCAGCGGAAGGCATAAAAATAGGATCAAAAAGAAAACTTTAAATTGTGGATTCATGGGATTAATAGTTGGTTTTGATATAAGAATAGGCAAACATTCTATACCAATTTTGAAGTGCTTACCTAAATTGCACCTGAATGCTGTGAAAAGGCTTGTCAAATGTATAGCGCAAAGTGAACCCGTAATTCTTACAAATCTGATTCACTATGGCCAGACCAAGCCCTACGGAATCCTGGTGCTCCCCATCCTTTTTGAAGCGCCCTAGCATTTCCTTAGGGTCAAAAGACGGAGATTTACCGGAGTTTCTGATCTGCAGCATACTCTCATCCATGAGAATATCTATTTCCCCGCCATCCACATTGTGCTTGATGGCATTGGTCAGCAGATTATGGATGAGAATCTCTGCCACATATGGGTGGATTTGCAAAATCACACCTGGTTGGATGTCCTTTTTGAGATGAAGGTCATGCATGTGAATGACCTCTTCCAATCGACTGAGCATTTGCTGCATCCCCTCGCTGAAATCCATGGGTTCTGGTGATTCAAACTCTTCATTCTCGAGCTTGGCTAAAATCGCCAATGACTTAACGATCCTCCGAATACGCTCATTGCTATCAAATGCAGCTTGGATCAAAGCAGCCTGCTGCTCATTGATGGATTCGTTCATCAGCAGTTCCAGCTTACCCCTTACTACCGCAGAAGGTGTCTGGATTTCATGAGAAAGATTCTCAGAAAACTCCTTGATCTTACGGTAGTCCTTGAGCAGTTTGGTGGACATTTTTTCCAAAAAGGTATTCAGTAAGTCAAACTCGTAAACCCCGCTTTTTGTTAATTTCAAAGGTGTATTTTTCTGAAAGGAAAACTGCTGCAGCTGTTCCAAACTGGTATGAAAAGGGCGAAAAATCTTTTTGGAAATGGCCCAAAGAAAAAAACCAATAAATAACAACTGAGCCAAAAATACGGTAAGCATGGTCAGTACTATAGTTTCCGTGATATCGTCTGCTTCTACTACCAGATTGTAATAGGAAATCCGGTAATGTTTCCCGTCTATTTTGAAAGAACGACTGGCTTTCAGCTGGGTCTCGTTCCGGTTCATCGGGTCATGGTAAGCCAGTGTGTCCCTAAGCCAAAGCTCCTCTGTAGGCCAATCCATGGGTAACTCCTGAATTTGAAGTTTATCATATTGTAATTTCTCCACAGGAGCTCCCTGCTCTATTCGCTGGGCATAAGATTCAATCTGCCTGTCCAGCTCCATACCCAGTTCAAAATCAATCTCGGAACCCAGTTTTTCATAGATCACTATAGTTCCGATGAGCAGCGCGGCCAGGGTAATCCCTAGAAACCAAAGACTGATGATATTTATAAGTTTCATAATGCTGCAGAATCAAATTTGTAGCCCAGACCATAGACTGTACGGATGTAGTCTCTGCCCCCGGCGGCGGAGATTTTTTTTCTTAGATTTTTCACATGCTGGTACACAAAATCAAAGTTTGACAGGTCGTCGGTATAATCTCCCCAGAGATGATGTGCTATGGCGTTTTTGCCAACCACCCTGTCCTTATTGGTGAGAAAAAAAAGCAGCAGATCATATTCTTTCTTGGTCAGATCCAGGATTTGCTCATTCACCAAAACCTGTAACTGCGAGTTCACCACGGTGATTTCATTGAAAACCAACTCATCAAATCCCTGCATTTTGGTTCGCCTGTAAATCGCCTTTAACCTCGCCAACAATTCAGCTAAATGAAAAGGCTTGGCCAAATAATCATCAGCCCCAAGATCCAGTCCTGACAGCTTATCGTCCAAAGAACCCTTGGCAGAAATAATCAAAACATTCACCTCCATTTTCTTCGACTTAATCAGTTCCAGCAAGGTAAGCCCGTTTCCATCTGGCAGCATGAGGTCCAAAATGATACAGTCATAGCTATAGCTGAGGAGTTTATCCTGCGCATCAAATAAATTAACCGCACTTTCACATCGCATACCCTGGTCCTGCAGGTAATTGCTGATGTTTTGGGTGAGCTCCGGGTTGTCTTCTACTAATAGTATTTTCATGAATTGACGCTTCTTACATACCGCATTAAACCACTCTACTACAACACTTTAAGACAGCACAAGTATCTGTACTAGCTTAAAGCACAAGCAATACCATGCAATATATCATGAAAAAGATAGGGCTCCCTCTTGAAGCAAATCTGAAGTTGGGTTTGGAAACTGGGAATTTCAGCTTGCTATCAGCAAAAACTAAATACAACTGAACTTGTGCAGCAGCAGTATAATAATTAAAAATACGTGCATTAGACTAAAGTTTATTACCATAATCATCGTCAACACCCCAAACCTTCTTATTGGGGACAGTGGTCACTGCCATGAAAGAGTTTTTTTAAGAATCCCCAGGTTGCAAAAACCACAAAAAAAACTGCCCAGATTACCAGGCAGCCTTTGTCATTTAACCATCAACCAAATTATAATTTCATTAGTAGCGAATCTTCATCTGATCTACTTTAGAAGTATTTTTCATTCCAGTTTCATTCGCATTTTTCATGCTTTGCATTGAAGTCATGCCAAAAACTAAGTAACTGAACGGAAGGGCTTTAATACTAATACACATATTTATCAGCGCGGATCACCTATCCTCATGAAAGCCCACTCTTATGATAGTTCCTACAGGACTATCTAGTGGCATAGTATGAACCAAATTCAAATCTTCTAAATCGTACACTTTGATGTTAGTTCTTGAGCCTTCTAGCGCATATAGATAGTTTTGGGAAGCTGTCAAAACAGGAGATGGCTCATCAAGAAGCCTATATTTTTCATATTCATCACGGACTACTCTTGCTGTAGGGTTTAGATTTGTGGCAACAGACATGGATTTAGAAAGCAATTCACTTCCTGATTTAGCATCCAATACCATTATATGATCACTCTCATTTTGGATGATAAATTTTGAACCATCTTCATTGAAAAAGTAGCTCACTACATCATCGCCACTATATACATTAGTAATACTTTTAGCGACTGGGTCAATTTTGAAAACTCCTTTATTCCCAGAGCTTCCATAGAACACCTCTGATTTATCATGTGCCTTGAGGCTACCTAGCCAGTTACCTGATTCCGGATTCAATCCATCGCTGTTCGGGATCAAAAAGAGCTCCTTCTCTTTCGATGCTACCAAAACCCCTTCCATACCTCCGAATAGCGCATATTTTCCATTGGATGCATCGCCGTGAATTCCACTTACCACAGCCGTTTCAGACTCCGCGACTAGAGCACCTTGCTCATCGATTAATTTTATGGTTTCCGGCAAAGGACCCGGAATAGCTGGATTCTTGAAAGTAACCGCAAAGTAATCGCCTGCTAACCAGGTCGCAGCTCCATGGTGCACCCCATTCCCCATGTCCTTGATGATCTTAGGTTCAAAAGATGGAAGTCCGATTTCCTGCTCGTGTGCCCAAGTAATAGATCCATCGCCGTCGTTAAATATGACAATATTTTCATGTGAGGTAGAAAAGTGTGTGGGAAGCGGTGCCATGGCTGCAGTTGCTACCCACTTTGGCTCATATTCATGTCCATGATCAATATGGAACTCGATACCAGAATCGAAAAACCGAACTTCTCCTTCATTTCTCATGACGGAGGTAATATATCTTCCAGAAGAACTTAAATAAGGACGACTTCCTGCTGCGAATGGTGCAACGCTAAGAGCCCGAGCCGAACCAGCCACTGGATTCATTAATCCGATGTTTCCGGATTCATTAATTGTGACTAGCCTGACCCACTCGCTTTCTGTGGCGTCAAAAGTTTCCTCCTGGTCAATAATTGGATCTTCATTTTCCTGACAGGCAAATGCTGCCAATAGCACTAGGCCATAAAATTTTGTAAATCTGTTCATGCTGTGTTTTTATTAGGTGCAGCAAAGTAAAATCAAAGCGCTATTAAATGCAACATAATTGCATTTAATTTGCAACAGTATTGCACATACTTCCTTCTATAAAAACAATGAACGCTAGTAGCTGGCAAAACTATAGACTTAAAGGATTTTAATACTAATCCCCTGTAGCGTCTGCCAGCCTTCTTTGTCTGTCACCCGGATCAAAAAATGATAATCTCCCGGATCTATATCAGAGGGGATATCGATTTCTGCCTCCGCTTCGTATTCATTCAGACCAGTAGGTATGGTGTATGTCTGAATAAACAGCATAGGATTAACTGCCGCCTTGACAGGATCCGACTCGCAGTCATTGACCTCTGTGCTATGGGTGTGGTGGTCAAAATTGTGGTGGATGTCGAGACTGTAGCTTCCCAGTTCCACATTATCGGAAAACAACGCTTTAAATTCCAGCGTACTTCCCCTTTCTACTACACTGCATTGTATAGGAAAAGAATCCGCTGTAGCGATAATCTCAGGATATTCCAGGTCTATCGCCGGCTTTTCATCTTCACCACAGGCAAAGAGTATCATACTTAAAACCAAACCCAATGCGTACTTTTTCATTTTCAATTCGTTTATTTCGATTTCTTTAAAGATTAGTCTTTGATTGAAGGCTTATGCTAAAATTGGTAACTCAAGGATAGCGTGATATTCCGCCCTGCCTCCGGCAAATTGATGAGCCTATAGAAGCTGGTATGGTTCAGGTACCGGGTATTGAAGAGATTCTGCACCTGGGCATCTACCTGGATTTCTTGACCCAAGAGAGAAATGCCAGAACCTGCGCGCAGATTGACCAACTGATAGCCTGGGGTAACTTTCTCCGGAGGAACGATATTGGCCTGTTCAGCGGTCATGCGAAAGTCCACTGCGAAGTAGGGATTGCTAAAAAGCCCTTTGCTTAGAGGCTTGTAGGTAGCGTTGATAATCCCAGATGGTGGCGGGGAAAAAGGAAGGGTGAATCCTTGCTTGTCACCAGACATTTGCTCGCTATAAACGAACTCGCCTAGGAATTCAAAACTTAGCTGCTTTGTCAATTGATGCAGCACGCTTAGTTCTGCTCCATATCGCAGGACTTCAGCTTCAGTATAATTAAACACCTGGTTTCCGGCACCATACAGCACATCCATTTCGGCAGTGGGATTTAAGTAGATGTAATTCGAGAAATAATTGATAAAAGGACTGAAGGACAGCAACCATTTCTCCTTTTTCAGCTCAGCACCCAGATCCAGTTGTAGGGATTGCTCCGGATTTAGGTCAGCATTGCCCCGCTCGTAGCGGAAATAGTGATAATTGACCCCATTGGCCGCCAGCTCCTTTGCAATAGGCATGCGGAAACTGGTTCCCAAGTTTCCCTTTAAGATCAGATCTCCCGGTGTATAATTCACCCCTACCGACCAGACCAGGCTGTTGAACTCTCTCTGAAAATCCACTGCTCTATACAGGTAGTCTTCTTCAGTAGCCTGGGAAGCATCATCTACACTGGGGAACCAATCTTGGTATTCCTCTACGTGAATCTGGCTGTGATCATAGCGCAGGGCAGCACTAAGCTGCCAAAGTGGAGTCAGCTTAAATTTATCAAGGACGTAGAGACCATAACTGTATTGCTGAAAAGCCGGGATCAAAAATCCCCAGCCTCCTATATCATTGTGCTGGTATTCCCCACTGGCACCAAACGCCAATTCGTGTCTATCCAAAAAGAGTTCATCTTTCAGGTTTAGCGAAAATACTTCTTTATCAAATGCACGCTCCAGATCCGAGGGATAAAGCATCTCGGAAGGATAGATTGCCGGCATATAGCCATGATTGACATATTGGCTCCATTCCTTACGGTCATTCCGCTGATAGCCCAGGTCCAATTGAAGAAAGTTATTTCCGGCAGCATAGCTGGATTTATTGATCACTTTGGTATGCCTCACCTCCTGAAAAGGCAGGAGAATATCCCGGCTAGAGCGATCATGAAGTTCCGAGTCCACCTGTCTTGGCTCCAACCCATGGGCATTGGCAAAAAAACCGGCTTTGGTGCTGACTCTACTCACTCCAAGTGTATTTCGGAAATTCTTACCCAGGTACCCTACCCTACTCGAGAAATCAAGTTCATTCCCGGCAGAATTTCTGACTTGGCCCTCGTGAAGTGCCACACCAAAATCATAGACAAACACGGAGTCTGTAGGGACTTTAAAATCCCCATAATCAGCCACGGTCAGTCTTCCTACGGCAAACCAGTTATTTCTCTTGTAAAACAGATTAGCGGAACCCCCAAACCAGGCATTGTTTGACCGGGTTCCCAGCTCTATCGAACCGCCGAAGCCATCTTCTGCAGGAGGGAGCCTTTCCCGGATATCAATCACTCCGCCTATTGCATCGGAGCCATACTTAAATGAGGCAGGACCTTTGATGATCATGATCTGATCTGCCGCAAACTGATCCACCTCAAGCCCATGATCAGCCCCCCATTGCTGTCCTTCGTGCTTGATACCATTCTCTACGACCATCACCTGGTTAAATCCAAGGCCCCGGATCAGAGGTTTGGAAGCTCCCGAGCCGATCCCAATCATGCTGATGCCGGGAATTCTCTCCAGGGATTTCATCAGGCTACCGCTCCTGTTTTCGCGGATAAAATCCTGCCTGATCAGTTGAATAGCGTTGGCTTCTTCTCGGCGGATCATCTCAGCCTGATCCATAACCACCACCTCTTCCAGTTCCTGGATTTCAGGAGTAGTGTCCGATACATATTGTCCAAGGGAGTCAAAACTCGAAAATTGGAAAGTTGTAGAAATTCGGTTTGCAGAAGCTCCCATTAGGGAAATAGCTTCACTTGCTCCCGGCAAAAACAAGACAGAAATAAAGAGGGTAAGACGGATCACTGACATTTAAATGCAATTATATTGCAAATATAGGAAGAGAGTTTCCTGAAACAATGTTGCAGATAAGAAAGTGTAGAAAATTACAGAATACTCCTAATTCCTCATTTAAACGGCTTTTTAAAGTTTCTGCTCAGGAAAGAATTTCATAAACTCAAGTGCAACATATTTGCATTAGTAATCTTTTATCAGATATTTGCAATAAAGTTGCAAACCATTGAGACATGGGAAACACAATTGCCAGAACAAAAATCCTAAGAATAATAAGCCAGGCTACACATCCAATCAATTACACTGAAATCAAAAACCAAGTGGACAAATCCTGTAGCAGGGTGACGATTTACCGCATGCTGCTCAGGCTGGAAAAAGAAAATTTAATCTATAGATTTCCTGATTTCAATGGGGATTTCAGATACTCATTATGTACGGAAAAGGATCATTCCTCTACCCACAATTATTTTCAATGCCTAGCGTGCGACACAGTTTATAGCCTAGAGGCAGAACACATAGAAACTCCAATTCCTGAGGACTACTTAGTCCAGACAGTACATATTATGACAGCAGGTATATGTCCTCATTGTCAAATTTTTAAAGAAAACTAAATCAAATCTATAACCCACAAAAAGTAAAAAACAATGAACAAACTTAGACACGCATTGCTTATCCCGATTTTGGGACTTGCACTTTTCTCCTGCCAGGATGACGAGGATGTAAACTTTGATGCCCCTGTAATCTCCGGGTTCGAATTTGGTGAAGGAGGCACACATGCTACCGACGGTACCGCATATAGAGGTTCGGATCTTCATCTGGAAGCTGAAATTTTGGCGGAAGCCACAGTAGCTTCTATCACCCTCACCATTCATGGACATGACTTGGTGGTAGGTGAAGGCGAAGAGGAATGGGACTTTTCAGAAACTTATACAGATGAGAAGTATATGGTCAAAAACCCTACTTTCCATGAGCATGTAGATATCCCTGCTACTGCTCCTGCCGGAGAATACCACATCACACTGGAAGTTACCGACCTAGCTGGAAACACCTCAGAGGTAGAAGGACACCTAGAAGTATTATCAGCAGTGACGATCAGTGAATTTGCTATGGACGAAACAGTGGCTAGAGGTACTGATTTTCATGTGGAATTTATGATCAATGCTGTACATGGAATCCATTAGATTTCAGTTGATATCCATGCCCATGGAGTTACTCCTGGGGCAGGTGAAGTGGAATGGGATTTTGAAGAAATCTATGAAGAAGGATATCATGGTTTGACCGAGGCTGAATTCCATGAGCACATCGATGTACCTGCAAACGCACCTGCTGGTGAGTATCATATCACCTTCTCCATTGAGGATGAGGAAGGAAATATCCAGGAATTTGAATCACACATTGATGTAACTGCCTAAGGTATTCAAACTACAAAGAAGCTGTCTCAAAAGCATGGGGTATTCTATTAGGCGAAGTCGAAACCTAGCCTAATTTACAGGAAGCGCTCTTCAGTCCCGCCACCAATGGGGAGTTGGGTAAAAGCCAAAGAATTAAGTTCAGTGCGAGGACTTGAAAGACGGAGTTTCGAAATTGAGAACCTTCGGACTCCGCTCAAGGTGACCAAGATCCTTGTTTAAACCCTAATTTAAGTCATTTCACTTCTGTCTGATTGAAGAATTCTTAAAACTCAGGCAGACGCCGATAAGCCTTTTGAGACAGCCTCTTTTTATATTTTTTACAATACTGCCGCCAGTTTAACCTGAATTTTGCACTAGATTTCATACTGAGCGCAGTAATAGCATTTCTATAGCCAATTATTGAGAGGTTAATAGACATGACGGCTAGCTGCGTGAGCCTATAACTTACAATCTTATCTGGCTTCGCCCTGAACCATAATGCCCGTTTTTCAAATCTCCATCGCAGGCTTCCAAAAGTTTGCTTTTCAGCTCCTCGAGTTTCTCCGGGAATTTGGCTGACAAATCATTTTCCTCTCTGAAATCATCAGGCAAGTAGAACAACTCGAATACGCCTTTAGGCAAATGAGTTCGGATTTTCCAGCCCTCATTGGTAATCAGTGAAGGGCCGATAAATGAGGAATAAACCACAAACTCATGGGCATTCTCCTCAGATTTTCCTAGCAACTCAGGATAGAAAGAAATCCCGTCAGTCTTAAAATCCTTGGAATAGCCCACCAAGGCTGCGATTGTAGGTAAGATATCGTAATTGGCCACCAGACGCTCACTGATCCGGCCTGCTTGAATCTTTCCAGGCCACCTGATCAGAAGCGGCACATTGATTCCTCCTTGTAGGTTACTTCTTTTTAAGCCAGCTCTGCCCCCATTGCCATCGAATACATCGCCTGCCAACTCACTATAATATTTCCTTTCATAGTCATCAAAGCGCTCCCCCGTTTCCATATTGGTATAGGGCTTCAGGGTTCGTCCTGCTTGACTGTAATAGATTTCATGTCCATTATCGGAGGTGAAAATGACTAGGGTATTTTCATCAATTCCCAATTCCTCCAGTTTTTGCAGAATCTTCCCCACATTATCGTCCAGAAGTTTGACCATGGATGCATATTCCTTCTCAATTTGAGTTAGGCGTTCATCATTTTCAAAATCCGGATGAACAGCCGGGATCGAGACAGGTCCATGCGGCAATTGCGTAGGAAAATACAGAAAGAAAGGTTGATCTTTAGTTGTGGTGATAAAACTCAGAACCTTGTCCATAAAAAGGGTTTGGGAATACTGCTTCTTGCCTTCCATATCCCAGCGTTCCTTATAAGTCTCGGCTGTCTCCGGCTCTCCTGATTTCCCGCTATTTAGCAGGGTATTACCGTCTATTTCTACCAAAGCTCCATTTTCAAACAAATACGGAGGATAAAACCCATGAGCCCGCTGGTGATCTAAGTAGCCAAAGTAATAATCCCATCCATGTCGCTTCATCTGCTGATCCGTGGCAGAAAAGCCCCATTCCAATTTACCCACCTGCGCAGTCACATATCCAGTACTTTTCGCCACTTCGCCTAAAAAGACCTGATCATAAGTAATCGGAGATAGCTTATCGTTTACAGTCTTCTGAACTTCCGCTGAGCTCATCTGTTCACTTCCGATTTTATTATAAATCCCACCATTGGTGATTTCAAAGCTATTCGCATGGGTATCTGTAAGACCTGTAAGTAATGAGGCTCTTGCAGGTGCGCAAAGCATATTGGAATAAGCCCGCTGGAATCTCAAACCTTCAGCCGCTAATCGATCAATATTTGGAGTTTTAATGATTTCTTGTCCCTCATGCCCCAGTAAACCAATCCCCAGATCATCCGCGTAAATCAAAATGATATTGGGTTTGGGGGCAGATTTACCCGTTTGGCCAAACGCGGAAAAAAAAATCAAAAAGAAAAGTGGTACTAGCAGAAAGGTGCTTTTCATAATTCTCATTTATCGTCTAGGGTCTTGCGAAAATAAGGAATCTGCGGGGACTTGGAGAAGGGATTAGAGATTTTAGGTTTTTAGGGCTGACAACTAGATATGGTATGTGCAAAAATCAAAGCCTGAGATTCAATGAACCGCCGTATACAGCCTTTCCCGAGAATCGGGAAGACCCGTATCCCACACGTGCGGGAGTGGTGTGAGAGGCGCACCGTGGGCTTATAGCTCACGGCCGTCTACTCGATTGGGGTTAGTTTTCTTTCTTTTTATTCAATTCATCAAGCCAATTAGGGCCATTCTTTGCTCCGATTTTAGAAGACATAATCTAGTAATATTGATTCATTCCTTTCGAATAGAATAAGTCACAATCCACGTGTCTTACTTTAAATCCCATTTCTTTTGATCGAGAATTCAGCTCTTTTAGTTTCTCGCCCTTAAATTCACATTGTGTGTATACTAAACCAGTTGTGTAAATGTCGAAATAGGCAGTAACAAAATTGTGTCGAGAAAATAGGTCAAAGAATATCAACAGGATTATCATCCCTATAGATAATACGATAACGCTCAGTTTCTTCAATTTTCTCCTTTTAATTAACCCCAACGCCCGCTGTAAGGTGCGTATCCCGAAGGGTATGCACTTTACAGAATGTTGTACACCGTCTTTATTCTTTTTTTTTCATTACATGAGCCACGTAGTTCCTATGATTCTCATATCCGTTATTCTCTGGTTTTTCCAAATCAATCATACTTCCTAGTCCAGTATCGAAAATTTGCCAACCATGTTGCTTTGCTAGTTCGATTAATTCGAATAATCCGTTTTCTCCGTACAAACTCAACATTTTATTACTTACCATTTCATCATCAGTAAAGAAGTCAATCGAAAAGTCTTTTCCTTTTATTTCTCGGTGATTGTCGTCCTCATTAACTTCATTAAATGAATTTTCCAGGATTCCAGTGAAGTCTATTGGTTCGAGCTTGTCTTCGTCCAATTCTTCAATTGATTTAATTGTCTGCTTCGAATTAAAAAGCACTATGTCCCAGCTCATATTTTTAAGAGTTTTCTGTGTTTGATATTCAGGCGATCAGAATAATCGGAGTCTATTTCACCGATAAGTTCTTCTTGAATTTTAAACAGTTGAATTCTGAAATCTTCATTTTCATTTCTGTTCTGTAATTCTAACCGAGTTGCCATCTCAAAAGTCACTGCGTCAAATACCCAAAAAAGAAACTCTTTTTCATCAGTCGTTTGGCGTCTTGCTAACTCTTGCCCTCTTTCAATAATTACCCAATGCAGTTTTTTGCCATTAACTTCAATATGTGGTCCGGCAAAATCTTCAGTAAATCCATAGGTTGGTAAATACTCTTTGGGAGCATTGATTCTATTAGCAAGTTTCTCGATTTTTGATTTTATCTGTTCCATTTAATGGTGTACAACATTTGTATTTACTCAACTCCCACTACTCTATTGCGTCTATATCGACATTGTCCACAAGTAGTAGGAGTTCTATTGTCACCAAATTAAGAATTTCGTAGATACTACCAATTAGCGATTGACAGTTTTAAAAGAAATTGAAACATAAATACAAGATTTCTCCTTACTCCACGTCGAAATGATCCCGAGCAATTAATCTTCTACTCAGAATCCCCTATTTTTGCAGCCCATGCTCGAAAATTTTGATCCTTCTTCCTTTGACCTCCCAGTAGCGGAGATTATACCTCAAGTCAAGTCACAGCTTTTCAAGGCTAATTCCCTGATCATCCAAGCTCCCCCAGGTGCGGGAAAGAGTACACTCCTACCCTTGACTTTACTGGATGAACCTTGGCTTGCCGGCAAGAAGATCATGATGCTGGAGCCTAGGCGCTTGGCTACTAAGACCATTGCGCAGCGAATGGCATCCATGACGGATACTAAGTTGGGTGATCTGATCGGATATAGAATTCGTTTTGAATCTGCGATCTCAGCCAATACCAGACTGGAAGTGATCACAGAGGGAATATTGACCCGTATGCTTCATGCTGATAATGCGCTGGAAGATGTTGGCTTGGTGATCTTTGATGAGTTTCACGAGCGGAATCTTCACTCAGAAGTAGCTTTGGCACTGATTCGGGAAGTACAGCAGGTGTTGAGACCTGATCTGCGGATTTTGCTGATGTCTGCGACCATTGATGCAAAGGTGCTTTCGGGGATGCTCAAGTCCACGGTCATCGAGAGCAAAGGCCGGCAGTATCCGGTGGAAGTGAATTACATGAATGAGTTGGACGAGTATGCGATCGGAGAAGATGCTGCGAGACAGATTATTCCACTGACAAAAGTTCACGAGGGAGATTTCTTGGTTTTTCTACCTGGACAGGGGGAAATCCGGAAGGCACAGGAAATCTTACGAAAAGCACTTCCAGACGATCTGGTATTACCGCTTTATGGTCAGCTTTCACCGGGAGATCAGAACCGGGCCATTTTGCCTCATCCTTCCGGGAAGCGAAAGATTGTGCTTTCCACAGATATCGCAGAGACATCCCTTACCATTGAAGGAGTCAAAGTCGTGGTGGATTCTGGCTTTGCCAAATCATCCAGATTTGATCCAAGGTCCGGGTTGTCTCGTTTGGTATTGCATAGAATCAGTAAGGATTCTGCAGATCAACGCTCTGGTCGGGCTGGTAGATTGACCGCGGGTCATAGCTATAGACTTTGGACGAAAGCAATTCAAAACCAACTGAATGAATACCGAACTCCAGAATTGATGGAAGCTGACTTGACTGGTTTGGTGCTGGATATGAAGGCCTGGGGGAAACAGGATATTCGCTCCATGACTTGGCTGACACCTCCTCCCGCTGGCACCTTGGCTTTAGCAGAAAAGACACTGGAATCCATAGAAGCTATTGTGGATGGAGAACTCACACCGCATGGCAAGGAAGTTCACAAACTGCCAACTCACCCAAGAATTGCCCACATGCTGATCAATGCAGCCGAGATCGACCAATTGGGTTTAGCGACTGACATCGCTGCGATTTTGGATGAACGTGATCCGCTGGGACCAGATGCAGGTGTAGATTTGAATCTGAGAATTGAAGCCCTGAGAAGATTCAGACAGCATAATGTGAGTATTCCCCGAATCAAAAAAATAGAAAAAATGGCTGCCTCTTACCGCAGGATGTTTTCTATTCAGCCGGATAATGGACCAGTTGACCCATGGCAAACGGGTTTGCTTCTCGCCTACGCTTATCCTGAGCGAATCGCCGCTGCACGTCCGGGAAACAATGCCCAGTTCCAGTTGGCGAATGGAAAAATAGCCCAGATAGGCCATAAAGACGACCTGGCGCATGAATCCTGGCTTGCCGTAGCGCACGTGGATGCGCGGGATGGAATGGGCAAAATCTGGATGGCCGCCCCTATCAATCCTAAGGATTTGGCTCCCATGCTGAAAACCAAGGAAGTGCTAAAATGGGATAGAAAGAAAGGCGGTTTGCAAGCACATGCTGAGATTCGGATCGGATCAATTATCCTAGGCACAAGACCATTGGCAAAGTATTCCGATGGAGACGTAACTGAAGCAATACTGGAAGCAATCAGAGAGGAAGGCGAGTATTTGCTGGACTTCAATGAAGAAGTGGAGCAATTGATTTTCCGGGTGCAAAGTTTGAAAAGCTGGAATCCTGATCACAACTGGCCCAATTGGTCAGTGGCCGAATTATGCGAGAAACCCGAAATTTGGCTAGCCCCTTACCTTCAGGGAATTCAAAAGAACGATGATTTCAAAAAGTTAAACCTAAGTCAGATTCTCTTGCATTCCCTTGATTTTGAGCAACAAAAGGAATTGGACAAGTTTGCTCCGGCAACAATAGAAGTTCCTTCTGGAAGTAAAATCAGGTTGGAATATAGAAAAGACGAAATCCCACTTTTGGCTGTAAGACTTCAGGAATTGTTTGGTTTGCTGGAAACTCCAAAGGTGAACAATGGAAAAGTAAATGTACTAATTCAGTTGCTTTCCCCAGGTTACAAACCGGTGCAGCTCACGCAGGATCTGAAAAGCTTTTGGCAGAATGGATATTTTGAGGTGAAGAAAGAACTGAAAAGACGGTATCCCAAGCACGAATGGCCTGAGGATCCCATTAGTGCAGAGGCAGTTAGGGGTGTGAAAAGGAAGTTTTGAAAGGATTTTTTTACTTTAGTAGATCCATACCATTTACTTATTACAAAATTCATTTCCTGATGCATTTCCTAGAAAAATTCGCTGCTCTCCTTCTCCTCGCTGCAATCCTGAGCGCATCATATAGTTGCTCGCTTTTTGAAGAAGAAGATCCTGATTTCGAAGAGCTTCTAGAATGCCAGGTTCAAGATCCTATCGCGGAATTAGTTTGGCTACAAGAAATCATTGCCAAAGAAGAGGCTTATGAGCGAAGATCTTCTATGCGGATTTGGGTCGGGGATTATGAAGGTACCGGTGTGATTATTTATGAAAATCTAGTGTTCTCCTGCTACCTCTGTTATGTGTATGATTGTGCCGGAAATGTAGCTTTTGAAACCAACCTGGAAGGGGTAGATAAATTGGATTTTAGCGCTAAGGTGCGGGAAGTAAAAGTACTTTACGAATATAACTGGGTAGAATAGCAAATTACGAAACTGAACTAGGCTACTTCCAGATGGTCTAAATAATCGATAAACTGAAGAAAAGCGGCGATAGTAAAGGGAGTCATTTGCTGGGAATTCATCTGGGCCAAAAAGCCTTGACGAAGCAGGGAATAGTCATTTGGACTATACAATTTACTCAGCGCTGTAGAACGAAAAGCAGTGTAAACCAAATTTTCATAAGCTAGGGCATTTGATTTTTCCATCAAAAACTCCTTCTCTAGTTCTTCGGGTTTGATCATTCGTTCTAGCCAGGCAAACCCTTCCTCTTCAAAATATTTTTCAACTTTAGCAATCGTAGTATTTAGATCTTCATCTTTCTGTATCCTGAATTTTTCTGGGCAATTATTCCACAATTTGTGTAACTGTTGAACCAGCGTAAGGGAGTCCGTTGCGTAATTTCTGGGAGTTGGCAGATAAGTATGTATCATTTCCTCCACCTCATTGATCCGAATTCCTAGAGCATATTGCAAAAAATCAGCTTCTTCAGCTTCCGAAAAATGGATAAAGATTACCTGTTTCCCATGGGGAAAAACCTTTTCAAACAGTGATTTAGAGGCATTAAATACAAATCCTTGTTTTAAAAAGAACTCCTTATGCAGAGTGACAACATCCAGAATTTTCATGACTATCTACGTTTTGCTATATATATAACAAACACAATAATCAGACGAATGTTATCTACTCCTCAGAAAATAATTCGCGGATTTCTTCCAGAAGCGCAGTCGCATAGTCCTTTTTCACCTGAACCGTACCTTCATCTTCTGGATTGTGCAGGTAGTGTTTCCAATGTTTCTCGGCTTTTCTTAAGGTGCGAGGAGTTAGTTCAAACTCCACCGAATCCAAATAAACTTCTGCGAGTGTGGATGACTTATAATTACCAAAAAGGTACACCTTGAAAATATCCACAAAGCGCTCACTCAAATCAAACTCCTCTAGAATCTGCACAAAAGCACCCTGATGGGCTTTGTTCTTTTTGTCATGAATAGCTGCAAAAATCGCATCCAGTGACTCCTCGTTGTACGGAGATTTGGAAAGCGCCCGGCAAGCCAGGTAAGCATGCTCCCAATTATCATCTCCCACTAGCCTAATCACCAGGTCTTTATTGGAATCATCCAGTTTGGATCCCAGTTTATCAGCAAAAAAATAGGCCTCCTTTTCTTCAGGATTGCACATTTTATTCAGTAGGCTTTGAATTTCCTCCTCCATGATTTTTCGGTTTATTTGCACAAATATAACTGAATTGCCTGCCCAAAGATGATTTCTGCCAACCCAAAGCCAATCTCTATTGAAAAGTATGAAATGCTGCTACAGCAAGCGGGGGATTCTGGGTACGAAATCGAGTTTCAGAAATCCAATCATCGGCTACTGATCAAGTCTGGAGAAGACTGGCTGGCTCAGGTTTTCCTGCCTTGGGACTGCAAACCGGATGCATCCGGTCTCCTATCGAAAATTGATGATTTTCACCTGGGACTGGTGATGATCCGAGCTGGAATAGCCTGCACCGGGCATTTTCATGAGGGGCTAATGCAGGACCACAAAGTATTCAGAGCTTATATGGTACGCCAAAAACAAGGAAAAAGTCAGCTCAAATATCTAAAAACCAAGGGGAAATCACGTGCAGGATCCCGTCTTCGACTGGGGGAATCTGAGCGGTTTTTCGAGGAAATCAATCAGAGACTCCAACAATACGAAGAAAATTATGCGATTACGACTTGGGGTATCAGTTGTGGTAAAACGCTCTGGCCATACTTTTTTGGTGGAGAAACCCCTCCACCTTTCGACAAAAAGGATCCAAGAATTTTGAGCGTTCCTTTTCATGTGCAGCAACCTGATTTTCAAACATTGCAGGAAATCCACCAGAAGGTAAGTGGGGTACATTTGATTTTTTCCGGAAAAGGAGAAAAAGTTTTTGACCTCAACATCATTAAGCCTTCAATAGACCAGACAGAGGATGATTGGTAAGCTCACAGTTTTTACAATTTCTTATGATAACCGGATGAGCAAGTTACCAGTTTTTTGACCTGTCAGGGCAAATTCATAAGCTTTGGCAATATCCTCAAGCTGATATTCTGTATCAATGATAGGCTTAAAGATCCCTTTTTCCAGCAATTCTGAAATATAAGGAACTGTGGTTTTTATAGGATAGGGAACAGGAAATATAACCTTATTTTTGCCGATAAATGGGGTAAATAGTGCATAAAAAATATTTTGGGAATAAGGCCCCAATTCGGATGAGATGTAAGTTCCATTTCCTTTCAAAATAGCTTTGCACTTGCCCAAAGTGCTTTTCCCTACTGCGTCAAAAACATAATCGTATTGCACTTGGTCCTGGGTGAAATCTGTCTGGGTATAGTCCACGACTTTATCAGCGCCTAAGGAGCGGATCAGACCTAGATTTTTGGTGTTACAAGTAGCGGTGATTTTCACCTCAAAGGGCTTCAGCATTTGCAAGAGTGCTGACCCAATGGCTCCAGAAGCTCCGTTGATCAAAACGTGTTGCCCTGGCGTAAATTTCACCTTATGGATAAAAGTATAAGCATAGTGAGCCCCTTCCAGACCGGCTGCTGCTGTGGTATAGGAGATATTTTCTGGTATTGGAAAAACATTCCCATCCTCCGGCACAGTCAAAAATTCGCTTTGGGATTCATATCCCATGTCATTGAATCCGAACACGCGATCTCCTGTAGTAAAAGAGCTCACTTTCTCACCCACAGAAACCACCTCCCCTGCAAAATCAGTCCCTATTCTAATCTTTTTAGGAGAAAACAACCCCAATAGAAACCTCATAATAAATGGTTTGGCGGTAAGATTGGCACAATCAGTTCTGTTGACGGTGGTGGCATGTACTTTTATAAGTAACTGGTTTGCTTTAGGTGTAGGGACTGGCATCTCCCTGATCTCAATTACATCTGGGGTTCCGTATTGGGTTCGTATAGCTGCTTTCATGTATTGATTTTAACCTCAAAACTGCGCTTCAAAATAGTGAAAGTAAGCCTATTTTCGGTGCTTGAGCTGAATTTCCAGGGAAGTCTCTCTCCTTTTGTGGCTGGAGATACTTGTACCCACTTGCTTTCTGACTTAACTTTAGCCTTTCATAATCACCTTTTTCTATAGATATATTTATTCAAAAACATGTTCAATAAATTTTCTTGGCTAGTGGCAGTTGCACTTTCGGTTTCCCTGTCATCCCAAGCCCAAAACACCCTTCATCCCACATCCGCATCATACGAGTACCCTACAGATCCCAAAGTCGCCGAAAAGTTAGAACATTGGAGAGATCAGAAATTTGGAATCTTGATCCACTGGGGAATTTATGCTGTACCGGGAATAGTGGAATCCTGGAGTATTGTGAATGAGGATTGGATCAACAGGAAAGATACCACTCAAAGCTATGAGGAGTATAAAAAGTGGTATTGGGGACTAAAGGATGAGTTTAATCCCAAAAATTTTGACCCTGGTCAGTGGGCAGATGCAGCTGAAAAAGCCGGTATGAAATACCTGGTCTTCACCACCAAACATCATGATGGCTTTAACATGTTTGACACCCAATATACAGATTACAAAATCACAGATGGCCCCTTCAAGGACCATCCAAAAGCAAATGTAGCCAAGCACGTTTTCGAGGCCTTCCGGGAGAAAAACATGATGATAGGTGCTTATTATTCTAAACCCGATTGGCATTCCCAGTATTATTGGTGGGATTACAGAGCTACACCTGACCGAAATGTAAATTACGATATCAGGAAGCATCCTTGGAGATGGAATCAGTACGTGCAGTTCACCCACAACCAGCTCGATGAAATCACTTCAAACTATGGAGAAATAGACATACTTTGGCTTGATGGAGGCTGGGTGCGGCCGCTTTCCACAGTGAATGAGGAAGTCTTAAGCTGGGGGGCTCCTATTCCAGAATTCAGTCAGGAAATCAACATGCCCAAGGTGGCTGAAATGGTTCGCAACAATCAAGAAGGGATGCTAATAGTAGATAGAACGGTTCACGGGCCATTTGAAAACTACCGTACCCCGGAGCAGGGCATTCCTGCTGAGATGTCATCTGACCCTTGGGAAAGCTGTATCACGCTGGGCGGAGCTTGGGGCTACGTGCCCAATGATAAATTCAAACCTTCGCGGAAGGTCATTCATCTGCTAATTGAAATTGTTGCTAAAGGTGGGAATTTGTTATTAGGAGTTGGACCTACGGCAGATGGACTGTTCCTACCTGAGCAGGTATCCCGACTGGAGGAGATCGGAGCTTGGTTGGAGAAAAATGGAGCTGGGATCTATAATACCCGTGCAGTAGAATCTTTTCAGGATGGGAACATCTATTTCACCAAAGGAAAAAACCAAGAAATGTATGCACTCTTGCCCTTGGAAGAAGGAGAAGAACTAGAAGAATCTATCTCCTGGACACTAAATCCTCCGAAAAATGGCAGCAAAATCACCCTTTTGGGTGAGAAAAAGTCTCTGAAGTGGACGTCCGAAAATGGAAAAATCCATGTGAGTATTCCTAAGTCTCTCAGAGATAAGCTATCGAATGCTCCTGCTATTGTATTTAGCTACGAAGCAGAATAACTAGGTCTTATAATAAAGTAAAAGCCAGTCAATCTGAGATTGACTGGCTTTCTTTTTGGTGATCACGACTTAGAATTAAACTGTGGTAGTAGAAGGATTGTCATTCTCACCAGGGTAGCTTGCATTTAGCATATTGATGGTTTCGTGAGCCACTTTGATGTTATATTCATAAGCTAGGCTCTTATAATTGACCAAATCGACTATTGTTCCTATGAAACAAAGTCCCAAAGTCAAGATATACAAGATCCCCAAGCCTACTTGGCCTAGAATAAATCGATGCAATCCTGCAAATCCAAAAAAGCCAAGCAAAGTTAAAATCAAAATCATCTGCGCGTCCTTTCTCCTTGCTCTATATACCTGAGCAAAAAGTGAAGCCTGATCTTCATCCATTCCTTTCATCAATCCCTGGATGTAGCCCAGTTCCATTCCTTCCAGTTCAGGAAGGTGTCTTAATACATTAGCCATAATTGTGTGTTGTTTTTAGGTTTTTAATAAGTTGTACTATCCGAGCGATAATCACTACATAAGCCAGTCCAGCCAGCGGGTGCAAGGCCCAGGAAGCCTGAAATTCTCCTTTCGCCAGGAGACTCATAGCCCTTCCCAGTCCACATCCTGGACACCAATCGAATCCCAATTGACTCAGAGGACACAAACTGAAATGTGTACTCGAATGCGGATCCAAAAGGAAGATTGCCAGCAGGCTTCCGATCCAAAAGATCAGCTCCAAAGGCATTCTGGAAACCCAGTTGGTGATTAACTTCATGCTTGGTAGATGTACGAAAAAGATGCCATTACCCAAACATAGCCCAAATGCCCGATAAACGCACATACCCCTTGCAGATTGCAAGATAAACGAACAAAATACTGTTCGAAAACGAACAATATCTTCGGTTTTAGACAAAAATCTGGCCTAAAACAAATATCCATTTAAGGCATTTCCATTCATTTAGGCAATTTCTAAATCCTCACAATAGTATCCCCGGTACCCCCTTTATCACCAGAAAAAGCCAAAATTGATTATTGCTAGGAAAAAGGCTCCTTGAGTCTTGGGCTTTGGTTCTTCTGACTCAGTGAGCATAAGAATTTAGGTGACTGGCAAGATTGCGGATAATCAGATTTTTGTATTTTGCCGATTCAATCAAAAGCCCACAATGAAGATTAAAATTGCAATTCTTTATTTTTTCACCCTCTTAGCTTCCCAAAACATCAGTGCCCAGTCCGGAACAGATCTATGGATCATTCAGACCACCGGTAAGGGAAATAACTTTAAGCTTCTCCCCGAAACTGCAAAAGCACTGACCGATAGGCCAGCATACGATAATCAACCAGATTTCATCAATGAATATCAATTAGTCTTTTCCGCTGCTGATGAAGAAGGCAATCATGATATTATCGTGTACAATTTCGACTCCGATAAATTCACCAATCTTTCCAAAACATCCGATAGAAGTGAGTTTTCTCCCCGGATAACTGACTGCGGCATGTATATCTCTGCTGTGGTGATGGAGGAAGATAAAAAGCAGCGCATTTGGCTGTACCCAACCAACTTTGAACCAGCGGAGTTGCTTTATGATGACATAAATCCCGTAGGCTACTATGATTGGTATGACAATAAGGCTGCGATGTTTGTACTCGGGGAGCCTAACAAATTGATTTATGCAAATGGTAGAGATGACTTAATCGACATTGATTCCCAAATCGGGAGGTCTATTCAAAGAAGACCCAAGACTTCTGAAATCACTTATTTAAGTACTGAACCTGCAGGAAATCAAGCCATCATCAAAAGCTATGATATCGAATCCGGAGAGCGTGAGGCATACTTCGAAGGTCTAGAAGGGGCTCAGGACTTTATCTGGATAGGCAAAAAGCACTTGCTCATGGCCTCTGCCAATGAGATTTTTATCAGAAAATACAATACCCCAGACTGGAAATCCCTGGGAAAAATAGAACTTACTACTCATCAAAATATCACCAGAATGGCCTATAGCGAAGACCTGGATGTCTTGGTAGTCGCTATGGACAGAAACTAATCAAACACTATGAACCCTATCAAATCAAACGTTTTAATGGCCGCTCTCCTGTGCAGCACTAGTCTTTTTGCCCAGGAAATAGAGGACAAAAAAGGCATAGTTGCCAAAAATGCAGAACTGGTCAAAGTTCAGGATGGATTTTCCTTTACAGAAGGCCCTGCTGTAAACCGCTTTGGCGATGTGTACTTCACAGATCAACCTAATAATAGAATCCACAAGTGGAATGCAATTTCCAATGAAGTCAGCGTTTGGAGAGAGGATGCAGGCCGGTCTAACGGCATGTACTTTAAATTAGATGGAACCCTAGTGGCCGCAGCTGACAATAAAAACGAGCTTTGGGCTTTTGACACAGATGGAAATCATGAAGTCTGGATCACAGCATTCAAAGGCAAAAAACTTAATGGCCCCAATGACCTCTGGGTACGACCGCGAGGGGGATTGTACTTTACAGATCCGCTCTACCCACGTCCATACTGGGAGAGAAGTAAGGAATCTGAGCAGGATGGGCAGAATGTATATTACCTCTCCGACGACAAAACACAACTATTTACCGTAGCAGAAGACTTGGTTCAACCCAATGGAATAGTGGGCACACCAGACAGTAAATACCTCTATGTATCAGATATAGGTGCAAAAAAAACTTACAAATACGAAATCCGAGAGGATGGCTACCTGATCAACAAAGAGCTTTTCTGCGAAATGGGATCGGATGGAATGACCATAGATGATCGCGGAAATCTATACCTAACCGGAGATGGGGTGACAGTTTTTGACAAAAAAGGGAACCAAATCGCTCATATCCCAGTGCCTGCCGGATGGACAGCAAACGTGGTTTTTGCCGCCCTGGATAGAAAAACACTTTTTATTACTGCTTCTGATGCAGTTTACACCTTACAAATGAAGACCAGAGGAGTTTGGTAAGCCCTCAGCGAATAAAAAATCCCTGTAGAAAATCTGGTCTACAGGGATTTTTTATTTGCTCAGCTAGTGGCTGAAAATATTCAATCAGATATGCTTAGAATACCCCTATAAAGTGGCTTCCATCCACGTTTACTAGCTCGGCACCTTTAGTCACCTCAGCTGTTTCGGTATCTACCACGTAAATGTTTCCATTTTTACCTACCGGCGCTTGAGTAAGATAAATATCATTTCCATCTACCACAAAGCCTTGGTACTGGAACAAGTAAAAGTCTGCTTCATAAGGAATTTCGGTGATTTTTTGAGCGGTTCTTGTATTCAGGTCCACCAAAGCAAAGAATCCTTGAGCTCCGGCCACACCTTCTTCAGAACTGGCGTCTCGGTAAGCAACCACCGCTTTACCATTGGCAGCAGGTCTCCATGCCAAAATGTAAGCATCATCTACACCCAATGCAGCATCTAAGCTAAACACGTAAGAATCGTCATATTGATTGTTCGCATCAATTTTAAGGATGTGCGAACCGTTAGGGTCACCTTGGTTGGCTTGATAAACACTTCCGTTGTATTCGAAAGAATTGATACTTCTGTATCCATTGGTGTTTCCGTGCCCTACAGCAGACGAAATCACAGTTGGGTTCAACAAAGAAGGATAATCCAATACAATGGTTTTAGAACCTAAGATTTCACCCTCTCTATCAGTTTCCCCAGTTGCAGGATCTACTTTGCTCAGACGAGCTCCTATGTATAATTTATCTCCAGCTGCATTCAAAGTAGGCATGTCTATTCTAGAGATATAATAACCGTTTGCTTCTTCCTCTTCACTGAGAGCGAGCGCGCTTTCTTGAAACTCAATGATGGAAGAGTTTACCAAATCCAAAGTCACCACTCCCATGGTAGCTTCGTGACGCAAATAGATATCATCAGTAACATCTTCCGGAGTACCATTGTCGTCAAACTGAGCTTCAGTGTCCACATAAACAGCGGCACCAGTTTGGTCTCCATCAAAAAGTTTAATCCATCTTGGAGCAGAACCTACATAAGGCGCAATACTTACTCCGGTACCATTTTGGGTGAACGTTTGCCCTCCTTCTACGGTGTATTTGGTGTACTGTCCACCCGTATCACCAGCATAGCTAATGTTAAACATGGTATTGCCATCTTCCGAAGATTGTAGTCTGGCAGTCCTGTTAGATGGCACGATAAATCCATTGTCAAAAGGCGCTATGGATACTGTAGGATCCTTGGCTTCCTCACTGCTTAAGGAGTAAATTAACGTTCCTCCGTTGCCATCGCCAGGATTATCCCCCATTCTAGCTGCTGCTACGGTGATCCATCTACTTTCTCCCACTGGATCTGGATCCGGAGTTGGATTCGGAGTTGGATCTTCTGTACAGGCTGCCAATAATCCTCCTGTGAGAATGACAGCAGTTAGTTTTTGGAAATTTCTAAAAGTGTGTTTCATTAGGTAGTTGGTTTTAACTGGTTAATAATTATTGATTCTATAGTTTAATTTCAGGTAAAATGCTCTTCCTGGCTTTTGCACAGAGAGGTTGTCATATACCGCTTGATCAAAGATGTTTTTGATGTCAAAACTCATGACCAACTTGTTACTGGGGAAAACATAGCTAAGTCCAAGATCTTGCGCTAGCTGTTGCGGAACTTCAAAAAACTCATCCCCTACCGTATTGGATCCCTGAGGTACCAGGTAAGAAAATTCATCCGTGAAGTACATGGTGTAAAAGAGATTTAATCGAGAGTCTTTTTGGATCAAATCTTTGAATGAATAGCGCAAACTCCCATTCATGGTGAAAAACGGGGTGTTTGGCACGTCTATTTCCACGCCTCTGTTTACTATTTTCAGTTCAAATCTTGAGACATTGAAATTGAATCCAAAATTGTCATTGAAAGTGTAATCCAATTGAGCATCAAACCCTTTGGAAGTTCCATTACCCTGATTTTCATAGAGTATGGTTTCATCATTGACATTCAGGGATGTTTCTATTGGCAAGCCTATTCTGTCTTTGATATTACGGGTGAATAGGTTGGTAGAAACAGTGAAATCGTGCTGGTTTACATGGAAAGTACCTAGTCGGAATCCTAGGTTGAAGTTATTGCTAAGCTCTGGTCTGATACTTGGATTGGCGACCACATTATCACCGTCATTACCAAAGACTTCACTTTCATTGGGTAATCTGACAGCTTTCTCGGCGGAAGTTAACAGGGTGATGTTGGGAACTACTGCATAGGACAGCGTAAATCCATAGCCCTCATCTATTTTATTGGCACTGGTAATATCATCTACGATTTCATTGGTTTCCTCATTGATTTCAGGGTCAATATTTATGGTTTTTTGCTGGTAGTATTTGCCAAAAACATTCGCCTTCAGCTTTTCATCCAGGGCATTGAGTTCGTAAGTCAGAGAAACGATGTTTTTTTCTAGATCTCTTGTACCTCTGAAGGTGTTTTCCAAAACCGACCTCAATTGATCAGTATCCACTCGATCTATGCCGCTATACACATGGTTAAGTAAGAACCTGTGATTCTTGCCAATGGCATAGGAAACCCCAGTGCGAATGGAGGACACATTCCTGTTGATTCTAGCCAGGGTAGGCCCGCCTTCCTGCTGGGAATTCCATGAATACTTATATTCATTTCCTCTGAAATCAATTGCCTTTTCCCCACTCCAGCTATATGCCCAAGCCAGCGTATCGCTTACCATACGGTTTCGTTTACCGTATAATCCATTGATCGTGACATCCAGTCCGGGCGTGAACAAGTCTTTCTTTTGATAAGTCAGGTTCATCAGAGCCGCGTCCGATTCCATAAATCTATCCTTGTAGGGCATAATGGTCATAAAAGCCCCGTGTTGGATTTCTTTATAATCACTGGACCCTGTGAAGCCAATTAAAAATTGATCCGCCCACTTCACATCTGTAAAGCCCAACTGCAACATTCCCCCTGAGGACCTGTAGGCATCGTTGAATCTTCGGGCCGTAATCGGCGTTTGCACTCCTCCCAACCCCGTGACTACTACACTTCTCCCAGAGACCTTGTAGTCATTATCCGAATAGTTGTAAAAGAGAGAACCTTTGACGGTAAAGCCTGACTCCTTGAACCTATGCAGTCCATTGATACTTGCCTGAAGAGTATTAAATGAACCATAAGAAACGGAAGCACTTAGATTTGACTGTACAGAATTTTGAAGTACTATATTGATGGCACCTCCCAAAGCATCATCAGCCAGGTGCCCCGGAACCACGCCTTTGTACACTTCAATTTCCTTAATCATCGCAGGCGGTATGCTATTCAGGTTAAATGAATTTCCATAGGCTGAGATGGGGATTCCGTCGATAAAAATCCGTACAGCACTTCCTGACAAGCCATTTAAACTGTAATTGACCTCGGAACCTAATCCACCGTTTTGACGGATTTTAACCCCCACAGTGGTATTTAACAATTCATTTGTCTGAATATTTCGCAGGCTAGCTTCCTTGGTGTCCACTATGTTGACTGCAAAACCGGATTTTTCGACCTGGGTCTTGTAAGACTCACCGATGACCTGCACCTCATCCAAATGGGTGTGTCCGGATCTTTTTAAAACAGTGGTGAGTGGTTTGGAAGCCGCATGAAACTCAATCTCAAATTCATTTTGCTCGATTTCAAGACTGGAAACCTGAACCAGATGCTTTCCATAGGGTACATCTTTGATAGTATAATTTCCAGATTCATCCGAAAGGCCATACTTCTTGACAGATTGAATAAAAACGGTGGCAAAAGTGACCGGCTGCCCGTCGTCAAAGGTCAATTTTCCACTTACATTTCCTGATTGCGCGTAGGAAAGCAAGGAGGTAAAAAGGCCTAAGCCAAAAAATATCGTAGTAAAAGCTTGTTTCATCATGCTCCTGCGTGTTTGACAGGGGCAAAACTACTCTTTAATTGAAATTAATCTAAATAAGGAAAGTAGATTTTCACACCAAAATCTCTAACCGATTGAAAATCAGCTAATTTTTATTTGTAAAAGATCTAAATAAAATTAGGATGGCAAACAGCCTTAGCAATTATTCCCATCCACCTCGCAGGATTCACCATTTCCTGCTGATAGTTCAAGCACGGGATTAGTCTTTGCGTATTCAGCCCAAGCTTTCTCCAGCGTCTGATCAAAAACCTCATCCGGCTGAGCTCCAGAAACACCAAACTTCCTATCCAACACAAAGAACGGCACTCCTCTCACGCCCAGTTGCCGAGATTCATAGATATCCTGGTCAACTTCACTTTCATACTTATCCGTGGTGAGCACTTCCTGAACGGCAGCTTCATCAAGTCCTACCTTTTTACCCAATTCAAGCAAGACAGCATCGTCATCAATATTGACAGCGTCCGTGAAATAGGCTTTCAGCAAGCTTTCTTTCATTTCGTCACCTTTTCCAACAGTCTTAGCCAAATGCAATAGCCTGTGAGCCTTTTTGGTATTTGCCACCACCGTTTTGTCCAAGTGATACTCTAGCCCTTCCTGAGCAGCCATATTCGCCACATTTGCTGTGATCTCTTTGGTTTGCTCCAGTGACCAGCCTTTTACTTCAGCTAGGTATTCCTCAGAACTTTTATTTGGCTGTGTGACCTGATCTGGATTAAGCAAAAAGCTCTTCCACTCGATCTCTATTTTATCTTTTTGAGGGAATCTCTCGATTGCCTTTTCTATTTTTCTTTTGCCGATGTAGCAGAAAGGACATGCTACATCTGACCATATTTCTATTTTCATAGCTAAATTCTTTAATTAACTTATGATGAAATAGAAATTAAGCCAAAAGAGTTCATCCGATTTGAAAACCAAAGAATGCCCTTCCTGTGCGATGGAGATAGATTCCAATGCCAAAATTTGCCCCATTTGTCAATTTGAATTTCCACAGCGATCCCCATGGATCACCTGGGTAGCTATACTTTTATTGATCGTCTGGATCATCAGCTATATACTTTAATGTCGGGAGAAAGCGCTGCAGTGCCTAAACCTCCAAATTATATTTCGATCAAGATCAGATTCGCAAGCCAGACAGGTGAAAATTGCGAATCTGAAAAAAATCTTCATTCATCATTATATTTTTCACCAAATCCCTTGCATTTTCTTTTCTAAGGAATGAATTTTGCCACCCTAATTCGCATGACACAAGTAAATCACATAGCACCAACCTACTCTCCTGCTACACCGGTAGTCGTGAAAGCTGATGCTATTGCTTTTTTCACTCCTATAAGGACGTGTAGATTTTTCTATAGGGTTTAACCCTATATTGAATTTTTGTATTCCTACGTGGAGTACGTGCCCGCCCTTTTACACTTTGATTTATTTACCATTCTTCCGATGAACTCGGAGTTAACACATGCAATCCCTAATGGATAACATTTCATTCCAGATTATAGTAGCCAATCCCTCCCACAAGGTTTACTCCTCTCAGATCACAGATGAGATGGAAAATTCCGCCAAAGCCCGGGGCACCGGTATCGCCAAGCGGAGCCCGGAATACGTGGAAACCAAAATGGAAGAAGGAAAAGCCGTTATTGCTTTGACCAACGATGGCAAGTGGGCAGGTTTCTGCTACATTGAAGCTTGGGGACATGGCAAATATGTGGCAAATTCTGGACTGATCGTGGCGCCAGAATACCGTAAGTATGGCTTGGCCAGAAAAATCAAAAATGAGGTATTCAAACTCAGCCGAAAGAAATACCCAGATTCCAAAATCTTCGGATTAACTACGGGAGCTGCAGTGATGAAAATCAACTCAGAACTGGGCTATATTCCTGTATCCTATTCTGACCTTACGGATGACAATGAATTCTGGAAAGGCTGCCAAAGCTGTGTCAATTACGAGATCCTGATGAGTAAAAACAGATCGAACTGTCTTTGCACCGCGATGCTCTATGACCCAAATGCTAAGCGAAATCACACCCAAGAGAAAGCGCTCAGGGAAGATTTCAAAAAGGAATTGAAATTATTTGACCGCTGGGTAAGATTAAAGAAATACGTGATGCTTAAATTGAACAAGTCAAAGGACATCCTGACCAGCATCATATAAATTAATTCTTCCCTGAAGGAAGTAAAAGCATATTTCCACAAATTCGAGTCTGCCTCCCCTTCTCAGCCGGCAGGTATGGCCATAAAAAGTAATTACAGAATTATGAAAAAAATAGTTTTAGCCTACAGTGGTGGATTGGATACCACATTTTGCGCCTTACATCTCTCCAAAGAACTAGGCTATGAAGTACACGCGGTACTGGTGAATACTGGTGGATTTTCAGACGAAGAATTGAGTGAGGTAGAGCAAAGGGCGAAAACCCTGGGCATTGCCTCCTTCAAAATCCTTCATGTGATGGACACCTATTATAATGAAGTGATCAAATACCTGGTATATGGCAATGTACTGAAAAACCAAACCTACCCCCTTTCGGTATCTGCCGAGCGTATTCTTCAAGCAAAATCTCTGGCCGAGTATGCCAAATCCATAGGTGCTAAAGCTGTGGCTCATGGCTCTACCGGTGCTGGAAATGATCAGGTAAGATTTGATATGATTTTCCAGACCATAGTTCCGGATATAGAAATCATCACTCCCATCCGTGATCTTAAGCTTTCCCGACAAGAGGAGATTGAATACCTGAAAAAGCACGGCGTAGCTATGAATTTCGAAAAAGCCGCCTACTCTATCAATAAAGGAATCTGGGGAACTTCGGTAGGAGGAAAAGAAACATTGACTTCTTCAGACTTTCTACCGGAAAACGCCTGGCCTACCCAGGTGACCGAAACTGAGCCAAAGGAGGTAAAGTTGACCTTTGAAGCTGGCGAACTCAAAGGAATAGACCAAGAGAACTATGACAACCCAGTGGATGCCATCCAGGCACTTCAGGCACTGGCAGCACCATTTGGCATCGGACGGGATATCCATGTGGGAGACACCATCATCGGGATCAAAGGACGTGTAGGCTTTGAAGCCGCAGCTCCACTGATCATCATCAAAGGACATCAATTGCTGGAGAAGCATACATTGACCAAGTGGCAGCTTTTCTGGAAAAATCAGCTAGCAGAATTCTACGGTAACCACCTCCACGAAGGACATTACCTGGATCCCGTGATGAGAAACCTGGAAGAGTTTATGGCTAGCACCCAGACTTATGTGAGTGGAGAAGTTCGTGTCTTGCTACAGCCCTACCGGTTTACCTTACTTGGAATCACTTCAGATCATGATTTGATGTCCAACAAATTCGGAAGCTATGGAGAAATGAACAAAGGCTACACCGCAGATGACGTTAAAGGATTCACCCGCATTTTGGGTAACCAGACAGCTATTTTTCACAAGGTAAACTCAGACAATGACTAAAATCAAAACAGCGATCATAGGTGCAGCAGGATATACTGGAGGCGAATTACTTCGTCTGCTGGTTCATCATCCGGCCTGCGAACTTGTCTATGTACATAGCAATAGCCAGAAGGGCAAAAAAGTGTCCGAAGTCCATCCAGATCTGATTGGGGATTGTGATTTGATTTTTACGGATGAAGTGCAGACCGAAGGAATAGACGCAGTATTCTTGGGTTTACCGCATGGACAGACCAAGGGTTTCCTGGAGCAACATAGCTTTTCCCCAGAGACCGTTCTCATTGATTTGTCCACTGATTTCCGTGACGAATCCAATGGCTTTACTTATGGTCTTCCAGAGGTGAATGCTGAAAAAATAAAGTCTGCCAAAAAAATCGCAAATCCTGGCTGTTTTGCCACGGGGATTCAACTGGCTTTGCTTCCGGCTATCGCAAAAGGCTGGGTAAAAGATACTATCCAGATTTCTGGTATTACGGGAAGTACCGGTGCCGGCAAGAAACTGGCTGAGACCTCCCACTTTAGCTACAGATCTTCCAATATGTCTGTTTATAAACTGTTTACCCATCAGCACATAAAGGAAATTACTCAGACTTTTAAGCAAACAAATTCAGATTTTTCCTCAGAAATTCTCTTCGTTCCTTATCGAGGGAATTTCCCAAGAGGTATTTGGATTACTGCCTATTTTCCTTTCGAAGGAACTCAGGAAGAAGCTACAGCAGCTTACCAGGATTATTATAAGGATGCTGCTTTTACGCATGTGTCTGATGCAGATATAGATTTGAAGCAAGCTGTAAACACGAACAAGTGTATAGTTCATGTGAAAAAAGAAGCCGGTCAATTGGTGATCTATTCTGCCATTGACAATCTACTTAAAGGAGCTTCAGGACAGGCGGTTCAGAATTACAATTTAGCATTTGGACTAGAGGAAAGGACAGGCTTGAATCTGAAAAGTATAGCGTTCTGATTAGATATTAGACGTTAGACACAAGATTCAAGATTTGATAAGTGATACTTCGGTGTTCAGTATTCATCATTTCTCATTCATTATTCTCCAACTTTAGAAATTGACTTACGAAGTTCAGATTGGCCTCGTAAACCGTACCCCGATAGCGGGGCGCAAATCCTCAATCCTCATGAAATTATTTGATGTTTACCCGCTGATCCCGGTGACTATCGCTAAAGCCGATGGAGCTAAACTTTGGGATGAAAAGGGTCAGGAATATATAGACCTTTACGGAGGTCACGCGGTGATTTCCATTGGTCACACGCACCCGCATTATGTCAAGCGTATCAAAGCTCAATTGGACCAGATCGCTTTTTACTCCAATTCTGTTCAGATTCCTATACAAAAGGAATATGCGGAGAAACTCGGGGAGCTTTCCGGCTATCCGGATTACGAACTTTTCCTTTGCAATTCCGGCGCAGAAGCCAATGAGAACGCAATTAAGCTTGCATCTTTTGCTACGGGAAAGTCAGGTTTCATCGCTTTCTCAGGTAGTTTTCACGGGAGAACTTCCGCTGCAGTCGCTTTGACTGATAATCCAAAAATCATTGCTCCGTGCAATGCGCGTGAAGACTTCCATATTCTCCCCTGGGAAGACCTAGACACAGTGGAAGAAGCATTGAAATCCAATGGAATCGCAGGAATAGTCATCGAAGGAATTCAGGGCGTAAATGGTATTCAGGTTCCAAGCCCAGAGTTTATACAAGGCTTAGCGTCACTGGCCAGGAAATATGAAGCAAAGCTGATTTTGGACGAAGTTCAGTCAGGCTTTGGCCGAACTGGAAAATTCTTTGCCCACCAATTGATGGAAGACATAAAGCCGGATATCATAAGCATGGCCAAGGGAATGGGAAATGGATTTCCTATGGGTGGAATCTTGATTTCTCCCGAGTTCAAAGCCACCTACGGATTGCTGGGAACTACCTTCGGCGGCAACCAGCTAGCCTGTGCAGCAGGCTTGGCGGTACTTGAAGTGATAGAACAAGAAAAGCTTCTGGAACACACCCAGCAATTCGGAGAAAAACTTTTGGCAGAATTGAAATCCATTCCTGGAATCACCGCTATACGCGGTACCGGACTGATGATTGGTATAGATCTAGACCGGGAAGCAGGACCTGTACGATCAGAACTGGTCCAGAAATATCGCATTTTCACGGGAAGCGCAGCAGGAAAGAATACGATAAGACTTCTTCCACCTTTAAATATCGAGTGGAATCAGTTAAATTCGTTTTTAACCGCATTGAAAGAAATCTTAAGTTAATCACCTATTTAAACCTAATGGCAAATATCATCCAGCCGCTCAAGCATTTTACAAAATTTGAATCCATAACTCAGGGCCAAAAGCTGATAGAGCAGGCACTGATTTACAAGGAGAACCCCAATCTCGACAAGGCAAAAGGAGCAGGAAAGCGTATAGGATGTATTTTCCTAAACCCCTCGCTACGAACCCGGGTTTCTACTCAATTAGCAGCCTTGAATCTGGGGATGGATCCCATCGTGCTGAATATGGACAAGGAAGGCTGGGCTTTGGAAATGCGAGACGGGGCTGTCATGAACCTAGGCACCGTGGAGCACATCAAAGACGCTGCTGCGGTTTTGGGTTCATATTTCGATATTTTGGCGATTCGTGCCTTTCCTTCCTTGACCAATAAGGAGGAAGACCGTTCTGACTTTATATTTTCGCAGTTTGTTAAGTATTCCGGAATCCCTGTGGTCAGCTTAGAATCAGCGACACGCCATCCGCTCCAAAGTCTGGCGGATCAGATTACCATACAGGAAAATTGGTCTGGAAAAAGCAAGCCCAAAGTGGTGTTAACTTGGGGGCCGCATATCAAGGCCATTCCTCATGCAGTAGCCAATTCCTTTTCGGAGTGGACTTTAGGAATGGATCATGACCTCACCATTACCCACCCAGCCGGCTATGAACTGGATGAGGAATTCACCAGGGGAGCGACTATAGAATATGATCAAAGCAAAGCACTAGAAGATGCTGATTTTGTGTATGTTAAAAACTGGTCAGCATTTAATGAATATGGAAAAATCCTTTCCACAGATTCATCCTGGATGCTTACAGAGTCCCACTTTCAAAAGGCCTCGACTGCCAAAGTCATGCATTGCCTTCCGGTAAGGAGAAACTTGGAACTATCGGATGAAATTTTGGATGGAAGTCGCTCTTTGGTTCAGCAGCAGGCAAAAAACCGGATTTTCGCAGCGCAGGCTGTTATCAGTGATCTTTTAGAACAGCTTTAATTTTAACCTTGATTTATGAAAATCAGCATAATCAAAATCGGCGGCAATGTCATCGATTTTCCTGAAAAACTAGATGAATTTTTAGCCCTATTTGCCAAGTTTCCAGGACACAAAATTTTGGTTCATGGCGGAGGGGTAATGGCTTCAAGATTTGGTGAATCCCTAGGCGTGATGCCCGAAATGGTTGACGGAAGGAGAATCACAGACCAGGAGACCCTAGACGTAGTGACCATGGTCTATGCAGGTTTGATCAATAAGAATATAGTAGCCAAGCTGCAGGCCCTGAAGGTAAATGCGATAGGAATGACAGGAGCAGACGGCAATATTATTCGCTCTATCAAAAGGCCTGTAAAGGACATTGACTACGGTTTTGTAGGTGATATACAAGAAGTTAACACCAAACTTATCGACCATTTATTGAGCGGAAATTTACTACCTGTGGTCAACGCCATCACCCATGATGCCAAAGGTCAATTGCTGAACACCAATGCCGACAGCATAGCTTCTGCTCTAGCCACTAGTCTGGCCAAAGAACACCAGGTAAACCTGTATTTCTGCTTCAATAAAAGTGGCGTGCTGATAGACGAAAAAAACGAAAACTCTATCATCCCGCTGATCAATGATGACATTTATCAGGAGTTGAAGAAAGAAAATGTAATCCACTCCGGAATGATCCCCAAACTGGACAATGCTTTCGAAGCCTTACAAAAAGGTGTGAATCATGTCTGGATAGGGAAAGCTGAAAACCTTCATTTGGCAGCAAAAGGCAAACTTTCCGGAACGACCATTGAAAGAAATCGCTACGACCTATATTGATACGCCAAGTGAAAGATACCCAGGAATTATTTGAAGATGCGGTTGAACTCCTGAAGCAACTCATAGAAACCCCTTCACTTTCTAGAGCAGAAAATGCCACGGCAGACATTCTCGAAGAGTATTTTTCCAGCCGAGCCATTCCTTTCACTAAATCAGGCAATAATATCTGGGCATTTGCCAGCTCATTTGACAGGAATAAACCTACGCTTTGGTTAAATTCTCATCACGATACCGTAAAACCAAATGCCGGCTACACCAAAGATCCTTTCTTGCCAACTATTGAAGATGGTAAACTTTACGGTTTGGGCAGCAATGATGCTGGCGGGCCACTCGTCAGCTTAATCGCTGCATTTACCTATTTTTATGGGCAAGACCTCCCCTTCAATCTGATCATGATAGCCTCAGCAGAGGAGGAGATTTCTGGCAAAAACGGGATCGCTGCTGTCATCGATCAGCTACCTGCCTGCGATCTGGCGATAGTCGGTGAACCCACTCTGATGGATATGGCCGTGGCGGAAAAAGGCCTGATGGTGATCGATGCGAAAGTGTACGGAAAAGCTGGCCATGCTGCG
Organism: Algoriphagus sp. TR-M9; assembly: GCF_027594545.1. Lineage (NCBI taxonomy): Bacteria > Pseudomonadati > Bacteroidota > Cytophagia > Cytophagales > Cyclobacteriaceae > Algoriphagus > Algoriphagus halophytocola. The sequence continues at coordinate 1,652,962 of NZ_CP115160.1, read as the reverse complement.
CGGGAAGAAGGCATCAATGCGATTTACCTGGCTTTGGAAGACCTACAGAAAATCAAGGATTTCCAGTTCAAAAAAGTATCCCAGTTTCTAGGCAAAACAAAGGTTTCCGCTACAGTGATCCATGCCGGACAGCAGCACAATGTGGTCCCAGACATCTGCGAATTTGTTTTGGATGTAAGGGTGACTGATGCTTATACCCTGCAAGAAGCGCTGGACGAACTGAAAAGCGAGTTAAACGCAGAACTGACACCTCGTTCTTTGAGATTGCAATCATCCCATGTACCTGAAGGACATTTGATTTTGAAAGTAGGCGAAAAACTGGGTAAGAACACCTACGGAAGCCCTACCCTGTCTGATCAGGCTTTAATCCCTTATCCCTCTGTAAAAATCGGTCCTGGGGACTCTGCCAGATCACATTCCGCGGATGAATTTATTTATTTGAAAGAAATCGAAAATGGCATCTTAGGCTATATCCAAATCCTGGAGACCTACGCTGCTATGCTTCTAAAAAACTAATTAGAAATGAAACTTTGGCAAAAAGAAACCGGCAGCAAAAAGGAAGTCGAATCATTCACCATAGGTCGAGATCCTGAGTTTGACATACTACTTGCACCTTTTGATGTGCTGGGGTCTATGGCACATGCACAGATGCTCAGCACCATTGGACTATTGACTACTGAAGAGAATGAGATCCTGCAGCGCGGATTGAAAGCTATTTACCTGGAAATAGAGAAAGGCGAATTTGAGATAGCACCCGGAGTAGAAGATGTACACTCCCAGGTAGAGTTCCTTTTGACAGAACGATTTGGTGATGTAGGAAAAAAGCTGCACAGTGGCCGGAGCCGAAATGATCAGGTTCTGGTTGATTTAAAATTATACTATCGAGCAGCAATCCGGGAAATAGTAGAAGAAACCACTGCGCTTTCCCAGTTACTGATTGAGCTGGCAGAAAAACATAAAAATGACCTCATGCCAGGCTACACACATACCCAATTGGCCATGCCTTCTTCCTTTGGGCTTTGGTTTAGTTCCTTTGCCGAAGGGCTATCAGAAGATCTGGGACTCTTGAAGGCCTCTTTTGATCTTGCCAATAAGAATCCGCTGGGTTCCGCTGCCGGCTACGGTTCCAGTTTTCCACTGAACAGAACTATGACCACTGAGCTTTTGGGCTTTGCTGACCTCCACCACAATGTAATCAATGCGCAGAACAGCCGAGGCAAGACGGAACGAACCTTGGCATTTGGACTTTCAGGGCTAGCCGGCACGCTAAACAGACTCGCCTCAGATGTGTGCCTTTATATGAACCAGCATTTTGCTTTTATCAGCTTTCCTGATGATCTGACCACAGGGAGCAGCATCATGCCTCACAAAAAAAACCCTGATGTTTTTGAATTAATCCGGGCTAAAACCAATCAAGTACAAGGTATTCCAAATGCCATCAACCTGATCTTGGCCAATACAACCACCGGCTATCACAGAGATCTACAATTGCTGAAGGAAGAAATCTTTCCGGGCATAGAAACATTAAAAAGCTGCCTGCGTATGACCACTTTCATGCTGAGTGCGATTCAGGTAAAGCCAAATATCCTAGCTGATTCATTTTATAAACATTTATTTTCAGTAGAAGTAGTCAACGAGCTAGTAGTGAAAGGAATCCCGTTTAGAGATGCATATAAGCAAGTAGGGCTAAATATAGAATCGGGAAATTTTGATCCAAATCAGGAAAAATTAAACCACACACATGAAGGAAGTATCGGCAATTTAAATTTGGATCTTATTGATCAAAAAATGAAAAAAGCCATATTAGAATTTAACTTTGACCAAATAGATAAAAGAATTTTAGGTCTTTTGAACTAGGATAAAATTTTCTTCTTTGTAGATTTAAATGAATTTATTATCTATAGTAACTAATATTTCTACAATTCTAATCGCTTAACCATTCAATTCATCGATGAACACTCTTCTGGGAAATAATTTAAAATATGATTTAAAATCGAGTGTCGTGGTGTTTTTGGTGGCCCTGCCGCTTTGCTTGGGAATAGCAATAGCAAGTGGTGCGCCCCCCATGTCAGGTCTGATAGCCGGAATAGTAGGCGGAATAGTGGTGGGAGCCTTGTCTGGATCCCATGTCAGTGTCAGTGGGCCTGCAGCGGGTCTTACAGTAATTGTACTTGACTCCATTAATAGCATGGGGTCATTTCCGTTATTTCTCGGTACACTAGTAGCGGCAGGTATTATCCAGTTCCTGTTGGGATTGTTCAAAGCTGGGGTAATCGGATATTATTTCCCTCACTCAGTGATCAAGGGCATGTTGACTGCCATTGGTCTAATCTTGATCTTGAAGCAAATCCCGCATGCACTAGGCTATGATGTGGATTTAATGGGCGATCAGGCATTCATACAGGCAGATAGCCACAATACTTTTTCTGAAATCTGGTATGCTATTCTGTATTATAGTCCAGGTGCCATTCCTATCGTATTGGTCGCTTTGGGTATCCTGATCCTTTTTGAACGACCTCGTATCAAGAACCATAGAATCCTAGGCGTAGTACCAGGAGCACTTTGGGCTGTGATTTCAGGTATTCTGATCAACATACTTTACGGAAAGTTTATGCCATCTTGGCAATTGACCGGTGAGCATCTAGTAGAAATCCCAGTCCTGGACAATATGGGCGAAATGGGCAATCTGCTCCAATTCCCGGATTTCTCCATGATTGGCGATAGTGCATTTTGGCTAGTAGCTTTCACCATTGCCATTATTGCGAGTTTGGAGACTTTGCTATGTATAGATGCAGCCGATAAATTGGATCCCCACAAAAGAATCACTCCTCCGAGTAAGGAACTTGTAGCCCAAGGAATTGGAAACGCATTCAGCGGATTGATAGGCGGACTTCCGGTCACAGCAGTGATTGTAAGAAGTACGGCTAATATTTCCTCGGGAGCTAAGACCAAAATGTCTGCTGTATTTCACGGAATATTGCTGATCATGCTAGTATTGGCTATCCCACATATCCTAAATTTGATCCCACTGAGCTGCTTGGCGGCTGTTCTCTTTGTAGTTGGTTATAAGCTTGCCAAACCTGCGATTTTCGTCAAAATGTATCAAAATGGATGGGATCAGTTTATTCCATTCATCATCACTGTAGTAGCAATTCTGTTTACTGATCTTCTAGTAGGCATAGGTATAGGAATGGTATTCGGTTTGTTCTTTGTCATCAAGACTAACTTCGTAAAAGCCGTAATCGTAACTGAACATAACGGCAACTACCTAGTCAAGCTGCAAAAAGACGTTTCATTCCTAAATAAAGCCCTTTTGATGAAGGAACTTTCCAAAATCCAACCGGAAAGTAAAGTCATCATCAATGCCCAAAAAGCCCAGTTTATAGATCAGGATATTCAGGAATTGCTGAATGATTTTATTGCGACTTCAGTGGATAAGAATATTAAAGTTCAAATAGAAGGATTTAAATACAACTTACAAGAAACATCATGAACCCATACGAAAAACTAATCCTGCAGAACAAAGCATGGTCAAAAGAACAAAATGAAACTGATGAGAATTTTTTCAGCAGATTAGCCAAACAGCAAAAGCCAAAATTCCTTTGGATAGGCTGCTCGGATAGTAGAGTACCTGCCAATCAGATTACAGGTACTGACCCCGGAGAAATTTTTGTACACAGAAATATCGCCAATATGGTGGTGCACACTGACCTGAACATGCTCAGCGTACTCCAATATGCCGTAGAAGTGCTAGAAGTAGAGCATGTCATTGTATGCGGACATTATGGATGTGGCGGAGTAGATGCAGCTTTAGGAAACAAAAACCTGGGCTTGATCAATAAATGGCTAAGAAACATCAAAGAAGTTTACAACAATCATAAAGATGAAGTAGATGCTCAAGACAGTCACGAAAAAAAGGTCAACAAGCTGGTAGAAATCAACGTGATGGAACAATGTCAGGATCTGATCAAAACCTCAATTATTCAAAAAGCCTGGAAGAAACGAAAAGCTCCGATCATTCACGGCTGGGCTTATGGACTTGATAATGGCTTGGTAAATGAACTACTTAACATTGAACCTGATTTCAACAACATCAATCCAATTTTCCGGTACAATGAAGATGAATTAGCATAAAAATTCAGTTTTCTGTACCAGGGAATTGAAAATCATTTTGATTTTCAATTCCCTGTTTCTTTATTTGCAGTATCCTTTCACTTTTAGTGCTCGGATTTATATAGAAGAGGCGAGAGACAGGCTCTATGACCCTCTGGCAACCTGGAAAGTCCAAGGTGCCAATTCCTGCCAAAAGAAGTATTTTCTTTTGGGTCTATAAGTTCATATGTAATGCACACAGGACCATCTTCTCTACTCATTAGTCTAAATCCAACCAAAGTTTCACACACGGTATTTACTTACCCTGAATTGCTATGCCTATTTCGGAACGCTTCGAGATGGGCTTTTTAATATCCTCATTTTTAACACTATAAATCCAAAAAAATCATGTCTAACAAGCTACACTTCGAAACCCTACAGCTTCACGCAGGTCAACAACCAGACCCAACCACAAACTCTAGAGCTGTTCCTATTTATCAGACTACTTCTTATGTTTTTGATTCTGCCGAGCATGGCGCCAATCTATTTGGGCTGAAGGAATTTGGAAACATTTATACCAGGATAATGAATCCTACCACAGATGTATTCGAAAACAGAATAGCAGCTCTTGAAGGCGGAGTGGCTGCTGTAGCCACAGCTTCCGGTCAAGCTGCGCAATTCTTGGCTTTGAACAATATCATGGAGGCCGGAGACAACTTTGTCTCTACCAGTTTCTTGTACGGAGGTACGTACAACCAATTTAAGGTGGCTTTTAAGAGAATAGGAATCGAAGCTAGATTTGCCAAAGGCAATGCAGCTGAGGAATTTGAAAGCAAAATAAATGAGCGCACCAAAGCCATCTATCTGGAAACCATCGGTAACCCAGAGTTCAACATTCCGGATTTCGAAGCAATCGCAGCAGTAGCCCAAAAACATGACATCCCATTAGTCGTGGACAACACCTTTGGTGCAGGAGGTTATTTATGCCAGCCAATCAAGCATGGTGCAAACATAGTCACTTCCTCTGCCACCAAGTGGATAGGTGGTCACGGAACCTCCATAGGCGGAGTCATCGTGGATGCCGGAAATTTCAATTGGGGAAATGGGAAATTCAAGCAGTTTTCAGAACCTTCTGAAGGATACCACGGCCTGAACTTCTGGGAGGTTTTTGGGGAAAACAACCCACTAGGCCTTCCTAATGTTGCTTTTGCTATCCGTGCCCGCGTGGAAGGGTTAAGAGATTTCGGCCCAGCTCAGAGTCCATTCAACAGTTTTCTATTACTCCAAGGCATAGAAACTCTTTCACTCCGGGTACAAAGAACCACAGAAAACGCACTGGAACTAGCCAAATGGCTGGAAGCCCATCCTTTGGTACAAAAAGTGAATTACCCGGGATTACCCTCTTCACCCTACCATGACTTAGCTAAAAAATACCTGAGAAATGGTTTTGGAGGCGTTTTAAGTTTTGAGCTTAAAGGTGAAAAAGAACAGGCTTCTGCCCTGATCAACAATCTGGAACTGATCTCCCACCTGGCAAATGTAGGCGACGCTAAGACACTGATCATTCAGCCGGCAGCCACCACCCATCAACAATTATCCGACGAAGAACAACTTGCAGCAGGAGTCACTCCTACCCAGCTGAGATTATCCTGTGGCATTGAGCACATCGAGGATATCAAGGCAGACCTGCAGCAGGCATTTGATAAAATCTAATTCAACTAATGAACCTTAAAAGTCAGTACGCTTCGATTACCATGTCCCAAAATTCTTTCCATTCAAGTAGCCCACTAACCTTGGAGTCCGGAGAAATCCTCCAGGAATTCGACTTGGCCTATACTACATACGGCCAGTTAAATGCTGAGAAATCCAATGTGATCTGGGTGATACATGCCCTCACCGGGGATGCTAATGCTTCTGAATGGTGGAGTGGACTGATCGGAGAAGATAAGTTTTACGATCCTGCTGATCATTTTATTATTTGCGCCAACCTTCTGGGCTCTTGCTATGGCTCCACGCAGCCTTTCAGTGAAAACCCAGAGACTGGGGAGCCCTATTACTATGATTTCCCTCAGATGACCAGTAGGGACTTGGCAGCAGGACTGGAGCGACTTCGGGTTCATTTAGGACTAGAACACATCCATACGTTAATTGGGGGATCTCTAGGCGGGCAAGTGGCACTGGAGTGGGCGTATATTTTGGGAAAGAGCCTTCAAAATGCGATCATCCTAGCGTCCACGGCCAAAACTTCCCCTTGGGTCATAGGTTTCAACGAAACGCAACGAATGGCGATTGAGTCGGACTGTTCTTGGGGTGAGTGTCATGAGCTAGCAGGGCAAAAAGGTCTGGAAACGGCCAGAGCCATCGCCATGCTGACTTATAGGCATCCTACAGACCTAGATCGCAAACAAGCTGATGGCACGGGCAAACTGGATGATTTCAGAGCTTCCTCCTACTTGAGGTACCAAGGACAAAAACTTGCCAAGCGATTTAATGCCTTGTCGTATTGGACCTTGAGTAAAACCATGGATTCCCATGATCTAGGTAGAAATAGAGAAAGTGTGGAAGCAGCATTGCAGCAGATCGAAGCTCGGGTGCTGTCCATCGGTGTGGATAAAGACCTGCTATTTTTGCCGGAAGAAGCCCAGCATATCAGCCAATTTGCAAAAAAAGGTATCTACAAAGAGATCAGCTCCACTGCGGGACATGATGCGTTTTTGATAGAGTTTGAGCAGCTGGCTTACATACTCAAGTCATTTTATCTAAACAGTGGGGATTAAAACCTAGTCTCTATCAAACCATCAAGGCCGGTTTAAACCGGCCTTAATTTTTTTTATGATAACTGACTAATTATCAAGATCTAAACATTAGCTATATTAAAACAAGCTTTAGCATTTATGTAACTATCCATGCCATGGGCCTGTGATAGCCAAGGTGAGTCCAGCATGCTGGATGTTCACGAAAAGGGTCTTTCCACTTGGAGAAAAACAAGCTCCGGTCAATTCGGATTTATACCCCACATTTAATCCTAAGTGATAAATTTTGCCCTCTGGGGTTATCCCGATCAATCTAGGACGACTATTATCTTCGCAAAGGATCAAATCTCCCCATGGGGCCACTGTCAGATTATCACATGCTCTCAGAATTTCCTTGTCATTCGGCTCAGCAAATAGCTCTAAATATCCTCCTGCATCTTCATTTCCCTTTTTTTCTTCCTGCGAGGCGATGTACCTAAAGACCTGACCTTGCTTGGCTTTCCCTCCATTTGTGCAGGCAAAATACACTTCGTTGTTTCCATACCACATGCCTTCACCTCTCGCAAAACGAGCAGCGCCCAGATTAAACCCTCTTATTCTCAAATCATCTTCCTCGGGATCTGTGTCTTCTAAATCTATCCATTGAACTTCATGACGGTCTCCTAACTGGATTTTCTGAGAATCCCAATTTCGTGTATCAAATCGTGGTGCCTCCTTTAAACTGAGTGCTTGAAGCTTGCCCCCTGCCGTAAGATTGCCTGGCTCCTTTGGAATAAATCTATAAATAAGACCATCTCCACGATCTTCTGAAAGGTAAATAAAACCACTGTCCGGATCTACCGCTACCGCCTCATGGTTAAACCTACCCATGGCTTTTAGTGCCACTGGTTTAGCGAGACTTGCAGTTTCGGTGGCCGGCACCTCGAAGACATATCCATGATTATGTTCATTCACTCCATCGAGTTTACTTTCAAAAGTTTCTTCACAAGTGAGCCAGGAGTTCCAGGGGGTAGGTCCTCCGGCACAATTCCGTATAGTTCCGGCCAGCGAAAGGTATTGATACTCTATTTCCTGCGTGTCCTCATTGAACAAGAAGGTAGTCGTCCCCCCTAAACTTGGGTTTTTACTATAACCTCTATCGTAAATATCTGAACTAGCAAGTTGTTGAAGTTTGGAATTATCTTTACCAAAAGGACCATTTTCTAAATCATCAGAAGAAATCTCGTGGTTTCTGATCACGATCACTTTCCCATCTTCCCCTTTAAAAGCAGCCATAGCATCATTTCTACCTGGGGACAAAAAACCATCATCCATCGCTTCTCCAGCCTGGGATATGATTTTATAACTAAAACCTTTTGGAAGGTTGAAAATCCCTTTTGGATCATCAAGTAATGGCCCGTATTTTTCATACAATTCAGGGAGACTTCCAGCAAACACAGGGGCACCGCTAAAGTATTTTAACCCCATAAAACCTAAACTCACCATCAATGAGTTTTTAAGAAATGACCTTCTGCCCTCAGGCTCTTGTATTAGTTCCTTTTTCATCTATATGACTGATATTTTGAACAATATTAGCTTCCCTGCTTATTCTAAGCATGAATACAATGTTACCCTTATATGAAAAGGGATAGGCGGTTAATCAGAATTACCAATCTACAATCAACATGATGGCTAAGACAGTAGATAGACAGGTTACCCCAAACCAAAATGTACGGGAAGAAATGCGGGTTTAATCCTTCACCTTATGCCATTCCACGGTTTTTTTAACCCAACTATCTCCTAAAAAACCTCTGACCTCCAAGAGATCTTTTTTCATCAGCTGCAGCTCACAGCTATAAGTCAGGCCAGACTCCGGATCGTAGATCTTGCCACCTTTCCAAACTCCTTTGTGATAGCTCAGCCCTTCTAAAATAGTCAACCCCATCAGCGGGCGATCTCTCAAGCTGGAATCCCGGTTGACTACGTCCAAAAAGACTTCCTGCTCAGGATCTTCATTCTTCAGCCATACTATTTTGCCCAGTAATGTTCCTTTACTTTCCATGATTTCTATCTGGGCGGTCTCTTCGGTATTATACCAAGCTCCATAGATTTTTGACTTCGACTGCGCGGTAGCCAACTGGGTGTGAAAAAGCAAAACCAAAAGGTAAATGGAAGCAAATTGACAAGTTTTCATAAAAATTTAGGTTAGTAAAACTTAGAAATGGGCTAGATTTGAATTTATAAATAATGGGGTTAAAATCATACCAAACTCAATGCAAAGTTCGATTTCATTCGCCGGTCTGCAGCTTACTTTTTTAGCCGAAAAAGCCCTTTGGTGTGCAGAATTAGGCGCTATGTTCATTGCAGACGTGCATTTCGGGAAAGCCGCGCATTTCAGAAAGTCGGGAATCCCCATCCCGGAGCCCATCCATGACCAGGATCTTTTACAGCTAGAAAAACTGATCACTACTTTTCAACCCGTGGATTTCTACATTTTGGGGGATTTATTTCACAGTGACTGGAACGATCAATGGCAGAAGTTAAATGACTTCCTGGAGCGGTTTCCCCAGACCACCTTTCATCTGATCAAAGGAAATCATGATATTTTGCCTCACTCATTTTACCGGCAATCTATTTTTCAGATTCATGACAAGCCCCTGTTGATTCATGAGCTACTGCTTTCCCATGAACCTTTGGAGCAAGTCCCTGAAGAAAAGCTCAACATCTGCGGCCATATTCATCCGGGCTTTAGGATCCGAGGAAAAGCCAAGCAAAACCTGTTTTTAGCCTGCTTTTACTACAAAAAACGCCAGCTGATTTTACCGGCATTTGGGCATTTTACCGGATTGGCCATGGTCAAAGCCAGCGGAGATGATAGAATTTTCGGGATCAGTGGAAAAAAAGTCATTCAAATCCTTTAGCAGGAATAGATTGGCAAAATCATTGGGGAAGCTTACTTTTGACAAGAATTCATAATCTATGGCGAACTATCCACGCAAGAAAAAAATACTAGGCCATTTCAAATTTGGAAGTGTTTTATTCTCCACCACCCTATCACTTTTTATTGTTGGCTTGTTTGGAGTCATTCTGATCCAAGCAAAAACACTGACCAGCATGATCAGAGAGAACATTGAAGTGCAGGTGTTTTTGGAGAAAAACCTTGAAGAAGCTGACCTCAATAGCATTCAGGATAATCTGACTCAGCGCTCCTTTATCTTGCGAAAAGAAGACAGTCTGGGGGTGAAATTTATATCCGATGAGGAGGCTGCGGCCACTTTTATAGAAAGTACCGGAGAGGATTTCACTGAATTTCTGGAAGACAATCCCCTGCGTGATAGCTTCGTGATCAGCATTGCTGAAGAATTTCAGACCACTGAGCAGCTGGAGGCTATTGCCGCAGAGCTAGAGGCTATTCCCGGTGTATTTGAAGTTTCCTATATGACTGACCTCGTGGACTCCATCAACAAAAACCTATTGAAAGTCAGTATAGTCTTGGGTGGATTTATCCTCATACTCATCATTACGGTGGTCATGCTGATCAATAATACCATACGTCTGGCACTCTTTTCCCAAAGATTCCTGATCCGGTCAATGCAGCTAGTCGGAGCCACCCGCGGATTCATCCGTAAGCCATTTCTCAGCAGGGCATTTCTTTTTGGCTTGATGGCCGGTGCATTTGCCTCTGTGATTCTCTTTGTGCTGGTCAACTACACTCAGGCAAATATCGAAGGCTTTGCTATGCTTCAAAACTCCCAGTTACTTTACCTGCTTTTCGCAGTGTTGATGGTTTTTGGGGGAATTCTATCAGTATTGAGTACCTTGCGTGCCGTTAACAAGTACCTTAACATGTCTCTGGACGAACTTTATTAATTATGAGCAAATCATCATTCCCCTTTTCCCGAAAAAACTACAAGCTGATGTTCATCGGTATTGCCCTGATCATCATCGGGTTTGTGATCATAGGTTTGGACAGTGCGCCGCATGGCAATGGAGTATTGGGATTGACCGTGGGGCCGCTAGTGACTTTGGCAGGGTTTATTTTTGAATTTTACGCCATTTTTGCCAAAACAGAAAGTAACTAAGAGTGGAAATAATAGATGCTATTTTCCTTGGAATCATTCAGGGATTAACAGAGTTTTTGCCCGTATCTTCCAGTGGACATCTAGAGCTGGGGAAAGCCATTTTGGGAGAAAGTAAAATGCCTGCCGAAGGGCTCATGTTCACCGTGGTGGTTCATTTTGCCACCGCCTTAAGTACCATCATCGTATTCAGAAAAGACATTGGGGAAATCCTAGCAGGACTGTTCAAATTCCAGTGGAATGAGGAGACCAAATTTGTCACTAAAATCGCCTTATCGATGATTCCGGCTGCCATAGTGGGACTAGTATTTGAGGAAGAACTGGAAACCTTATTTGGCGGCCAGATTATATTTGTAGGCTGCATGCTTATCCTTACGGCAGTGCTACTTTACATGGCAGACAAAGCCAAATTCACCAATCAACCTGTGTCTTTTGGTCAGGCATTGATTATAGGAATAGCACAGGCTATCGCTATTTTACCGGGTATTTCCCGGTCAGGGGCCACTATTTCCACTTCTGTACTGCTGGGCATTGATAAAGGCAAAGCCGCTAGGTTTTCCTTCTTGATGGTAGTTCCTTTGATCCTAGGCAAAATAGCCAAAGACATTCTGGGAGGTGAACTTTCCATGCAAACAGAGGGATTTGGCTATCTGGGGGCAGGGTTTTTGGCTGCTTTTGTGTCAGGAATCGTGGCCTGTACCTGGATGATTAAACTCGTGAAAAAAAGTAAACTCAGCTATTTTTCGATTTACTGCCTGATCGTAGGTGTGATAGCAATCATAGCTGGACTATATTTATAACATGCAAGCACCATACGGAGAAGTATTTCTGATCAATAAACCGCTGGAGTGGACCTCCTTTGACGTGGTGAAAAAGGTCAGGAATGCTTTAAAAATCAAAAAGGTGGGTCATGCTGGCACATTGGATCCTTTGGCCACCGGCCTCTTGATTGTCTGCGCAGGTAAAATGACCAAGCAGATAGATTCCTTTATGGGCCAGGAAAAGGAATACACTGGTACTTTCGTCATCGGCCACACCACAGATTCTTTTGACCTGGAACAGCCCATAGTACCCGTAGCAGATCCATCTGCTGTGACTTTGGAGCAGGTAAAATCCGCTGTAGCTGAACTCACCGGGGATATACTGCAGATCCCTCCCATGCACTCAGCGATCAAGGTAGATGGTAAAAGGGTCTACGAATCAGCTAGAAAGGGAAAGGAAGTAAAAATGGATCCTCGCCCGGTACAGGTGAGTGTTTTCGAAATCACTAGATTTGAAAACCCGGAAATTGAATTCAGAATCGTTTGCTCCAAGGGTACCTACATCAGAAGCCTGGCAAGAGATTTGGGTGAAAAACTAGGCGTGGGTGCTTATATGAGTTCACTTTGCAGAACGAGAATAGGAGATTTCAAACTCTCAGATGCAAAAGAATTAGCTCCTTTAGTAGAAGAAATCAAAGCCAGATCCCATGAAAATCTATGAAGGACTAAGTGATTTTCCCAAAATCTCCAACCCGGTAGTCACCAGTGGCACTTTTGATGGAGTTCATTTGGGACACCAAAAAATCCTTCACCGCATCCGTGAGATTGCGCGTACGATTAAAGGCGAAACCGTTTTACTTACTTTTTGGCCACACCCCAGGCTGGTACTTTATCCTGATGAGCACAACCTGCGCCTGCTCAGCACTTTTGAAGAAAAAGCCAAATTACTCAGACAGTTTGGGATTGATCACCTGGTGACCATTCCTTTTACGAAGGAATTTTCCCAGCTCAGTTCCAAGGAATTCATCCAGACCATACTCGTAGATCAGATCCAAACCAAAAAATTGGTCATAGGCTATGATCATAGATTTGGTAAAAACAGGGAAGGAAGTTTCGAATACCTACAGGCAAACCATCAGGAATTTGGCTTTGAACTGGAAGAAATTTCCAGACAGGATGTACAGGATATTGGAGTTTCCAGCACCAAAATCAGGCAGTCACTTGAGTCTGGGGATATCTCAACTGCCATTGATTACCTGGGACGATCCTATGAGCTGAACGGGATCGTGATCAAAGGCCAGCAGATCGGGAGGTCCATCGGCTTTCCTACGGCTAATGTCCACATCCCCAATGATTACAAACTTATCCCAAAAGATGGCGTTTATGCTGTAGAGGCTTTAGTCAATGGCTCCTTATATAAGGCCATGCTGAATATAGGCAATCGCCCCACGGTAGATGGCACCAAAAAGACTGTAGAAGCACATCTATTTGATTTTCAGGGAGATCTTTATGACAAGCAAATCACCGTTTACCTAAAGGCTTTTCTTCGTGACGAGCAAAAGTTTGACGGGCTGGAGGCATTGAAGAAGCAACTTTTTAAAGACCAGAGGAATGCAAAGAACTTACTATAAACCCAAAATATATGATCAACAAAACTGTAAAAAATGCCCGAGAGGCTGTAGCTGACATTCCCAGCAAATGCCTGCTGCTGATGGGAGGATTTGGCCTCACGGGTATACCGGAAAACTGCATTTCAGCACTTTTAGAAAAAGAAATCAGTGGCTTGACCATAGTTTCAAACAATGCCGGAGTAGATGATTTTGGCATAGGGCTGCTGCTGAAAAAACACATGGTCAAAAAAATGATCTCCAGTTATGTAGGAGAAAATGCAGAGTTTGAAAGGCAGTTGCTCAGTGGAGAATTAGAAGTGGATCTGATCCCTCAAGGCACACTAGCCGAGCGGGTAAGAGCGGGTGGCGCTGGCATTCCTGCCTTTTTCACCCCTGCCGGAGTAGGTACAGAAGTAGCTGAAGGCAAGGAGCACCGGGATTTTGACGGAAAAACATATTTGCTGGAAAAAGCCATAGTTGGAGATTTCTCCATCATTAAAGCCTGGAAAGGAGATACTGCCGGGAATTTGATTTTCAAAGGAACAGCCAGAAATTTCAATCCTATGATGGCCGCTGCGGGCAAAATATGCATTGCTGAGGTGGAAGAACTGGTCCCCGCGGGTGAGTTAGATCCCAACGAAATCCATACACCGGGAATCTATGTGCAAAGAATTTTCCAAGGCGAAAATTACGAAAAAAGAATCGAGCAGCGTACAGTCTCGAAATAGCCCTGCCCAGACCCTGACTTTTTCTTACACCTAAATCGAACCCAAAATGCTTACGAAAGATCAAATAGCCCAGCGAATCGCCCAGGAAGTGGAAAACGGGCAATACATCAATCTTGGAATAGGAATACCAACATTGGTAGCTAACTATATCCCAGACGAACTGGAAGTAGTTTTACAATCAGAAAATGGACTCTTGGGGATCGGCCCCTTCCCCACCGAGGAGCAAATCGATCCTGACTTAATCAATGCCGGAAAGCAAACCGTCACCATGCTCAAAGGCTCCGCGCTTTTCAATTCGGCAGAATCTTTTGCCATGATCAGAGGTGGACATGTGCACCTGACGATTTTAGGCGCCATGGAGGTCTCAGAAAACGGGGACATCGCCAACTGGAAAATTCCCGGTAAAATGGTCAAGGGTATGGGAGGAGCTATGGATCTCGTCGCTTCTGCTGATAATATTATCGTGGCTATGCAGCACTGCTCCAGATCCGGTGATGCTAAGCTTTTGCCTAAATGCACCTTGCCCATTACCGGTGTAAACTGCGTCAAAAAGATAGTGACGGACCTGGCAGTTTTAGAAATCCATCCCGAGGGCGGATTTGTACTGCTCGAGCGTGCACCGGGAGTTTCTGTGGAGGAGATCAAGGAAAAAACCGCCGGCAAATTGATAATTTCTTCACACGTACCAGAAATGCGACTTGATTGAGGAAAAAAGGAACTCAGAATTATCCTTTCAAGTTAACCTGATTAATTTTGCAAAAATTATTGAATGGATCCCCCAGGGGTCAAACTATAACACATGAAAAATTCTGAGATTAAATTCCTTGTAGACTTAGATGAAAAAAGTCTCCCAAAAAACATCCAATGGGATGCTTCTGACAAAGAAGGCGAAGGACTGGAAAGCACCAAAAGCATCAGCCTGAATATTTGGGACAATTTGAACCATAGCACATTGAGAATTGATCTCTGGACTGAAGAAATGTCGGTGGTGGAAATGAAGCGCTTCTACATTGATATTTTGGGAGGTATGGCCCAAACCATCCTAAATAGCACCGGAGATGAGTACATGGCAGAAGAAATGAAAGACCTCTGCGACCGTTTGGTAAAGCATGTGAATGAAGAAAACAAGAAAGGTTGAAAAACCAGAAACATCCACAAAGAGGCTTTCTCAAAAGTATAGCTTGTCACCATGTACGAAGTCGAAATGTATCCTGATTTGCAGGAAATAGCCTTCAACTCCGCTCAAACAGACATCAAGACGCCTAGTGAGACAGCCTCTTTTTCATTTTTTGATTATCGGCTTTTTTGACGAGCAGTAAGGCTAAAGTACCCTAGGATTTATTTACTACAAGATCCCACTTCTACCGATCTAGCAGGATCGCTTCGGTTTTCTAACCAAGTGATCAGGAATTAGTGCTTACTGACATCATTCCGTACGGTCATATTGCTAATTATGGATATCCGCTTTCTTACCAGTAGCGAGAGAAATTATGGGTTAAGGTTTCTTTCTACGTGCTGTGGGCAGTGGACTGTTGTCGGTTGACGATTATCCGCTACTATCCAGTCCCATTCTTTAACTACTGGCATCATTGCGGATAATCAGATTTCTAATTATAGTTTTATTGGAAAGTATTTGGTCTTAAGGATTTTTTAATAAAAAAGGCGGGTTTATTCCTTATCGCTAATAAACAGGTGAATTCGTTTTAATTTTTTAATCAAACCCCCTCAGTTTCCAGCGCAATCGATTTTTCTATAATTTTTGATCCATGACAAATAAATAGGCAAATCTGCTATTTGTTTAAATTTTAGGCTATTTTTCGTTCCTAATCATCTCTTAATACACCCAAAGTATCATAGACCCAAAGTCAAAAAATAGCCTATGAAAAAAATTACCCTAAAAATCGGAACAGCAGTATTCATGGTTCTACTGCTGGTTTCCTTACAGGCATCCAGAGTTTACGCTCAAACCCTCATCTCTGGGACCGTAACTGATGCCGACACCAAAGAAACCCTAGTCGGGGTTAACATTTTGGTCAAAGGAAAAGTAATAGGGACCATTTCAGATCTTTCTGGAAATTACTCTCTAAGTGTAAACCAGGAACCTCCTTTCACCTTGGTATTTTCCATGGTAGGATACAATGCTCAGGAGATAGAAATCACAGGAGGGCAATCCAATCTGGATGTACAACTGATGGAGACAGCCATAATGGGCCAAGAAGTAGTAGTTTCTGCCTCTAGAATGGAAGAAAGCGTTTTGCAGTCCCCGGTGTCGGTGGAGAAAATGGATATCATAGCCATACGGGATGCTCCTCAGGCGAGCTTCTACGATGCGATCAACAACATGAAGGGAGTCGAAATGAGTACACAGTCCCTCCTCTTCAAGTCCTTTAACACCCGAGGATTTAACGCCAATGGAAATGTACGTACCGTACAGCTCATAGACGGTATGGACAATCAGGCTCCTGGATTAAACTTCTCCGTAGGCAATATTGTCGGGATCTCAGAACTGGACCTGGAAAGTGTAGAATTGCTTCCAGGGGCTTCATCTGCTCTGTATGGACCCAATGCCATCAACGGAATTTTGTTGATGAACTCGAAAAGCCCATTTCAATACCAAGGGCTTTCTGCCAGTGTGAAAACCGGGATCATGTCTGAAGAAAACAGAACCTCCCCTACCACTGGATTCTATAATTTCAGTGCCAGGTATGCAAAAGCCATTAGCGATAAAGTAGCTTTCAAAGTCAATATGGAATACCTGACAGCGGACGACTGGCAGGCCAATGATTTCCGAGATCAATCACTTCTAAATGGAAGCAGCATAGAAACAGGAACACCAGAAAATAACCCCGCATATAACGGAGTAAATATTTACGGTGACGAAACTAATGTCAACATGCTTTCTGTAGCCCAATCTATGGTTCAGGCAGGAGCACTACCTTCAGCAGCTTTGGGTCTGATTCCAAACACTGCAGTTTCCCGTACAGGTTACAGGGAAAGCGACCTGGCTGACTACAACACCAAATCCATCAAGTTGAATGCAGCATTGCATTGGAAACTCAATGATAATATTGAAGCTATACTTCAAGGGAATCTAGGCTTTGGCACCACAGTCTATACCGGCGCAGATCGCTACTCACTGAAGGATTTCCAAATGGGGCAATATAAAGCCGAACTCCGTGCCTCAAACTGGTACCTGAGGGCTTATACCACCCAGGAAAGATCCGGGGACGCTTTTGCTGTAGGGACAGCAGCACAAGGCATCAATGAAGCATGGAAGGCCAGTACGCAGTGGTTCCCGGAATATGTGGGAGCCTATGCAACTGCCGTAGGCCAAGGCGCCGACAGCAACACTGCACATGGTTTGGCAAGACAATTTGCAGATCAAGGCAGATTTATGCCGGGCACCAGCGAGTTCAACAATGCCCTGAAAGATGTCACTTCCCGCCCTATTCCAGGCAATGAAAATGGTGTAGGCGCCAGATTTGTAGATAGAAGTAATCTTTACCACTTCGAAGGATCCTACAATCTGTCAGAGCAGATTAAGTTTGCGGAGTTTGTAGTAGGAGCTAATTATAGAATCTATCAATTGAATTCGAATGGAACCATTTTCGCCTTGGATGATGATGGGGATGAATTCAATATCAACGAATACGGCGGATACATTCAGGGTTCGAAAAAGCTCTTCAATGACAAATTCAAGTTGACTGCCTCGGCCAGATACGATAAAAATGAAAACTTCGCTGGGCAATGGTCCCCACGAATTTCCGGAGTTTTTACCGAAGGAAATCACAACTTCAGAGCCTCTTACCAGACAGGTTTCCGTATCCCTACCAACCAAGACCAATACATTGATCTGAATACACCGCAGGCGAGATTAATCGGTGGTTTGCCTTTTTTCAGAAACCGATACAATCTAAATGCAAACCCGGGGTACACCTTAGCTGGCGTGACAAATTATGGGGGCGCTGTTTCGGCAGATACTCAGCCGGATTCTCCCGTGTATCAGCAAAGCATCCAAGAAGCTACCAATATTGCCATTGCACAGGCCACACAGTATGTAACTGAACAAGTTCAGGCGGGGAATATCCCTCCAAGTGAAGCTCCTGCGGCTATTGCTGAATTGGCTCCCACTCTAGTGCCGGAAATCGCAGCTCAGCTTGTACCCGTGAATGCAGCAGCAGCAAACCTAGACCAGCTTCAACCTTATGAAATGAGAGAGTTCAAACCTGAGCGAGTGAAGTCTTTTGAAGTTGGGTATAAAGGGATCTGGGGTGATAAATTACTGGTGGACGCTTATGCTTACTTCAATCGCTTCGAAAATTTCAATGGTAGCCAGGTATTGATCCAGGATGCATCTGACGCGGGACTACAAGGGCCAAATCCGCTCACGGGACTAAATTTGATCGGCGTTGGACCCGGTGGAAGAAATGTATTCTCCATGCCGGTGAACAGAACTGAAACCATCAAATCCTGGGGATGGGCAGCTAGTTTAGATTACAAACTGCCTAAAGGCTACACCATAGGGGGAAATGTCTCCTATAACACCCTTTCAAATTTGGATGAATTAGCAGAGACCGGCTTCCAGCCAAGCTTCAACACACCGGAATACCGCTATGTCTTGAACTTTGCAAACAGAGAGGTAATCGATAACCTAGGGTTTGCGCTAGCCTACAGATGGCAAGGTGAATTTGCATGGCAATCCTCCTTCGTAGCACCGGCCGTTTCGAGTCAGCAACTTTCTGTAATTCCAGCTTTTGGAACACTGGATGCGCAGGTAAGTTACAAGCTTAAAAGCATCAAGTCTATCTTAAAAGTGGGTGCTTCGAACCTCTTTGGAAGCGGATATACTCAAGCTTGGGGTAATCCTACAGTAGGGACTATGTACTTCGTCAGTTTGACTTTTGACGAATTCTTGAATTAAAATTAACGTAAACCCAAATTTACCTAAAAGCCACCTGCACAGGTGGCTTTTTTGTTGGAACCTCATAGAAATATTCCCTGTCAAATATCCTAGAATAAATAAATCCCGGCACCACATCATGGTAAGGTAAAAGGTCCTGTAAGGTTTCTGCCTGGCTTGCATGCCCACTCACTACTTCCATCACCCGATCAAAATAAGCTGTAGTTTTGATGTAAAAGCTAGGATTGGGTAGTCCTTGAGTCGGATCAATGGGATAGTTTTCCTGAAAGCCTTTGGACATTTTCATTGCCAAATCTATTTGCTTAGGCGAAAGTGTCACCTGAAATAAAGCTCTAGGAGAAAAACCGCTTTTTCCTACCATGTCCTGAAATAGCTGCTCCAAAGCTAAGCCAGTAAGTTTATGATCAGGATGCCCATATAATCCCACTTTGGAATCATAGCTTATGAGCGCGTCTGGCTTAAATTTCTGGATGGCTTGAAGCGCTATACTTTTAATAGAATCAACCCCCATGTTGGCTAAACCTCCATCTGGATAACTCAGCAGTTCCAAATACTCAGCACCTATTACCTCAGCAGCGTGATTCATTTCCAGGGTTCTGATCTCTGCAAGTTCCTCCGGAGTATATGCTCCATTCGTATCGGCGGCCTCGCCTTGGGTCAGGCAGACCAAAATCACCCGGTGACCCACATTGTTCATTTTCATCAATGTGCCAGCCACAGTCACCTCATCATCCGGATGTGGAAAAAAAGCCAGGATTGTTTTGGCACTATCTGCCCGAAAAAGCAATTCTTGCTGAGGAATAGAAGAATCATGCAGAAGCCTTCTTCCCAGCCCTATTAAAACCAAAGGGACCAGCACAACTATGCTGATCCCAATAATTAATGTGATTTTTATCCCCTTTCTTATTCCCATTCTTTATTCATGGTAGAAAGGAAACTTACGAGATCCCTGATTTCTCTTTTGCTCAGCATCTGCTTCATATCCGGCATACTAGACGGAGAATTAGTGCGCTCCTCGATGCTGCTATTCATAATTAAGGTATCAGGCTTAGCTCCTACTTTCATTAGGAGGCCGTCTGCCTGTTCTTCCATGAGCGTACCATTCACTTCTTTGCCATCCTTTAACTTCAACTGTACAAAACCATAGCCTGGCGCAAGCCTTTTACTAGGGTCAATCAAAGCCTCTAATAGCTGAGTTCGAGTGATTCTATTTGCGACTCCATTCAGATGAGGCCCAGCAGTCCCTCCCATGTCATCATAGCCATGACAGCGAATACACTGAGCGGCTTGATTTTGGAAGAAAATAGCCCTTCCAGCCCGCACGCTTCCGCCTTCAAGTGCTCCAGCGTACAGCGCTACCAAATCCCCGTCCGTACGCTCTTCCTGGACAGCATCATATTTCTGCTGCAACTCTTCACTCCCTGTAGCTGCAATAGCTTCTTCCAGCTCAATCAACACCTCATTTGGCAGTTTATCATTCTTCAGGTCTTCCAATAAGGTATCCCAAAGCGGTAATTCAGCGGAATTGGATAGATTTCCAAGACTCAACAGAGCCGCTTGCTTCTCTGCTACTGTCTTATTCTGAATGACATCCTGTAAGAGATCTACCATCAAATCCTGAGAAATATCTGTCTTGGTCAATAAATCCAGTCCCACCACTCGTACAGCTCTGGATTGATCATCCATGGCTATTTTGATTGGCTCTGAAATCTGGTCTGGATTAGCATCTGCAAGGGCACGAAGTGCAGCCACCCGAACATTTTCAGAGCGGTCGTTTTTCAACAAACTCACCAACTCAGACTCTGCTCCATCAATCTTAAGTTTACCTATAGCCTTAGCTCCTGCTACTCGGACTTCCTCTTCAGAATCAGGAAGTATAGCGATCAAATCAGAAGAAACAGAGGCCTGAATAGGTCCCAGCTCACGCTCTATCGCACCTCTGTTTCTACCGTCTACACGATCCAGAACAGAGGGTTTGGCCCATGAGCCAATAGTCGCTATCGCCTCAGCTTTCAATACAGGGTTTACATTTCGCTTAGCGATATAAGCTTTCAAATTGTCCAAAGCCGCCGCAGTGCCTACTCGTAGATTTGCATTGATAGCGCGCCGAATCAAGGGTTCATTTTCGAAGTCAGTTCCTACCAAAAGATCTCCCAAAGCAGGAAGGGCTGCCTCTATAGAAAAATCATCATTGATCGCTCTAGCTGCCTCGGTTACGATATACTCATCTTCATCATCCAAAAAATCCACTATTGCAGGATCTGCCATTCGCCTTAAAGCTAATACGGCACCTAACCGAACCGCTGCTGAAGAATGGGTGGACAATGCTTTTATGGGTTCTACGCGATCTATCCTAGCTAAAGCAAGGCTAGCAGCATGTCTCAAATATGCATCCTCGTCGTTATTTTCTTCCAGGACCCTGATCAGCCCATCTATAGCTGGAGCGTAGGCGATTCGCCCCAATGCCTCTGATGCAAAAAACCGTACTCTGATTTCTGGATCAGCTAGCATAGGAAGTAAGGCCTCTCCTGCTTTGGCATTTTTGATGTCGCCTAGCCACTTAGCTGCCTGGGCCCGGATCTCCGGATCCTGATCCTGCAGCAGGCTAATCAAAGGATCTGCATAATCCATATTTTCCATTCTAGCCAATTGGCTGAGCCCGACTATGGCATGAATGCGTGCGTATTGGTTACCCGTCTGTGAGATTGCTTCTTCGAAGACTTTGGCTCCTGCATCACCTCGCTTTGCCAATTCAAATTGGGCTTTTCTACGAATTCTCATATCCGCATCGCTGAGATACGCTCCCAAAGCTTGATCAGTGAGAGTTTTGAAGTCAGTTTTCATGACTTGCTCCGTGATTTTTCTAGCTTCCCAATCCGCTCCTGCCTCGTCATCTAATTTCCAAACACGGCCCGAGTTTTTAGTCCCCCAGCCTTCTATCCAATCTGCAAAGTAAAGCGATCCATCCGGGCCGAAATCCAAGCCAGTAGCCAAAACACCTCCCATGACTTTCTCGGTCTGGGACATTTTGAAGGTCGCTCCGTCTGGTTCCAATTTGAAAGCATGAATCCCAGAAGTCGTTGGATTCCCTACAAAGGAGGCTACGAAGAAGGTCTCTTTCCACTTTTCTGCCAGGGCAGTGCCAGGGTTGTAAACCATCCCTGTGGGGCCATTGATGTAGTTTTGGATAGGCGGAGTGATGTAAGCAGCCTGTCCTTCGTGTCTAGGAAGATACAGTTTCTCGTCCATCCAGACTTTATAGGTATTGTTTTCAGGGTCACGGTATTTCCCAAATTGCCAGTTTGTTCTCCAACCCGTATCTGAGCCATTCACTAGGTAAACCAAACGCTCGCTCTCACCGCCATGATCACCATCATTATCCACAGAGATCAGGTTATTGTAAGCATCAAATGTAAATTCATGGGTATTTCTTACTCCCATGGCAAAAATCTCAAAATCACTTCCATCAGGATTTGCCCTGGCGATCACCCCTCTATTGGGGTACTTCCATTCTGTACCATCTGGACCTACTCCATTGAAACCTATATCTCCTATTCCCCAGTAAATTCTACCATCTGGTCCCTGTTCTAATCCAGACATCCCATGTCCACCGAATCCGATGTGAATTCCATAACCGTGAGAAATGGACTCTTTTTCGTCCATGATTCCATCCCCGTTGTTATCGCTCAGCCTCCATACGTCCGGCCCTACTCCTACAAAGAGGTTATCTTCCAGCTTCAGCAGCGCGCCTGCCACATCTGTGGTGACATCATTGAAGTCCTGAACCATCATTTGGGAGTATTCGGCCAGTCCATCACCGTCCTTGTCTTCCAGTCGATATAATTCTTCCCGCTCCACAGTCATATCCCTCCAGTCATGCGATCCATCACCGTTCACATCGCTCAGCCAGGTGTTTTTATCAGACATTTCGGGAGAAAGCACCTTCTGTAGAAAAGCTCTCTTATCGTCAATGGTCTGAAGACTGATGGATTCTATTTCCCAATCTTGATGACCACGGATATCAAACTCTGAATTCTTTTGACGATTAGTTCGAGTATAGTACAAGCTCCCATCGTCTGTCACCTGAATAGAAATAGGATCATACACCATGGAATCCACTGCCCAGAGTGACAATTTCAAGCCTGGACTCAAAACAGGATTGACCTGACTTTCGGCTGCTTCCACCATGGGCGCGATTTCTTCCTTGGTCAGCGTACGTTCTCGTAAATCCACCTTTTCCTGATTACAGGAGATAATTAGCGGTAATGCGGCTGCCAAAATGATTTTGGCATAGTTTAATTTTATTTTGGGTTGAGGCATTTTTCAAAAATTTATTTTCGAGCCTCCAAATTAAATAATTTAAACGTGGGGAAAAGTCCATTGATGTAAACTTGGCCTAAAAAACAAAAATCCCGGCCACAGACCGGGATTTTGTTCACTTTAACCACTAACAACCATAAAACAAAAATAAAATAAGACCAAGCGATGATTGAGCTTTGAGTCTTAGTAGTCCGTACGGGAATCGAACCCGTGTTTCATCCGTGAAAGGGATGCGTCCTAACCCCTAGACGAACGGACCATTAGGGGGCAAATAGCTTTAAACAAGCTACAGGATCATACTGTATTTCAAGCACTTATGTAGTCCGTACGGGAATCGAACCCGTGTTTCATCCGTGAAAGGGATGCGTCCTAACCCCTAGACGAACGGACCATTAAAGACCTCGGAAAACGTCCTTTTCCGTAAGGTTGTGCAAATATAGAGGGTTCAATTTTTAAAACCAATCTGAGCTCGAAAATTTCTTTTGATTTATGCTAAAATACTGAGTCAAAAGGAATAAAATTTTCTGGGGGAAGATTGAGTAGAGTTTTTATATTTTTGAATTCTAATGACCAACACCAACATGACTCCACAGAAAAACATTCGAATTGCCATCAACGGATTCGGACGTATCGGAAGATATACTGCCAAACTACTCTTGGAAAAAGAAGGCGTAAACCTAGTAGCTATCAACGACTTGGCTGATCAAGAAGCTATAGCCCACCTTCTGAAATACGATTCCATTCATAGAAAATCATCCTTCAAAGTCAGCCTTACAGACAATTTCCTTCAAGTGAACCAGCATAAAATCGGACTTTATGGGATTTCAGACCCTTCGGAATTGCCTTGGAAAGCGCTGGATATAGATGTGGTCATAGAATGTACAGGTAGATTTACCGAACGAAAAAATGCTGAAAAACATATTCAAGCGGGAGCGAAAAAAGTAATCATTTCGGCACCTTCTCATGATCCCAGTGTGAAAATGATTGTACTTGGGGTAAATGAACAGCTCCTGAACGGGACGGAACAAATCGTTTCCAATGCATCCTGCACCACCAACTGCCTCGCTCCCATGGTCAAGGTGCTGCACGAAAACTTCCACGTGGTCAAAGGCTATGCATCTACGGTGCACTCTTATACCAACGACCAAAATCTCCATGATGCCCCTCACCGGGATTTAAGAAGAGCTAGGGCTGCTGCTTATTCGATTATTCCTACCACTACCAATGCCGGGAAAGCTTTGGACGAAGTCCTGCCAGAAATCGCCGGGAAAATAGAAGCTTCAGCCATGCGGGTACCCGTACCAGATGGCTCACTGACGGACCTCATCGTTGAGCTGGAACAGGAAGCCAGTGCAGAAGAGATCAATGAGGCATTCCGAAAAGCGGCAAATGAAGGCTTAAAAGGGTACCTAGAAGTAGAAGATGCCCCCATTGTGTCCATGGATATCATAGGCAATCCGCACTCCTGCATTATAGATGCAGCGCTTACTTCCTCTAAGGGTAAAATGATAAAATTGGTGGGCTGGTATGACAACGAAGCCGGCTATGCAAACCGGCTCGTTGACCTGGTGAAATATATTTCTAAGGGCAATGGCTAGGCTTTTACCCGATTAAGTGAAAGTAGCTTCACCACAAAATTTGGCAAATTACTTTGCTTCTTGCGGTCGCTGAGATTCAGGTACCACCCCAACTTCTCCATGATCGGCACTTTGAAAGTTTCCACCATTTCAATCAAGGTGCCGTCTGGGTCTTCCAGATAGGAAAATCTCCCGGCAGCCTTTCCCATATCAAATTCATTTTCGCTATCAACTGTAAGTTCAATGCCCTCATTGGCCAGTTTTTCTTTAATAGCTGTCATGCCATTCACATCAAAACAAACGTGAATAAAGCCCAAATCTCCCCAATTTCGGTTTTCAAAAGCTCTGTTTCTGGGTTGATTGGTAGTTTCTATAAGTTCTACCTGGGTCTGGCAAAATAATTTCCCGAAAGCTCCGGTAAAATCGGATGAGCCCTGCAGGATTACTCTTCTGAACTTAGCATCCTTTCCTCCTACTTGCTTGAAATCTTCCCAAACCGCAGTTTCATCGCAGCGCATTTCACGTTGCTGCAAATGCTCTTGATACACAGGCAGCGCTTCATCTACTGAGGTCACCCCCACTACCACACCTGCTACTCCTCCGGTCAAATCCTTGTTTTTGCTAAACCAAGAACCGTTTTCTATCAGTTCAAAAGTATTGCCATAGGGATCCTTAACATAGAAATGCCAATCTCCCACTGGGTTTTTGGCAGGTTCACCGAGCATAGTAGCTCCCACAGCTTTCAAGTGCTCGTAGGTTTTATGAATATCACGACACCGTATTTTCACCGCCAATATCCCTAAATCAAACCAGGCTAATTCCTCCTTGGATGCCTCGGGTACTTTAGAAGTGTACTGCCAGATCTCAAAACCGCCTCCGCCCTGCATGTTTAATGCCAATATAGCATGTCTGCTTTCTACTTTACCAGAGGTGTATCGGGTCATCAATTTGGCTTCAGCACTGTCCTGAAAAATCGGCACATCCATCTTGAATGCCTTTCTATACCAGGCCCAAGCCTGATTTGCATCTTTTACACCTATCCCTACCTGTTGGATGCCATTAATTGTCGCTTTATTCATTCAGATACTTTTATGAAGTCTTCAATTTTACTTTAAAAGTTTTAAATATAAACTTTTGATCGAAGCTGGTTTAATTTTTAACAAAAAAAGAGAAAAAGCAATCAGATTTGCAACCTGCACCCTTAACCACCCAGCATGGACATATTTTCTCGCAGAGACTGTGAGCTTATGGGGAAGCACATGAAAATCAGTTTTTTGACGAATTCTACGCACCAGATCAAAGTCTTCCATCACGCAAAATTTCTCATCATACCCACCCAATAAAAAAAATAATTCTTTCTCGATGAAAAGCGATTGATCTCCACCACCTGCAAAAACCCCATTAAACTGAGTAAACCAACTGTTCAGCTGAAGCATTTGGCTAGATGAGTCAAATTGGTAGCTGAAGCATCCCGGAGATTTTCCTTTTTGAATGGATTCTGAAATCACTTCTGCGAACTTCCTGAAAGGGCGTACATCTGCATGTAAAAAATAAAGTACCTGACCACTCGCATTTTGTGCCCCTAGGTTTAACTGATAGGCACGTGAAAGCCTGGGGCTAGCTATGACCTTGGCACCAAATTCAGTAGCTACCCTAGCAGTATGATCTGTAGAGTGAGCGTCTACGACTAGGATTTCCAGCACTAATCCACTGGGATCCTTGGTCAAAACCGGCAACAATTCCCGGATATTTTCCTGCTCATTGTGCGTAGGAATGATCACCGATATGGTGACTTGCTCACTCACTGACTCTGCGGATAGAGTAATTCTTGATGGAATTTTCTAAAACTACTTTTTGCAAAACGCCATTTTCATAGTGAAAACGGTTCATATTTCCATTTACCTCAATTTCGTATACCCCTTTTTCTAATTCCACTATCTTAGTAGGCATTCCGAAGTTTTCAGAGATCAACACCTCTCCGGCTTTGGGTTCTTTGAAGTAAAGCATGGCCGTGCTCAAAAACAAAGGCTGGTTGATGGGCTCCTCATTATGAAATTTATACGAGTTGGCATCTACATCGTAGTGATCTTCATTCCAATGTACAGTGGTTAAAAAATTACCGCGGTTTGAGTCAGAATTGGTGGTGGCACGTATTAGCTGTCCATTTTCATAGAAGGCTTTCTGTAGAAACTCCACGTGGATTTTACCAAAAAACCAGAATTCCACTTTACTGTGGATTTTATAATTCGCCCCATTTGCAGTTTGCTGTTCGGTAGCCTGCATCTTTCCTATGGTAAATCCTGCTAAAACAATATCATAGTCATGGGTTTTCTCTTGGGCAACAGCACTGGAAGGCAGCCCTGCGCAGCTCAGCAGAATAATGAAAAGTATGGCGGCTATTTTTCGGTTGATTTGCATGCTAAATATGAGATAAGGAGGCTTTGTGTATTTGAAATCAGAAGTTGAAAATCCAGTTTTTTTCCTTCACTTTCCTAGTACATGGTCTTAAATTTTCTCAATTTCTGTTCAAATCGCCTCCAGTCCTCCTCGTAATCCACATCTGACAATACCGGTAGAAGTGCAAATGGGTGCTCGTTATTTTGGAGAAAATCAGTGGTCAGTTTGGTCACCTGCTCGGTACTCCAGGGAATCCCTTCGAATACACCTGGTAGATATCGGCTCATACCCAAAAGATAATACCCCCCATCTTTAGCAGGCCCGATCACCGCATCGTTATGGCGCAGCTCCGCAAAAGCCTGATTGATAACCTGTGGAGATAGCTCAGGACAATCGGTCCCAATGATCACCACTCGCTCAAAACCTTGTGCAAATGTCTCCCGGAAAGCATTGCTCATTTTTTCACCTAGGTCTTGGCCAGTCTGAACTTCAAACTGGTATTCATCACCATAACCTGCGGAATCTCCATCTACATAGTTTGAAAAATACAATTTCTTGCTCATCTCACATTGCTGCGCTATGGAATGCGTAAAACCACAGAGTTGAAAGTATACTTGCAATGCTTCCTCCTCTCCTATGCCCGCTGCGAGCCTGGTTTTGACTTTGCCCAATTCTGCATTTTTCTGAAAAATCAACAGCGCTTCAGTATTCATAGGGTAGTCCCTCCGCAACTTGATCCTGCTCCAGCTGTACAGCCAAAGCAATGATTATTCAAAACTATCTCTCGGTCTGCCAGAGATTTCTGGTTCCATTCACTGATATGCCTGGAATCCTGACAAGCCACTTCCAGCTCCAGCATTTGATTAAAATCACAATCATATAATTTCCCGTCCCAGCCTACAGAAATGGTATTTCTGCACATAACACCTTGAGCAGCCTGCACATTGAAGCTTGAGACCAACTTCTCCATGTAGTCCTGGTAGTTTCCACTGCGAAGTAGGTATTCCAAAAACCTACTGACGGGTAAATTGGTGATCGCAAACAGGGAATTAAAGTGAATCCCGTATTTGGCCCCTAATCTTTTCTTAAATTCCAGCTCCAACCCTTCCTGAGAGGCGGGCATAAATGCCCCTGAGGGGTTATAAACTAAATTCAAAATCAACCCTGTGCCCGCCATGCCATAGCCATGTTTGTTCAGGAGCTGAAGTGCTTGAATTGATTTTTCAAAAACTCCATCTCCTCGTTGGGAATCGGTTTTAGAAGCTGTAAAGTAAGGCAGAGAAGAAACTACTTCTAGCTTATGTTTCTTATAAAACTCAGGTAAATCGTGAAATTTTGGATTGGCCAATATGATCGTCAGATTACAACGGACTATAATCTTGATTTGCTGACTGATCTTCCTTATTTCTGCTACAAACCAACGGAAGTCTGGATTCATTTCAGGAGCTCCTCCAGTCAGGTCAACCGTTTTGATTTCATTCTTCCTGATTACTTGCAGGCATTCTTTCATGGTCTCACGGTCCATGATTTCCTTGCGGTCAGGCCCAGCATCCACATGGCAGTGCTTGCATACCTGATTACACATCTTGCCCATGTTTATTTGCAGAATCTCTACTTGAGTTGGTTTCAGCGGAAAAAGTCCAGACTCATTCATTTTAGAAACAAAGCTATTCCCTTTGTCGAAAGGAGCCATTTCCAAAACTGCGATTTCTTCTTGAGGGCTGGATAATCTATGATGCTGCGCTTTAAGGGATTTCATGTGTTTATAAGTTGTATTTCAATGGCCATAACCTGTCCCGTGACGAAGGATACGGGATGGAATCTCGCATACATTGTAATCATCCCAGTGTGTGACGATCTTCGACATGCTCGATTTCATGTGTTTATAATTTTTTTTTAAGGTCACATGGAATCTTCGCATGAATTATAATCATCCCTCTGCGTGTCGCTTCGGGTCATGCTTGATTTCATAGGAATATAATTGATTATTTCTGGTCAAAAAGAACCTCCGTGTTGCCTTGGTATTCACCCTGATCGGAGACTTTTTCATGCTGACTCCTACTCCAGCGGGCTGGATTTGATCACATGGAAATTTCTTTGACTTTGTTCATCATCTGGGTAGCATGCACCAGTGAAGCCCCTCCTCTTATGGCAGAAGCGACATGTACTGCCTCCATCATTTGCTCTTCATCACAGCCTTTTTCCATGGTATCAGTGGTGTAGGCGTCTATGCAGTAAGGACACTGGATAGCATGGGCTACTGCTAGCGCAATGAGTGATTTCTCTCTTGCTGTAAGGGCTCCTTCTGCAAATACTTCACCGTAATAGTCAAAAAACTTATCAGCTAAAGGCTTTTGGAAATCTCCTATTTTGTTGAATTTTTTAAGATCTTCTGGATTGTAGTAGGTTTTCATACGAATCGATTTTTATATATTAACGAAATAATTCAAGGGATTGGATTGGTTAACTATCAAATAAGGAAATGAGTTTAACTTTTAGCAGATATTCTCAGATTATAGTAACGAAAGTATTTTGATCCCGTAGTATAACCTACAATTTCTATAGACTTTAAACCAAAAAAACACATGGCACTAAGACTTGGCGATGTAGCTCCAAATTTTGAAGCTGAAACATCTGAAGGAAAAATCAATTTTCATGAATACCTAGGCGATGGATGGGGTATTTTGTTTTCCCACCCGGCAGATTATACGCCTGTGTGTACCACAGAGCTAGGAACCGTAGCCAAATTGAAAGATGAATTTGCAAAGCGAAACACGAAGGTAATGGCACTGAGTGTAGATGGTCTTGAAAGCCACAAAGGCTGGATCAAAGACATCAATGAGACGCAAAGCACGGAGGTCAATTTCCCCATTATAGCGGATGAAGACAGAAAAGTCTCCGAGCTTTACGACATGATACACCCTAATTCCAACGAGAATTTCACGGTACGTTCTGTTTTTGTGATTGGCAATGATAAAAAAATCAAATTGATCATCACATACCCGGCGAGCACAGGTAGGAATTTTGATGAACTGCTGCGAGTAATTGATTCCTTGCAGCTCACCGCAAACTACTCCGTGGCTACTCCAGCGAACTGGAAACATGGTGAAGATGTGGTGATCGCTCCGGCCATCAAAGACGAGGACATCCCGGCTAAATTTCCCAAAGGTCACAAGGTGGTAAAACCTTATCTGCGAACTACCCCTCAGCCAGACCTGTAAAATCTTGTATTATATTGATTATCAAACAACAAAGGCTTCTCTCAAGAAGCCTTTGTTGTTTATGTCCAAGTTTGAAATGCAGAACTATCTTTCTGATTTTATTTGGTCGATGATTGCAATCACCCTTTTGATTCGCTCCTCGACTTCTTCAAATTTACCCGCAGCCACCAGGTCTTTACGGAATAATTGGGATCCCATACCCACACATAATACGCCCACATCAAACCATGACTTAATGCTTTCCATAGTAGGTTCCACGCCTCCAGTCGGAATGATCTCCACTTGCGGCAATACCGCGTGAACCGGAGGAACAAAACCCGGAGTAAGTACATTTCCCGGGTATAATTTAACCAGCTCAGCACCCAATTCGTAAGCTTCCCATATCTCCGAAATAGAACCACAACCGGGAATCCATGGGAGTTCAAACTTTTTACAGTACTCACCCAATTTTGGATTCATCACCGGTGCCACGATAAATTCCGCTCCCATATCTAGAAACTTCTCGGCTTCCTCAGGATGATAAATGGTACCGGCACCCAGTGTTAGTCCTGGCATTTCATCAGCTAGCTTGCGCAAAGCCGGGAAGTTGCCCATTGCTTCCGGGCCTCTATTGACCATTTCTATGACTTTCACGCCAGATTGGTAGGCGATTTCCAGAAGCTTTAGACAGGTTTTTTCTTCTGGATGAAAAAAAATGGGCATCACGCCCGCCTCATCCATTTTCTTGATAAAAGGCGTTGGGTTTCTCATGGTATATTATTTTATGGATATCCGCTTTATCACCAGCACAGAGACCAAAAGCAAGGTAGGATATTTTAAGCTTAATAGTATAGGACACTTTGGACTTCGCTCACTTGTCTACTGACCAGAAAAGCAAAGAGTTTAAGGCAACTGGCATCCTTGCGGATAATCATGTTAGGTTTCTATCAGCAAAAATTTAGCATCGGCAGCACCTGCTCTCACAGATTTCGCATGCTGATACTCTGGACAGTTATACCAAGCAATTGCTTTTTCACGGGTTGGGAATTTCAGCATCACGAGCCGCTCATGATTCCATTCACCCTCTAATACGGTGACAGGATTTCCTCTTAGCACAAATTTGCCTCCGAAGGCTTGTACTGTGGCAGGGGTCAGCTCCTTGTAAGCATTATACTTTTCTGGATCGGAGATATCCACTTCTACGATTACGTAAGCAGGCATTATAAAATTGGTTTATTGATCAAATCCTATCCCGGCAGCTACTCGCGCTTTTGCCTGAGCTACCTTTCTTTTCTTGATTAATTCATTTAGGGTAATCCTGGAATCAATTACTGAAACTTCTCTTGAATTTACTAGAAAAAGACTGCTTTCCCCAATCTCAAACCTTCGCATCTCTCCTGTCAGCAGTGCGTTAAGACTGGAAAGGTTTTTAGAAAAAATGGAAATCTGAGAAGTCAGGTTGCTAAAATTATTCAGCTCAGCCTCCAGTTTAGTCCTCAATTGCAATTCTTTTAAATCCCTGGTATTCTGCTTGACATCGATCTTGGCTTTGGCCATGCCCAGCTCCCCACGGGATTTCCTCCAAAATAAAGGCGTATAAATACTCACACCCCATTTATAGTCACTTTCGAAAAAACTGGAATTCTCAAAGTCATTCAGGTTTTCTGTGAGAAAATTGTACTTCAGCTTGACCACCGGGATGATCTGCTGCGCTTTGAGTTTTCGCTCCACGGCTAAGGTAGCCAATTCCAGGTCTGCGATCTGCAAACTGGGATGAGTGGAAACCATTTGTCTCAATTCAGCTTCGTTTAAAATGATATCCTCCTCCACAGTAATGGCTTCCGGGTATATATTTTCCTCCAAAATCATGGGCTCCCCTGATTCATTCCAGAGAAATGTATTCAACTCCTGCACCGTCTGAAAAAGCGTGTTTCTGGCTGCTTCGGCTTTATATTGGCGATTGAGCAGCTGTGAATAGGATTCCACAGTATCTATTGCAGCTACATCTCCCAGCCTAAATGAGCCTTTCACCGCCTGAAACCGGGTTTCTGCTAATTCCACCGCCTCTTCTATCACTTGCTGATTGGCATAAGCCAAAGCCCAACGCCAGTACATATCTGTGGCTTGTAAGTACAACTCATTCAGGTATTGCCTCCTCTCGAATTCGGTAGATTCCTGATACAGCTGAGCTTGACGTAGCGCTGCTCTTCGCTTGTCCAAAATCAAGCCTTGACCCAAGTTCACCGAAGCACCTACAGCTATCAAACCATCATCCGGAGTACCATATTCTGGATTTAAATACTGACCGGAGTTTTGCTCAAATGACCCATTGAGTTCCACTCCCATCCACGTGGGAATATCCACACCGGCTTGTCTCTTTTCATAGTAATCCGTCCCTCCGTAATTCTTACGGTCTAGATTGCCATAAATCAGGGGATCAAAACCTCCTCTGGCTGTTCGTACGGCCATATCTCCCATTTGAAGCTGAAGCTGAGCCTGCTGGGCTATAGGGTGATTTTCTTTCACCCAAAGCATAAAAGTCTCAAAATCCAGCTGGGTATCAGACTGACCGAAAGCGCAAAAGGTCCCAGTATAGATCCAAATAAATACGAGTAAAAGCTTTTTCATTCTTTCTTTGCTCCTATTTTATCTTTTTCAAACTGGGTATAATAATCAGCCGGGAAGCCATTTAGTTGTCGCCAGATTTCGTACCATACCGGCACATTATTGAGAAGAGCAATTCCCTCAGCACCAGAACCCATCCTGAGCTCTTTTGGCCAAGGTTCCTCTTCAGGGTCCTCAGTCACCAAAATTCTATAGAGGTTATTGCCTCCTGTATGCTGATCTATGGCAACGATTTTGCCGCCAAAGGTACCATTGGAAATTCTAGGCCATCCCGAAAACACAATGGCCGGCCAGCCGTCAAAAATAAACCGGACTTTATTACCGATCTCAATCAATGGCAAATCTACCGGCTGCACATATAGCTCTACAGCCAGCTGGGCATTTTCAGGTATGATATTGACGATCTCCGCTCCCTCTTTGATCGTCTCACCTATACCCACTTGAACAGCCCTGGCCAGGTAGCCATCTTGCGGTGCCAGAATATAGCGGAATCCAGCCCTGGATTGATAGTTTGAATACTGGTTTTCCAGTTTGGTGATCGCTGCCTCAGAATCGTACTGGGAAGAGAGCGCCGTGTAAATTTCAGACTGAACTTTCGCTACCTTATCCTTGAATTCATTATCTATTGCATTCAGGTTTATCCTGGACGATATAAAGGAGTTTTGGCTACTGAGATAAGTATTTTCTGCTGCCATTAGATTGGCCTGTACCTCCTGAAACTTCAATCTTCTGGCTTCCAGATCAGTCAAGGACCTCAAGCCTTCTTTGTACAACTGCTCGGCACGCTCCAGCTGCGTTTTTCCTACTTCAAAATTCACTTTGGCCTGCTGAAACTTGATACTGTCTGACTGTACTTTCAGCTCAGCCATCTTCAGGGTGTTTTCTGCCTGTTCCAGTCTCAGCACATTGTTTTGTCTGATAGCCTGAAGCTGCGCCTGAAGCGCGGTCACCTTTTCCCGGTATGATTCCGCAGTCAGCTCCTTGGCCTCTACTTGCATCTGTGTCCTTGGCAGGAGCATGGTATCAAAGTACTCATCTTTGATTTCAGAAATCTGGAGAATAGTGTCGCCTCTGGCCACGAAATCACCTTCTGCCACATACCATTTTTCTATCCGACCTGCGATAATAGAATGAATGGTTTGCGGTCGCTGATCTGGCCTAAGTGCGGTGACTTCCCCCTGGGAGCGAATGGTCTGGGTCCAAGGAAGAAAAAGGGAAAAAATCACTACAACAAGTAAACCTGCGAGGATTTTGACTTTTTTCTTGTTTTCTCTGGATGGCAAAGTCAAATCCAGACTTTTCATCGAAGCAAAATCCCGAAGATCTTTTATTCTTTGGTTGGTTATATTCAGCATGGGATTAAGATTTCTTGGATTGATAAGCGCTATACTCAGAATACGTCCCTTGGAAGTCGATTTTTCCGTCCTGAACAGAAATTATTTTGTCTGCCTTTTTCAGGATTTCGTCCTGTACGGATACTATCAACAAGGTCCAAGGACCTTCAAACAGGTGTTTCAATACTTTCTGCTGACTCTTCAGGTCTATTCTTTCAAAAGTATTCTCTATCATAATCGCTCTAGGCGAGCCCACTAAAGCCCGGGCGATCAATATGGCTAAAGCCTCTCTCTTGAACAGCCCTTTGCCTTCTGGCTTTAACATGGTGTTTGCCCCTTCGGGTAATTGGTAGATAAAATCCGAAATGCCGACCAACTCTAGAATGGCTTTAAAATGTTCCTTTGGACAGTCCCTCCCCACCAAAATATTCTCCTTGATCGTGCCATGAAACAGCTGGTCCAACTCAAGGCAAGCACCAACGGTACCTCTGTATTTCTCCAGATTTATCAGGTCCAAGGCGAGACCATTGATATTGATCTTGCCCGAGTAATCTGAATACAGTCCGGACAACATCGCCAAAATTGCGCTCTTACCTCCTTTTCCGGTTAGCACGACTTTTTCACCTGCTTCTATCTGCAAAGTCACTCCGTCCAATAGTGGCTTAAGCATATCTGAAGGCTGAAACACCACATCTTCCATCTTAAACTGCAAGGAATTACTTTGGGAATTCACCTTCTTTTTGGTGTTTTCATAGTTTTCTAACTCCAAGTCAGAAATCTGGCCTAGTTTCTCTACCGCCACTAAGGTGTCGTAGACGGACTCCAGAGAAAGGATCAATTTCTCCACGGAATTCACCACCATAACTATAATCACCTCCGCTGCGACAAATTGCCCCAAACTTATCTGACTATCTATCAGCAATAAACTACCCGAAATCAGCAAGGACATCACGATGAGGACTTTAAACACGATCATGATTTTGTATTGGAAAATCAATACTGAAAAGTGCTTGCTTCTGAACTCCAGGTAGCGCTGAATCAGCTTGTCCACTTTCAAGATGGGCAATTTGGTGTTTCCTACGAGTTTGAAAGTATTTACCGCTCTGCCCACTTCTTCCAGCCAATAGGCAGTTTCGTACTTATAGGTAGACTCCTTCATCGCTGTCTCCATCCCTCTAGGCCCCGTAAAATAGAAAATCAAGGCCAGCAGCACGATCAACACAAAACTGAATATAATGAAGGTAGGGTGGTAAAATGAAAGTAACAGCAACCCAAAAGACACCTGCAAAATGGCTGTTGAAAATTCTATGAGGATTTTTGCTATTCCCTTTTGCAAAGCCACCACCTCAAAAAACCTATTGATGAATTCAGGTGCATAATTACCATGAAAAACCTCAGATTTGATCTTCGGAAGCCTGTAAGCTACCGAAAGTCCTACCTTGGAAAAGAGTCTTTGCTGCAGTTTCTCCGCGATTTGCAATTGCGAGATTTGCATGTATCCGCCAAAGGCCACCCCCATGCCTACAATAAGCACTAAAATAACCCAGGAGGTAGATACTCTCCCACCAAGGATGAAGTTAAAGATCGCCTGGATTCCCAAAGGAAGCGAAAGTGTCACTATTCCATTCAGCACCGCATAAAAGTAAATGGAATAGACAGGGCTTTTCTCTTCACCCAAAAGCCTGAAAAATCGCTTTAAAGGCGTGATTGTATTATTGATGGCCATTGTGAACGGTATTTATTATGAGTTGTCTAAAGAATTCTTTGCGCTTTTGCACATTCAATACGTTATCGGTCATTTCGGGTAAATGCTGCACGTTAAATGCCTGCAATATGCTTGATTCCACGACTGTAAATGCGAGCGTCACTGGAAATTGATAGGAAGGGCTAATTTCCGAAATCACTTCGGAAATCCTATCACCAAACTTATAAACATCGGTGAAAAATCCTTTTTTATGCTCTTCATCTACAGACTTGGTATAGTACACCTTAAAGGATTCATTGATTATGATTTTATAGAGACAGACCGGATCCAAAAACTCATTTTTCTTGAAAATCGGTCCATTCACCATCAAGTCCAAGCCCACATCGAGTTTGGCATCTGCAGACGCTAAGTTTGCAGTAGCATAGACAAAATTAATCTCCAGCCATGCCCAGTACCAGCCCGTAAGGTATAGCAGCAGCATGTGCTTATTGTCAAAATACCGGTAAATAGCGGCCTCACTTACATCTATTTTTTGAGACAGCTTTTTAAAAGTAAAATTCTCCAATCCTAACTCATCTATCAACTTGGCCCCTTCCTTTACTATGGAGCAACCTATGTCTGAACTGATCGGGTCCTTCAAGAATAGATTTTTGTTTACATCTATTTTGGTCTTGGCAATGATTCTTTCCATACTTAAAAATGGTTTACGACGCGATAACGAGGTAGGTAGTAAAATGGTTTAGCAAAACTCTCATTATTGTAAGTATTACTAACAACCTAAAAACCTATATTTCATCTATAATTAGTTAGAATCATAAAATTATATATCAGGTATATTTATTAAAACAGAATTATACCTTACTATTAAACACAAAAACCAATTAATATTTTAATATAAAATTTATATATCCATAGAAATTAAATCCTCAGCTCAGACAGGAATCTTGCAATTCGTACTGAATTTTTGATTTACGGCACTTTTTAGCTTACTATAAATCTGGTACCTTAACTGGCCAATGGCAAAACTCAACTCCTCATTTTTAAAGATCCAAGTACGTCCTTGGGTATTTTGGCCGCCCTTTGGCTTACTGATTGTTGCAGTGATTCTAAGCCTGGTCTTTCCTGAAGAATTTGTAACCAATGCCAGGGGTATCCAGCAGATTATCCTGGAATCTTTTTCTTTGGGCTTTAGCTGGGTTTCCTTATTGATGTGTGTATTAGCGGCTGGGGTCATGTTTTCTCCACTTGGCCGGAGAAAAATCGGTGGAGCAAAGGCCCAGCCCAGACTGAAACTAGTAAGTTGGTTTGCTATAGTTTTATGCACTACCATTGCCGTAGGTATATTATTTTGGGCTAGTGCAGAACCTCTTTCACATTATTTGTTCCCTCCAGAGTTTTTAGCTCTGAATGCCGCAAGTCCAGAAGCAAAAAACTTCGCATTGGGTGCTTTGTACTTTCATTGGGGATTTACTCCCTATGCGATTTACGCTGTTCCCGCTTTGGTTTTTGCTCTTATGCACTATTCATCTGGGAGAAAAAGGTTAAGTCTTGGCGTCATGCTCATTCCCTTGACGGGCAGGCTTACCAACACAAAATTAGAAACAGGTTTAGACCTATTCAGCCTTTTTGCCTTGGTCACGGGAATGTCTGCAGCGCTCGGGGCCGGCATTTTAAGTTTAAGCGGAGGTGTAATGGCTTTTTTTCCAAATTTGAACAGCACCTACCTCACAGCTGCGGTGACAGGTCTGATATTGATCACCTTCATCATCTCCGCCTCTACCGGAATAGATAAGGGTATAAAAAGCTTGTCTCTCTTCAATTTGGTTTTTTTTGTTCTGATAGCTGTGCTATTTATTCTACTCGGGGAAAAAAGCCTAATACTTGGCAATATCACCCAGGGGTTTAAAGCTTATACTGGCAATTTCCTAGATCTCAGCATGCAGCTTAGCGGAGCTGGATCTAAATGGACTTACGACTGGTCTACTTTCAATTTTGCCATGTGGATGGCCTGGGCCCCTATGACTGCACTTTTTCTAGGCAAAATAGCCATCGGCAGAACGGTGCGGGAGTTTTTACTGGTCAATTGGTTTTTTCCTGCACTTTTCTGCTTGGTCTGGATGGGGATTTTTGGCGGAACGACTTTGGATTTTGCATCAAGCAAACCAGCTGTTTACGAAAAACTATTGGAAACTGTAGGTCCTGAATCAATCATCTATCAGGTATTCGCAGACATGGGCTACTTTAGTCTTTTTGCCAGTTTTTATGTGTTGGGGATTTTCATTTCCTACGTGACCGCCGCCGACTCCAGTACGGAAGCACTGGCCAGCATCAGCATGAAAAAACAAAACAAGGATGCATTTCGCTCAGACACCAACCTGAAAGTACTTTGGGGTACATTGATAGGATTTCTAGCCTGGGTGATGGTGACCTTCTCTGGTATAGACGGAGTCAGAATTCTCTCTATAATTGGAGGCCTACCAGCATTGTTTTTCTTATTACTGGTAAGCGTTTCGCTTTTACTAATTTTATTTCAACCCAGTAAATACCTTAGAAATTAATACCCACGGTACTTCAGTTTGCTCATTCCGTACAAATAGAACACCTTTGAATACCTAAGCATAAGCGGAAGTAAACCTATATTCAAAACTCCCACAGTAACCAGATACATCCAAAGTTCTGGCTCATCCAATAGCACATTCAGCGCTACCATAGTGGCTATCACCAATGCAACCGAGAAAGCATAGCTCACATACATGGCACCATAATAAAAATCAGGCTCCGGCACCAAACTGGCCTGGCAAACCTCACATCTCGCATTAATTTCCGTAAGTTTTCTAAAACCTGCTTTGGGTACAGAAAACAAATCACCTTGGTGGCATTGGGGACATTTTGCCTTCAACATCGCCTTTACAGTACTTTTTTCACTCATGATATGGAGGTATGGAACCTTAGGATTGGGATAGGTTTGAGCCATTTACCGGTACAGCTCATCGAGATCGTAATCTTTGCCTATGCCCCATTGAAGCAGTTCCTCTGTCGTGTAATATTCTAGGGTATTTAAGTCTTTAACTTTAAAATTCGTTCCTCTTAACCGGGAAATAATTTCCAATTCACGGATTTCGCCCATGTTTGTCAATAGGTACTTTCTTCCCACTCTCAAGTTGTCTAAAGCTATTGGCATGGATCAGGATTTTTCTTGAATGATTACACCTGTTGCTTCAAAAGTGATTTCCCGCTTGGGCTCGGTGATTGCTTCCACTTCATCCTTACTTTTGCCTTGGTCTTCTGCAAAATGCCGAAGCGTCTCTACATC
Organism: Algoriphagus sp. TR-M9; assembly: GCF_027594545.1. Lineage (NCBI taxonomy): Bacteria > Pseudomonadati > Bacteroidota > Cytophagia > Cytophagales > Cyclobacteriaceae > Algoriphagus > Algoriphagus halophytocola. The sequence goes on along the minus strand of NZ_CP115160.1, from coordinate 1,613,568 downwards.
GGTTTCGGTAAGTGTGGCTACCCCGTCCAAAATAATCGGAAAACCTTGAGAAGTAGTAGGTACAAAAAACCCGTAATCCTTAAAGGTCACACGCATGGACTCTCCATTTGGCAGATCCAAAGTAAGCCAGCAGCCTTTTTTGGTGCAGACTTCGACGATTTCACCGGAGATTTTGCCTTCAAAAGACCCGGTTTCATTCACGATTTGAATCATCTGGGCAGTGCTGGTAACAGAAGATGAGTTCACTTCATCCCCATAATTCCCAGGAACCTCAGTGATTTCATTTTCGATAAGAGCTTGTTCTTTCTCAGTTTTATTTTCCTGACATCCAGTACCCAGCATTAATCCAAATGCGAGGTAAAGTAAGATTGATTTTTTCATCTGTTTAAAATTTGTCCTTTTAAGTGGCCACCCCGAACTGTCCGAATACAGACTTGAGCACTAAGATTAGACTCAAGTATTCTATTTCAACTCATCCAGTAGGCCAACCCTTGATTTTGTAAAAATACATCAGGAATCCTAGGCATGAAAGCGTATTCATACGATTTCGCTATATACTTCCAATTCAAAATCTATCCTTAAACCCCAGCTATTTTGCGAAAAAATCGATTGCGAAAAAGATTTTAAACAAATCTTTCAATAAACCTTCAATTTTTTTAACAATCCTGTAATTTTACAGGCAAATTAACCTATTGACCCTGCACATGCCTAGTACTACTAAATTCATCATTGATTTTGACAGCACATTTACCCAGGTAGAAGCCTTGGATATTTTGGGAGAAATCAGTTTGAATAATGATCCAGAAAGAGAACGTAAAGTTCAGGCCATCAAAGACATTACAGATCAGGGGATGGAAGGAAGCCTTTCATTTAGAGACAGCCTGATACAGCGAATCGAAATACTGGAAGCCAACAAATCCCAGATCGATGACCTGATAGTGGCCCTGAAAAAGAGAGTTTCCAAATCCTTTGAGCGAAACAAGGAATTTCTTCAGGACCACTCTGAGCATATTTATATCGTCTCCAATGGCTTTAAGGACTTTATCATCCCTATTGTAAGTACCTATGGAATCAAGGAGGAAAATGTTTTTGCCAATGAGTTTGTCTATGATGAGTCTGGTAATATCATAGATTTCAATAGAGAAAACCCCCTATCGCAAAATAACGGCAAAGCCGAAACCATTCGGAAAATCAATCTGGAAGGTGAGGTCTATGTGATCGGTGATGGATACACCGACTATGAAATCAAAAAGTCCGGTCTGGCAAACAAATTTTACGCATTTACTGAAAACGTCAACCGTCCAAAGGTGACCAAGGAGGCAGATCACATCGCTCCCAGCCTAGACGAAATCTTATATATCAATAATTTGAATACAAAATTTTCCTATCCGAAAAGCAGAATTAAGGTTTTGCTCCTAGAGAATGTCCACCCCATAGGTGTGGAATTACTAAAAGAAGAAGGCTATGACGTAGAAGTCGTAAAATCTGCGATGTCCGAAGATGAGCTTTGCGAAAAAATAAAAACTGTGTCTATCCTAGGTATCCGATCCAAAACCAATTTGACCAAGAAGGTACTGGAAAATGCCAATAGGCTGATAGCCGTAGGTGCATTTTGTATCGGTACCAACCAAATCGATTTGGAGGCTTGCCAGGAGAAAGGAATCGCCGTATTCAACGCACCCTATAGCAACACCAGATCTGTGGTGGAAATGGCCATTGGCGAGATCATTTTCCTCATGAGAAACTTTGCTGACAAGGTGCCTGCTATGCATCAGGGCAAATGGAATAAATCCGCTACTGGTTCATTTGAAATAAGAGGTAAAAAACTCGGAATCGTAGGTTACGGTAATATCGGGGCACAACTTTCTGTACTGGCAGAAAATATGGGGATGAATGTGTTCTATTACGATGTAATCGAAAAACTTGCCCTTGGGAATGCTACAAAAGTAGACTCTCTGGATGAGCTAATGAGTACTTGTGATGTGATTTCGCTTCATGTGGATGGTAGAAAAGAGAACCAAAACTTCATTGACAGAGAGAAAATAAACCTGATGAAGAAAGGTTCATATTTAGTCAATTTGAGCCGAGGACATATTGTGGACATTCCGGCTTTGCGCGATGCAATCCTGGAAGGTAGACTGGCCGGATGTGCAGTGGATGTATTCCCTGAGGAACCTAAAAACAACAAGGAACCGTTTGAATCAGAATTAATTGGTCTGCCAAACACGATTCTTACGCCTCACATCGGAGGAAGCACACTGGAAGCACAGGTGAATATAGCTCGTTTCGTACCGGGTAAAATCATGGAGTACATCAACACCGGAAACACTTACAACTCTGTGAATTTCCCGAATATCCAATTGCCATTCCTCCAAAACGCCCATAGACTGATTCACATTCACTTGAATGAGCCCGGGGTGTTGGCAAAAATTAATCAGGTGCTGGCAAACTATGAAATCAACATCGTAGGCCAGTATCTAAAGACCAATGAGAAAATCGGATATGTAATCACAGATATTGACAAAGCATATTCCAATGAGGCAATAGAAGCTTTGAAAATGATTCCTGGCACGATCCGGTTTAGAGTTTTATATTGATTAGATAGCATTCCATACTTGGAATAAAAGTTAGCATCGGGCGTAGGCTCGATGCTTTTTTTGGATTGAGAGTTACCAGGGTTTTATCAGCCAGTATTGTGATCCAAGAGGACCGTAAGAAGAGTACCATTGCTGGGGTAAGCTTGTGCCCTTTATTTGTGATGGAGCTTTACATCATTCGCTACAGGATAATCAAGAGAATTTTCACGTATTGAAGCTTCGCAAAGGGTAAAAAAAAAACACTTGCCAATATTTCCGCCTGTGTACTTCCGGGAAGACTTGTGGGAACCCCTAGACTTTCAGAAAAAAAGGAACTGTCTCAAAAGGCTTCTAGGTATCCCCATGAGTGGAGTCGAATACCAATTCCTGTAAATCAGGATGTATTTCGACTTCGCTTAATGTGACAACCTATACTTTTGAAACAGCTCCCTATTGTACTATTTAGAGGGATTAAAACTCCTTCTTGTTATTATCTGGATTTATATCTGCCATTCGCTTAGACGGATCTATTTCTATTGATTTGATGGTATCAAGTGCTCTCGGGATGGTTACTTTTTTGACCAAGTTGGTCCAAGGCCAATCCTCCGAAAGTATTCTTGTAGGCATACCTTCTTCTACAGGTTTTTCACCTCTCATAATTTCAAGCGGCAAATAAACCATCTCCTGACTACCATCCTTATAAGTAATCACCAGGTCTATAGGCATTGGCATCAACCCTACTCTTTCTAAGATGATCTCCGTGGTGTTTTCCTTCGCATTTACCGCCTTGACTGCATAATCAATGGTTTTGGTAGTGTACACAAAGTACTCTTTGTACCAATCCAATTCCAAACCGCTTTGCTTTTCCATGATTCGAACAAAATCATTGGCATTTGGGTGCTTGAATTTCCAAGTGTTGAAATAATTCAACATACCTTGGTCTCTTGCTTCGTCCCCGATGATATATCCCATTTGCGCGACAAATACTGCGCCCTTGGAGTAGGATGCTGAACCATAGGCGGAGTTGGTGTGGTAATGATCAGCGTGGGTACTCATAGGCTCTTCAAGGCCAGATTTTGCTAATCGATAATAACCTGCATAGGATCCACGAGTTGGGTTTTCACTGGCTTTGAAAATATCTGACATGGTAAGCGAAGACACATAGCTGGTGAATCCCTCATCCATCCATGGATATAGCGCTTCATTAGTGGCCAGCACACCTTGGTACCAGCTGTGCGCCAGTTCATGAACCATCACTCCTACCAGACTACCTAAACTACGTCCACCTGTGATCAACGTGGACATCGGGTACTCCATACCTCCATCACCACCTTGGATCACAGAAAACTGCTTGTAAGGATACTGGCCATAGTGCTCAGAAATAAACGCTATCGCTTTTGGGGTGTATTCTTTCAATTTCTCCCAGTTGGCAGTGGTTTCTTCTGAAGGGATATACAAATGGTGTACAGTAATGCCATTTGACATTTCTACTTTGTCATGTCGGTATTTGGGATCTGCAGCCCACATGAAATCGTGTACATTCGGTGCCTTGAATTTCCAGGTCAACTTGTCACCGGCTGGTTCCGGTACCGAAACGCCCTGGTCTTCATATCCATGACCAATTTCATTTGGGTTTTGCAAATAACCTGTACCACCTACAGTGTAAGACTTATCTATGGTGATGTTCACCTCAAAGTCACCCCAAATTCCATAAAACTCCCGTCCAATGTATGGATTCGCATGCCAACCCTGCTCGTCGTATTCTGACATTTTAGGGTACCACTGAGACATGGAGTAGCGGACACCTTCTGCACTGTCCCTGCCTGATCTTCTGATTTGCACAGGCACTTGACCAGAAAAATCCATCTCAAAAATCACTGAGGTATTCGGTAAAATTGGCTCTGCCAGTTCTACTTCCAGGATAGTCCCGACTTCAGCATATTCCACAACTTTACCGTCCATGGTCAGACTATTGACGTGCATATAACCAATCTCGTCCGGCTTCAATTTGGAGATTCTATCCCCCACTCTTCGGTCTGGATCAGCAATGGTTCTAGAACGCTCATCCATCATGCTACCCGGCTGAAAGGCATTGTAGTAAAGGTGATAGAAGACTCGGTCTAGCGTATCAGGTGAGTTATTGGTATAAACCAGGACCTGGGTTCCTTGGTATTGGTTGGTATTGACGTCCATTTCGACGTCCATTTTGTAGTCAGCAGCTTGCTGAAATCTTCCCGTTTGGGCATTTCCTGCAAGTTGCAATCCCATCAAAAGAAAAAGCCCTAGTATAGGCTTTGCCAATTTTATCTGCATAACGATTAATTTTTCACAAAGAAACTCAAATTCAAAAAGCACCCCAAACCACCAATCAAAAAATAGGAAAATCTACCGATGGAGATAAGGAGGATAAATTCTGACTTACGATTGACGAATTACGATTGCCGAGGGGATGGATTGAGTTAAAGTGACCCTGTTTTCGCTAAGGCCGAATTTCGAATGATAAACGATGAAGTAAGCCGAAAGAAACTTTACAATTTTGCCGCCTTATCACCTTACCACTTTACGAACCTCCCCCAATATCAACTCTCGTAATGCTGGGAATAATATTCCTGGTATGCACCCGAAGTCACATGATCCAGCCAGTCCTGATTAGCCAAATACCAATCAATGGTAAGCTCTATCCCTTCTTCAAATTGTAAACTTGGCTCCCAGCCCAGCTCTTCTTTAATCTTGGTGGCATCGATCGCATACCGAAGATCATGGCCTGCTCTATCCTTGACAAAGGTGATCAACTGGGCAGAAGTACCAGGTTCACGACCTAGTTTCTCATCCATTTTGGCACATAGCAAGCGAACTATATTTATATTTTTCCACTCATTGAAGCCTCCTATATTGTAGGTTTCACCAGCTTTACCGTCATGAAAAACTGTGTCGATAGCTCGGGCATGGTCTTTCACAAAAAGCCAGTCTCGGATGTTCTCCCCTTTTCCATAAATAGGCAAAGGTTTATTGTTTTTGATATTATGAATGCAAAGTGGGATCAGTTTTTCGGGAAAATGGTTTGGACCGTAATTATTAGAACAGTTAGAAACCACAGTACGCATTTTATAGGTATTGGCATAGGCTCTTACAAAGTGGTCGGATGCTGCTTTAGATGCTGAATAAGGGGACTGCGGATCATAAGAAGTAGTCTCCAGGAAAAACCCTCCATCATGTAAAGAACCGTAAACTTCATCGGTAGAAACATGATAAAACAAGTGATCAGATAAGTTTTCCTTCCAATAATCCTTAGCAGTATTCAAAAGATTCACCGTTCCTATCACATTGGTCTTCACAAATGCCAGCGGATCTGTGATAGATCTATCCACATGGGATTCTGCAGCCAAATGAATCACATCCGTGATCTCATGCTTTTCAAAAACTGCCTTCAATGCATCTACATCTTGAATATCTACCTTTTCAAAGGCATAATTCTCCGCTCCTTCTACCGATTTAAGGTTTTCCAGATTGCCTGCATAAGTCAAAGCATCCAGATTGACGATTTTATAGGCTGGATACTTTTCCACAAAAAGCCTTACTACATGGCTACCGATAAACCCGGCTCCACCTGTGATCAATATTGATTTGGACATAAAGTTGATTTCTTATGGTGATTTTCCGCTACTTTTCCAGAAGGTTGAAATAATAACTTAGTACAGCGGAAAATCCTCGACTGACCACGGCAGGTAAATTTGAACTTCAACCATGGTGTTAATTATTATCTACTGGCAAGAAAACGGTTATTCATGTTTCTTATTTCTTGTAATAATCCAAGTACCACTCGGTAAACTTTTGCACCCCATATTGGACGCTTGTGTTGGGTTTATACCCAGTATCGGCCACCAGGTCCGTCACGTCTGCATGGGATGCAGGTACATCACCTGGCTGAAGAGGAAGCATATCCATGATGGCTTCCTTGCCTAGCCCTTTTTCTACTGCTTTGATATAATCCATAAGAAGCACTGGAGCAGAATTTCCAATATTATAGACTTTAAAAGGAGCTCTGCCACTTCCTGGATCTGGGTTTAGCGGGTCAAAGTTCGGGTTTGGACTGGCCACATGATCCGCCACTCTGATCACTCCTTCCACGATATCATCTATATAAGTGAAATCCCTCTTCATTTCCCCATGGTTAAACACTTGGATAGGCTTACCTGCCAAGATCGCTTCTGTAAACAAAAACAAAGCCATGTCCGGCCTGCCCCATGGTCCGTAAACGGTGAAAAACCTCAATCCTGTGGTCGGTATTCCAAACAGATGACTGTAAGTATGAGCCATCAGCTCATTGGATTTTTTGGAAGCAGCATACAGACTGATGGGATGATCTACAGAGTCGGAGGTGGAAAAGGGCAATTTCTCATTTGCGCCGTACACTGAACTGGAAGATGCGTACACCAGATGCTTAACCGGATGAAATCTGCAGGATTCCAGAATATTCAGAAAAGCGATGATGTTACTTTGGATGTACACCTCTGGGTTGGTCAAGGAATACCTCACGCCCGCCTGAGCAGCCAGATGGATAACCACGTCAAATTTCTCTTGGGCAAATAATGCTACCAAGGTATCCTTATCAGCCAGATCCATTTGGACAAATCTATAGGTGCTGAGTTTGTCTGATTGCACCAACTTATCCTTAGTGACATTAGCTCTGGCAATCCCCATTTCAGCTAGCCTGGCGTACTTTAGGTTGATATCATAGTAGTCATTGATAATATCCAAGCCTACGACTTCCTCACCTCTTTCCAGTAATTGTCGGGCTACATGAAATCCAATAAATCCTGCGGTTCCGGTGACCAGGTACTTCATAAAATTGAAAAGTAAGAGTTATTAAGGCCTAAATATAAGTTATTCCTCTGGACTGGCTTGCGCCAAAAGCCGCTGATATTGCTTGAATATTTCATCCTGAACTGCCTTTCTGTCAAAATCATTGACTACCTGCTGATGTAAGTTACTGGCTAACTGAGCCATTTTATCTCTTTTGACAAAAGCAAACTCCATCGCTTCCTTGAGGATTTCCACATTTTTCACCGGGAAAATCAAGCCTGTCTTCTGTTGGGTAATCAAATCTGTATTACCAATGATATCCGAACAAATCACCGGAAGGTCCATTGCTCCGGCCTCTAGCAATACATTAGGGAAGCCCTCCCGGTGGGAAGCATGTACCAAAACATCCGCCAAAGCCATGTAATGGGCTACATGATCTGACCATGCGATCTGAACGATGCGCGGGTGATCAGTGATGGTTTGTATGGTTTCCGGATCCAGTGGATTCAGATCCTGCTCAAAATCCCCAAGTAAAACCAGCTTGGTTTTGGCGACAATTTTCGAGGCTAAGAATGCAGTTACCAACTCTTCAATTCCTTTATCCTTAACCAGTCTGCCGACAGACAGCATCACAAAATCATCTTCCCCGGGAAGAATCCGCATGGTAGCGGCCACTAAGTGGTTTTCTTTCAGAGCCGCTCTGCTAAACTTCTCTAGATCCACTCCATTGGTAGAGCCCTTCCCTATCACATGCAGCTTTTCTCTACTGCACAGGTCATTTTCAAGTAGGTAATTTTTCAAGCCAAAGGAATTTGGCCAGACATCCGTAGCAGAATCGTAGGTCAGCTTTTCGGTAAACTGCAGGACACTTTTTTTACCACCTGCTGCAGACATCATAGGCAAACCTGCCAAAGTATGAATGCGGACTTTTACCCCTGCCAACTTTGCTGCGATCATTCCTAAAAGACCGGCTTTCGGCGTATGTGTATGGACTATATCTGGCTTTTCGTTTTTGAAAAGCCTATAGAGCATATACAAACATTTCAAGTCATTGAATGGAGTTATTTTCCTCGTGAAGGGAATGACATGATGCGGTACTCCTTCCGCCTTGGATAATAAGTGTATATCTCTGGAATCTGCACTGACCATCAGGACCTCCCATCCCTTTTCTTTCATGAATTTCATTTGCCCTGCAAGCAAAATCTTCAATGAAATAGGAACAGTGGTTATTCGTATGAGTTTGGGCATGAAAAAAACGGCTTCTTAAAAGCACGAAGTTAAGATTTTAAAGCATTTTATCCCTGCAAAAAAGCAAATGGTATTCCACTTCCATGGGCTTTGGAAGATTTAACCTTGCCAAAAGATATTACCAGTTTTGGAAACCCCTTCTCTACCTCTAATTACCACTTCTTCAATTGCGCATAAACCAGGTGCAGGGGAAATCCCATTACGGTATAATAGGAACCTTCGATACGCTCCACTCCCATATAGCCTATCCATTCCTGAATGCCATAGGCTCCCGCCTTGTCGAAAGGCTTGTAGCGATGGATGTAATGCCAGATTTCCTCTTCCTCCAGAAATCTAAAGGTGACCACCGTCTCATCCTCCAGCGTGATGCGTTTTTGTGGATCCCGTATGGTCACGGCCGTCATCACGGTATGAGTAGATCCAGATAGGCTTTTCAGCATATCAAAAGCCTCATTTTCAGTCCTTGGCTTACCCAGCACATGCCCATCTTCAATGACCACAGTATCTGAAGTGATCAATATCTCATTCTCCTTCAGCTCATCGGGGAATGAATCTGACTTTAATTTAGAAAGATAGGCCGCCACATAATTAGCTTCCAGATCTCCTGGAATATGCTCATCCACATCATTCGTCCTTACCTCAAAGTCTATTTCCAATCCTTTCAAAAGCTCCTGCCTTCTGGGGGAATTGGAAGCCAGAATGATGGTTTTGTCGTGTAGCTTACTTAAAAAAGGATCCATAGTCAAATTCAAATTCTTCTTGTTTAATACTGGCGAAAAGCAAACCTCCTAAAGCTTTTGGATAAAAGTAGGTGGATTTCTGAGGCATAAGCTCCCCACTTTTACACACCTGCATTACCTGATCCAGCTCCAGCTCACGTGTAATCATTGCAAAACTAGCCTTGCCAGAGCGGACCTCCTGAATACATCGAGCAAAATTTCGCTCATATGCAATCTGATCACTGCTGCGCTGTCGTGCTACAGGTATGTCCAAAATCTCAGCAAATAAAATCCTGTGCAACACTGTCAAATCCAGTGTCCTTACAATTTCTGGCAAATTTTGATTGATCTTTACTAGCTTTTCCTCGCGTGCTTGTAGCATAAAGCTCTCCTCGCCTATTACCAGCCCAAAGGTATGAGGTTTATGAAAAGCATAAGCACCTAACTCCTCTGGATCAGCAAATTTTTTCACCAAAAACCATTGCTGCAGTTCTTGTATCAAATGCTCTGCACTTATTTTCAATCCATAAAAAAGCCGATGGGTAGGCAGTATCTTCAGATGATTCCCACTGGTATTGGTCAGGTACATCAGGTGATAATCAAAGCCTTTCCAAATCCCTCCTTCGGCTTCAGGTTTCTTGGAATTCCTGTATGCAATCGACCCCTCCAAACGATGATGACCATCTGCAAGAATAATATTTTTACCTGCTAATACTTTCAAAAATTTTGAAATAATCGAAGGATCATCAATGATAGCCATCACTTCCCGTACGCCCTGATAATCCTCTAGGTCATAAATAGGCTGTGCGATGGCTTCATCCATATAAGGCTCAAGCTGCTCTAGCTTATCTTCGTAAAGTCCATGCGTTGGACTGGCTTGGATTTGCGTAGCCTTTAGTAAGTCTATCCGGTCATTCACGGCATTGACTATGGTATTCTCATGTCTCAAAATCACCTTCTCATCCCAATCGTAAGCTTTGATATGAGCCATAAAACCTTTGCGACAGCGCTCATGATGCTCTCCTGGCAGTCGAAAATACTGATAATACACATATATGCCCGGCTTGGAATCCTGAACTAGCACCTGTTCTTTTTTCCACTTCTCCATCCTGGCTTTAGCTTCCTGAGCGGGACGGATACCGGAAGGCACTGCCAAATGAATACTATTTAAAGGATTTTGATACAGTAAGTCTCGCTGTCTTTCTGATACCACATCAAACAGGGGAGCAATCAATTCCTCCATTTTGGGGAGAAATCTTGGAGCATACCTCCATGCTCTAATAGGAAGAATTTCTGCCATATTATTTCAACCTATTTCTCCATGCAGATTCTGAATCTTTGATGCGCCCTGAAGGTTTAGCGGAACCTTTTTTCTCCTTGGCTATAAACTCTACGGCTAAAGCAGCCAAGATCTCCTCTTCCAGCTCAGTAAAGTCCTGGCTCAAAACCTTCGGGTCAAAATATTCATCCACAAATTTGGTATCAAACTGTCCACTCACAAAAGCTTCGTGCTGTATAGCAAACTTGCAAAAACCCAAGGTAGTTTGAATTCCAGTGATCTTATATTCCTCGATAGCGCCCACCATGCGTTGGATCGCTGCGGCCCTATCAGAACCATACGTCACTAGCTTAGCGATCATAGGATCATAATAAATGGGAATATCCATCCCCTCCTCAAACCCATCATCTACCCTCACTCCTGGACCTTGGGGTCTTTTATAGGTGGTCAATTTCCCTATATCAGGCAAGAAATTATTCGCAGGATCTTCGGCATACACCCGAACTTCTAAGGCATGTCCATTGATGTATAGTTCATCCTGAGTGAATGAAAGGGATTCCCCTTCGGCAATTAGAATTTGCTCCCGGACTAAATCCTTACCCGTGATCATTTCTGTGACCGGATGCTCCACCTGAAGCCTGGTATTCATTTCCAGAAAATAAAAATCCAGGTTTTCATCCACAATGAATTCCACCGTACCTGCTCCATAATAATCACAAGCCCGGGCCACTCCTACTGCTGCTTCCCCCATAGCCCGGCGCATTTCTGGTGAGACTACGGCTGAGGGAGCCTCCTCTATCACCTTCTGGTGGCGGCGCTGAATAGAACATTCCCGCTCAAAGAGGTAAACCACTTTACCGTGCTGATCTCCCAAAATCTGAATCTCAATATGCCTGGGAGAAGTAATGTATTTTTCTATGAAAACAGCCGAGTCACCAAATGAAGATTGGGCTTCACTTACTGCTCTTTGCATCTGATCTTCAAACTCCGATTCGTCTTCTACTATTCTCATGCCCTTTCCCCCTCCACCAGCGCTGGCTTTGATAAGAATAGGATAGCCTATTTCGGAAGCTCTTGCTTTTGCTTCTGCTATATCTGTGATTGCTTCTTCGGTCCCCGGTACCAAAGGGATTTTGTATTTGGCCACTGCTTGTTTGGCGGCCAATTTACTCCCCATCACCTCTATGGATGAGGCAGAAGGTCCTACGAAAATAAGTCCTGCATCCATCACTTGCCGGGCAAAAGCCGCGTTTTCGGACAAAAATCCATACCCAGGATGGATGGCATCTACACCGAGCTCCCGGCAGGCAGCTATAATCTTGTCACCCAAAAGATAACTCTGGGCAGAAGGAGGTGGTCCTAGACATACTGCTTCATCAGCAAAAATCACATGAGGGGATAGTCTATCCGCTTCACTATAAACCGCTACCGTTTGAATGCCCATTTCCCGGGCAGTGCGCATGATTCTAAGGCTTATTTCACCTCTGTTAGCGACTAAAAGTTTCTTGATTTTGGGCATATATCTGGATTTATGGTCGATCATTAAGCTCAATCGAAAGATATAAATTAATCCCAGCAATGATAAGAAAGCCCCGAATCATCGAGGGAATTTTGCTTGGCAGGCTTTAAAGTTTTATTTTTGGCGGATTTTAATGATCAGATCATTAGAAATTAAGATTGTACGGAATCTTGCCAGTGCCCGTATTTTCATAGATTACTTGGACTAAAGACCTTACCCGTGAGGCAGGCTGTAGAAAGAAGAGGTCCCATTCCTGGAATTTTCCGAATCCTATGCCGCTTTAGTTGCTATGCTGGCAGAAATGCGTAACTATTTAAAAAATCACCTTTCACTAAAATTTGAAATACTTTGGATCTATTTGCAAAATTAAAAACGAATATGGGCCCCTTGGGCAAACACTCTGAGTTTGCAGACGGCTATTTCTCTTTCCCAAAATTAGAGGGGGAAATTGCTCCAAGAATGAAATTTCAAGGTAAAGAAGTACTGACCTGGAGTTTGAATAATTACCTAGGCCTGGCAAATCATCCAGAAGTGAGAAAAGCTGATGCAGATGCTGCAGCTGAATACGGTGCCGCCTATCCTATGGGCGCCAGAATGATGTCCGGTCAGACCAGCCTCCATGAGCAATTGGAGGATGAGTTGGCTGCTTTCGTAAAGAAAGAGAAAGCCTATTTATTGAACTATGGCTATCAGGGTATCATGTCCGTGATCGATTCCCTTTTGGATAGAAAAGATGTAGTAGTGTATGACTCAGAATGCCACGCGTGTATCATCGATGCACTCAGAATGCACATGGGCAAGCGCTATGTATTCCCACATAATGATATAGAAAACTGCGAGAAGCAACTTGAAAGAGCGACCAAACTAGCAAACGAAACCGGAGGAGGAATCCTGGTGATTACCGAAGGAGTATTCGGTATGACCGGAGACCAAGGCAAACTGAAGGAAATCGTAGCACTCAAGGAGAAATTTGAATTTAGATTGCTGATCGATGATGCGCATGGCTTTGGTACACTAGGAAAAACCGGCGCTGGTACTGACGAAGAGCAAGGGGTACAGGATCAAGTGGACCTTTACTTCTCTACTTTTGCGAAATCTATGGCCAGTATAGGTGCATTCATCGCGGGTGATGAGGAGGTGATTCTTTACCTCAGGTATAACATGAGATCACAGATCTTTGCCAAATCGCTTCCTATGCTTTTAGTAAAAGGTGCGCTTAAGCGTCTTGAGCTATTGAGAACTCAGCCTGAAATCAAGGATAACCTGTGGAAAATCGTCAATGCCCTTCGCTCCGGCCTTCATGAAAACGGATTCAGCACCGGTAAATCAAATTCTCCTGTGACCCCTGTGGTACTCAACGGTACTGTGGGTGAGGCGGCGGCACTGACCAGAGATCTCCGGGAAAACTACAGCATCTTCTGCTCGGTGGTAATTTACCCAGTTGTCCCTAAAGGCATGATTATCTTAAGGTTAATCCCTACAGCTGTACATACACTCGAAGATGTAAACGAAACCATTGCGGCATTTGCGGCTATCAAGGAGAAGCTTACCAGTGGTCACTATAAAAATTCAGAGCTGGCTATTTCCTTTGGCGAGTAAAAAAAGTAGGCAAAAAAACCGCTCTCAGGGTTGATTTAGCAAGTATTTGGACTATATTGAATGCTAAATAATCTAATTCATCAACCCAAAAACAACACTTTTACTATGAGCAAATTTAGTGAAGTAAGAGATCTGGTTCAATCACTTGAAGCCGACTTTGAAAAATTCTACGAAAAGGGAAACCAAGCTGCGGGTACTCGAGTGAGAAAAGGTATGCAAGACCTTAAAAATATCGCGCAGGATATCCGTAAGGAAGTTCAGGATATGAAAAATGCGGGATAATCTCTGCAACATTAAAAAAAGGCTGTCTAGATATAACTCTGACAGCCTTTTTTTTGCCCCTAGTTAAACCAGCGTTAATCCGGATCTATTACATTTCTACGCTTCCCATATTTGCTGGTCACTGGACTTTCAGGGCTGCTTTCTTTTTTGGGAGCTGGTTTGGCCGCTTTTTGAGCCTGCTCAGGCGACTTAGATTGTTTCTGCGTGTCTTTTTGAGGATCTACGCTATTTCTTCTAGGAGGCAGGTTGCCTTTTCTAGGTTTGTTAGGGGATTGTTTCTTTTTATTAAATCCTCCCTTATTGCTAGGGCCAGTTGATTTTTTAGAACTCTTGGCACCACGGGTGTAATCCGGTCCAGCTTCGAAACCATCCGGCAGGGGCATCTGCTCCACCTGCATTCCGATTAAGCTTTCTATTCTATCAAACTTATACTGGTCTTTAGGATTGACGAAGGTAATGGCCGTACCCTCTTTGTCAGCTCTGGCAGTACGACCCACCCGGTGCACATAGTCTTCAGGATCTCCTGGAGTATCATAATTGATCACCAACTCAATACCGACCACGTCTATGCCTCTGGAAATAATATCCGTACCGATGAGGATTTTAACAGACTTGTTTTTGAATGCTGACATGATTTTCTCCCGATCAATCTGCTCCAGATCCGAGTGAAAGGCCTCTATCTCAAACTGTTTGCGAAGCACCTTATACAAGGATTTCACCTTTTCCTTAGTAGAGGCAAAAATAATTACCGCTTCATAGGCTTTTTGGGATAGAATATGTCTAACCAATTCCTCCTTTTGGGTATCGTAAACCGAATACATGGACTGGGTAACTCCCTCAGCAGTTTTACCTATAGCTATGGAAATCTCCTCAGGCTTATTGAGCAGTTTCATGCTAAACTGACGGATTTTTGGAGGCATAGTGGCTGAAAACATCACCGTCTGCCGCTGCTTCGGTAGATAATTTACTATGGTGAGTATATCATCTGAAAACCCCATATCCATCATCCTATCGGCTTCATCCAAAATCAAATGCTCTAAGGAGTCCAATTTGATTTTGCCGCCTGCAAGAAGCGCTATCAAGCGGCCTGGAGTAGCCACCACGATTTCAGCTCCGGTTTCCAATGCACGCTTTTGCTGCTCCCATACTACTCCGTCGCCTCCTCCATAAATGGGAATGGAACTGATGCCCAGAAAGTAGGCAAAGCCCTGGATCTGCTGGTCTATCTGTATCGCCAGTTCCCGAGTAGGAGCCAAAATCAAGGTATTGAGATTTTGGGAACCAGATTTATTGATTTTATTGAGAATAGGTAAAATAAATGCAGCTGTTTTGCCCGTGCCAGTTTGCGCACAGGCAATTAAGTCCTTGCCGGCAAGAATCTCTGGAATTGCTTTTTCCTGAATAGGCGTGGGTTTTTCAAAGCCCATGGCATCCAATCCTTCTTGTAGTGAGGTCTCGAAATTAAATGATGAGAAGTCCAAATTTTGGTGAGTGTAGTGATATAAAAAGCAGTCGGGAAAACCTCCGACCTCCCCAAATATAGTCTCTAATTGTACAGAAACCCAAACAGATGCCTTTTCCTAAAGGAATATGCGGACTTTCTGGCCATGCATTTGCTTCCATTGGAAATCCTGGTTGACTTTGCGACCACTGTTAACTTACTATCGCTTCCCTATATTTGTGTGTTAAACTTTCAGCCTAAAAGCATGTTCCCAAGTCCAAAAATCAAAAACCTGCCTGTCACTGACCTGATTGGAATGAAGTCGGAAATGAGTTTAATAGCGAATAAAACAGGAGAGCTGTGGAGAAATTTTATGCCTCGGAGAAAGGAGATCCAAAACCCATCCAGTACAGCATTGTACTCCATAGAAATCTACCCAGGCCTGGAATATTTCAAAGAATTCAATCCAGCCCGAATATTTGAAAAATGGGCTGCCATTCCAGTGAGCAATACCGACTCAATCCCAAAGGGTATGAATGTGATACATTTGCCTTCTGGCGAATATGCTGTTTTCAACTACAAAGGTTATAGCTCTCAAGTAGGAGATTTCTATCAACAGATTTTTGAAAACTGGCTGCCCCAGTCCGGCTATGGTTTAGCCAACAGGCCGCATTTCGCAGTGATGGGAGAAAAGTACAAAAATGATGATCCGGATTCTGAGGAAGAAATCTGGATTCCTATCGGTAAATGAGCGCTATCCTGCTAAAAACAGAAATGGCTAAGCGGGTGCTTGCGCTTAGCCATTTCTGTTTCAGGTCTGCTTTAACCCAGTTTATACATTCGCCCTGATCATGTGGGCATTAGTTGCAATAGTTTGCCCACTGTGGAGCAGTAGTTTTTAAGCATCATGGGATTAAAGATCGTACTGCTTCATTTTATTGAACAGAGTTTTACGATCTATTCCCAATTGCTTTGCAGCTTGGGTTCTATTGTATTTCACCTCCTCTAAGACTTTGCGCAGCACCTCTGCCTCGGCTTCTGCTGCAGCATCCTTTAGATTCAAAGGCAGCTTAGGCTTAGATTTTCCGGAGGAGTCACCTTCTGAAGGCGATTCTGTGAAGTTAAATTTACGTGCATATACAATTTCTGGTGGCAAAGCTGCGCTCGATATTTTGCCCCCATCACTGAGAAGTGTGGCCCTACGGATTACGTTGCGCATTTCACGTAAGTTTCCAGGCCAAGGATATTCCATAAATATATCCATGACTTGCTGCTCAAAGCCAAAGACCTTTTTGTTGAGTTCGTCATTACTAAGCTCTAAGAAATGATAAGCAAAAGCCTCTATATCTCCTTGTCTATTGCGCAGAGGCGGCACGGTGATACTAAATTCATTGAAGCGGAAGTAAAGATCTTCCCGGAATTTCCCATCAGAAACTGCTTGCCTCAAATCCTCATTGGAAGCCACCAAAATTCTCACGTCTATGGATTTGTCCTTGGTACCCCCTATTCTTCTTAGCTTACGTTCTTGGACTAATCTTAGCAAACCCACTTGGGTTTCATAGGATAGATTGGCTATTTCATCTAGGAATATGGTACCTCCGTCAGCTACTTCAAACTGCCCCGCCTTTTCGGTCAGCGCTCCGGTAAAGGCACCTTTTTCATGTCCCCATAGTTCACTTCCTGCCAGTTCCTTAGTCAGTGCTCCACAATCAATGGCTACAAAAGGTTTTCCGGCCCGCTCACTTTGCTCGTGTATGGTTCGGGCAATATTCTCCTTACCTGCTCCACTTTCTCCATAGATAACTACACTTAGGTTGGTCGGGGCCACAAGGGCTACTTCTTTATATAGTTTCTTGGACTCCTTACCTGTTCCTTTCAGAAACTTGGAAGAATTAGTGTCTGAACCTGTACTTTTTTCACTCTTCAGGTTAGTTGCTTTGGTAAAAGTCTGCGTGTTGGATTTATTGGCTTTGGTAGAGGCTAAAGCACGCTCGATCAGGTTGATAATTTCATCAGGAATCAATGGCTTGGTCACGTAGTCAAAAGCACCGTTTTTGATTACTTCCACGGCGATCTTCACATCTGCATAACCTGTGATTATGGCCACCTGAGTACCTGGGGAAGTTTCACGTACTTTCATCAGCACATCTCGTCCCTCCATATCTCTGAGTTTGAAGTCACAAAAAATAAGGTCGTAGAAGGTCTTCTTGACCATTTCCAGACCAGTTTTTCCGGATATGGTCGTCTCCACATCATATCCTTTCTTAGTTAGAAATCGCTCTAAAAGCTGGCAGATGTCGATGTTATCGTCAATTACTAAGATCTTTGCCATGTTCGTTGTTGGGGTTGGATAAATTAATCAGCTGACTTTGAATCACTTGATCCAATCTAGCTATATTAAATGGTTTGCTTAGGAAATCCAGCGCACCAGACTGGATAGCTGCCAATTTCACTTCATTGTGATCAAAAGCTGACATCATAATCACTTTTGCTCGTTGGTCGGCTGAGTTTAGTTGTTTCAATTCATTCAGTCCATTACCATCTGGCAAATTGACATCCAAAAATACCAAAGAAGGATTAAATTCTTTGATCATATTTCTGCCTTCGCTGAGGGTTCCAGCCGAGTGGACGGTAAATCCTTTTTTGCCTAAGAATCGCACCAGTAAGGAACGGATTTCAGGCTCATCATCCACTACTAATATTAAGTTATTCGTCATCACATTTATCTGGTCAGCCCCCTCTTTCAGGTAATCTTTTGAAATAATTGAAATTAAGTGGTAAGAAGAAAGGTGAAACTGGGTCTCACCTTTCTTTTTGAGGTCAAGGTTATTTAACCTTGTCTACTTTTTCTTTGGCATTGTTGATGGCGGATTTGGTAGCATCCAGTCCTTCCTGCCCTACATGCAGCAGTCTACCTTTAAGGTCAACTACTACATTTTGCAATTCCCCCAAAAGCTTGTTCATTTTCTCTTTCTGAGGTCCGTACTGCTCTTTGTTCTTGTACAGATAAGCGCCCACTACTGCGCCTGTTAACAGTCCGCTTAGCCAAAGTGTTTTATTAATTGATGATTTAGTCATAGTCTTGAATAAATTTAAAGTTTAAAATTATTTCGGTTTTACTTGATTCCAGAAAGGATTTCCTCCTTGGTCTTTCCTACCTTCTTTTGAATTCTGCCCCACAGCTCATCTTCTTTTCCTTCAGTATAATTCAAATCATCATCAGTCAGGTCGGCGTATTGTTGCTTTAGCTTGCCTTTGATGATATTCCAGTTTCCTTCAATTTCCGTTGAATTCATTTTAATATTGGTTTAGTAGTTAAAAATTAATGTTTCTTTACAGTTCTCAGTAAGACTCCGAAGTTATACGGGTCTGCCGGAGATCAATCTAAAGAGCACTGCGATTACGGCTAGTACCAGCAATACATGAATTAATCCTCCTGCACTATAGGCAAATACTCCGACTAGCCATCCGATAAGAAGAATTACAGCGATGAAATACAATAGAGAACTCATAGTTTTGGTGTTTAGGTTGTTAGTTTTATTTGGTACTTTTAATCCAACAGTTATGCCTGAAATCCAAAATCTGGAAAAACCTGCTTTAAACCAATTCAAAGCGATTCTCTAAAATAAGAGTTAAAAAAAGACAGGAAATCACCTTGCCAACTGAGTAATAAATTCCCCAAATCAGGGAAAATTCAATGAAGAAAGATAAAAACCCATCCCTCTATAGAGCGAAGACCTATTCCGTTCTTACCCTAATTTTGATAGTAGTAGGAAGTGGTGTTTCCTACTGGACATCCGGGAGGATTGAATACTATACCCATGCTTTGATGCATACTGAAAATGTACTGCAGCGAACAGATGAACTTTATGCAAGTATTCTAGAGCGGGAAACCAGCATTCGCGGCTATGTGATTACCCATGATGAAGAATTTCTGACCAATTACCAGCAATCCAATATAGACTCCGAAATGCTGCTGGTGCAGCTACAGGAGCTCACTATGGATAATGCCCAGCAGCAAAACAACATAGAGGAACTGCGGGGATTGATCAACCTACGGATACGTACCTTCGAAAGTACCATAGCCTATCTAGAAACCCACGGTGACCTGGAGGGCTTTTTAGACCCAGGTAGAGTGAGCGGTGCACTGGATGCTTACCGCATGACCAAGGAAGTGATTCTGCGAATCAATGAAATAGAAAACAAACTCTTCTTGGAGCGAAATCAAAGCCTGATCAATAACATCAATGCCCTGCCTTTTATAGTCGGCTTAATTTCCCTCTTCTCTATCATCATGGGCTTTATCACCTTCTTTTCTATACACAAATACAACAGAGCCCAGCAGGCAGCCAATCTGGAAATCAAGGCTTTTCAGGAAAAATTGCGGGATCAAATTCAGCTTTTGGATGAATCAAACAAGGAATTGGAGCAATTTGCCTATGTAGCCTCACATGACCTGCAAGAGCCGCTGCGCAAAATCACAGCATTTTCTGATCTGCTCAATGAGCAATACCAAGAGCAGCTGGTAGGAGATGGTAAATTATATTTGAACAGAATCACAGCAGCCGCAGTACGGATGAGAAACCTCATTACTGACCTGCTTGAATACAGCAGAGCCGGCAGAGATAAAGATGAGGAAATCAAAGAGGTTAAATTAAAAAAGGTAGTCAAGGACATCCTAGATGATATTGAGATTGCCATCAAAGAAAAATCTGCCACCATCAGCTTCTCCAAACTCCCAAAAGTCATGGGACTGGAGACCGAGTATAGGCAGGTTTTTCAAAATCTCATCTCCAATGCATTGAAATTCTCCAAGCCCAATGAAGCTCCTGTGATCAGCATCAGCTCTGAAATAGCACCTGCAGCGCTGGTAAAAAAACTACCCTCCCTAGATCCGCGTGTGAGCTACCACCTCATCAAAGTGTCAGATAATGGCATAGGCTTTGAACCTGGCTATGCAGACCGGATATTTTCAATCTTTCAGCGGCTTCACGGCAAAAATGAATACGAAGGTACTGGGATTGGGCTTTCGATTACGCGAAAAATAATTGACAAAAGAGATGGAATTATCTATGCAGAAAGCAGTCCCGGGGAAGGCTCTACCTTCCATATTTTGCTACCGGCAATCCCAGGGTAAATCTATTTACTAAATATGTTTACACTTTAGCTTAACTTTACGAATTACTACCTATATTTTCAAAAATCAGACTTTCTCCCCTTTCAAAATCTTATATGAACATGTCCCTAGAGAAACCCATACAAATCCTAGTTGCTGAGGACGACGAAGATGATAAATTGTTGATTTTGAAGGCGTTTGAAAGAACTCTTCCAAAAGAAAATGTCACCTGTGTAGAAGACGGTGAAGCTTTGATCAAATACTTAAAGCGGGAGTCCCCTTATCATGATCTGGTAAAATACCCCAATCCAGATATTATCCTTTTGGATCTGAATATGCCCAAAAAAGACGGCAGGGAGGCCCTTTCAGAAATCAAGAGCAACGAGGACTTAAAGATGATTCCTGTGATCATTTTTACGACCTCAAATAACAATGACGACATAAGAGTAACCTACAAAATGGGTTCTAGTAGCTTTATAACAAAGCCGAGCTCCTTCGAAGGACTGGTGCAGGTCACAGAACAAATTGAAAATTATTGGTCGAAAACAGTATTGCTGCCGGCTTAAAAAAACAAAATGAGTAACCCTGAGAAAAACATTAGAATCCTATATGTAGATGATGATCCAGACGATTTTTTTCTGGTTTCATCACTTCTAAAAAGAATCACAGATACTACTTACGAACTAGAAAACGCCGAAAGCCTGGAAGAGGCAATGCCCCTACTGGAAAAATCCTTCGACGTATTTCTGGTAGATTACAAACTGGGCAAAGATACCGGTCTGGATCTTATCCAAAAGATCAAAAATATCCGAAAACATGCTCCGGTCATCATGCTCACCGGCATGAGTACTGGACTGATAGACCAAGAGGCTCTGGTATTGGGAGCATCAGATTACCTGATCAAAGGGGAGTTTGATGCGAATACCCTGGACCGAACGCTTCGCTACGCCATCCGGGATGCGCAGCTTATGGAATCGCTGGATGACTCTGCGCGTAAGTTCCGCTCCATTTTTGAACTGGCCGGGGACCCATTCCTGCTCATAGATGATGAAGGACAAATTCTGGTTTCCAATCCTGCCTTTCAGCGAAAATTTGGCAAAAAAGCCTTTGATCCCAATTCCCAAGAATCTTTTTACTTCAAGGATCTACTGCTAGATGATCATTCCAAAATAGCCTTGGATGAGCTTTTCAAAAAACAAAAAGAGGTCTATGACATGGAGGCTATGATGGCTATAGAAAAAGGGCATACCATCACCAGTTTGATCAGCATAGTCAAACAGGACTCCAATACTTTCCAGGTATTGATCAAAGATCTGACAGCCATCAAGGCTAAAGAAGAAGAAGAACTCAACCTGAAAAAGTTTTCCTCCACAGGGCGCATCGCAAGGCTGCTTGCACATGAAGTAAAAAACCCACTGACCACTATCGTACTATCTGCAGATCAACTGCATATGGAGCTTCCAAAGGAAGTCCTGGAGGAAAGTGGAGACCTCATAGATGTCATCCGGCGTAACTGCGATAGGATCAATCACCTGGTGACTCAACTCCTGGACAGCACCAGATTTACTGAGCTGGATACCAAATCCCATTCGATCAATGAACTACTGGACGAATCACTGCAGCATGTCAGCGACCGCATAGAATTCAAGGGAATCGAGGTACAGAAACAATATGACACAGATATCTGCGACATCCATGTAGATGGGGAAAAAGTAAAAATCGCACTGATAAACCTCATCGTAAATGCCATAGAGGCTATGCCGGAAAAAACCGGAAAACTGCTGCTAAAAACCAGTATCAAAGGAAAGCAGTGTAAAATAGAAATTCGTGATAATGGAGAAGGCATCCCCAAAGAAAACCTGGAACGGCTTTTCGAACCTTTTTTCACCAGTAAAGACACCGGATCCGGTCTGGGACTGACCAACACACAAAACATAATTCTGAGTCATGGCGGGGCTATCCGGGTAAAAAGTGAAGTAGGCAAAGGCACAAGTTTTTTCATCACTTTCAATCTTCCCGACTGATCAGCAACAGCTAGAAAATTGAATTCCGGATGTCAATCCCCTGCCATATATTCGATTCAGCGCTTTCAGCATTTGATTTTAATCACTGGCAGTATCATTTTCCGGTGCCAGATGAGTGCAGTGCAAAGCTCCTGGAAGGAGATCACCGGAGAGTTTTGGTATGGATAGAAAATGAAGGCCCATACCCTATGGCGCTGATGAAGTCCAAAACCTACTGGTATGTGCTCATCAATCAAGACTTGAGAAAGAAATTCAAGATGCAGCCTGAGCAGGTTTTTACCTTAAAAATGGAAAAAGACCACAGCGACTATGGTCATGAAATGCCTGAGGAACTGCAGGTGCTGATGGATCAGGATGAAGAAGGAGAAAAATACTTCAAATCTCTCACTCCCGGCAAGCAGCGTATGATGGTCTATACCGTCACCAAGGTAAAAAATCCAGAAAGTAGGATGAAAAAGGCTTTGGCAATAATCCATCACCTGAAATTAGTCAAAGGAAAGCTGGACTATAAACAGCTCAACGAACAAATCAAGTATTACAATAACTTGTGATCAGGTATATAAACATGAAATCCTCAGCATTCACTGAGGATTTCATCACTCTTATTTTTTAGATTTTTTCGGTTCAAGCTGGGCTGCATGCGCTTTCTTGTTGATTTCTCTTTTTGGTCTGCTTACGCCAAAAGTACCTCTGTTAACTTTTCCTTTTTTGGTTTTCATGTCTCCTTTTCCCATAGTTATATAGTATTAGTTGATGAATTTCGAAACTATCAAAAACATCAGGAAATATCAAATGGGGACATTTACCTCCAAATACCTCCATTTGTTACCCTCAAAAGTCAAAAGCATTATAGAATTTGGTCTCTGGACTAGTTTTGCAAAGAGGTTTTGGCTACTGACGCATTGCGGATAATCAGATTTTTTTAGGTAGTATGGGAGGATTAGGCCTGCATTTTCTTGCGGGTTTAAGCTGGATTTTTGATCTTCAATACCTATGCGAAAACTCCCTGAAATAAACTGCGATTTAGGCGAAGGAATGGCTGATGAATGTCAGATTTACCCATTGATCGATTCTGCCAGCATAGCATGTGGCGGGCATTACGGGGATGAAGACAGTATGAATGAAAGCCTTTCCCTGGCCAAGCAGCACTGCAAAAAAGTAGGCGCTCACCCCTCCTATCCTGACAAGCAGCACTTTGGGAGAAAAACGATAAAAATCTCCGCCAAAGATTTGACGAAATCCATTCTGGTTCAGATAGTTAAGTTTGAGCAACTGGCAGAAAAAAAAGGAATGCAAATGGATCATATTAAGTTTCATGGCGCCTTGTACAATGACGCAGCAGCACATAGTGAAGTGGCTGATTTGCTTACAGACTTTATAGCAGATCACTTTCACAATACCCCCATCCTGGCACCTCCACATTCCCAGTTGGAAAAGCATCTAAATCAAAAAGGACTGAATTGTAGGACAGAGGTTTTTGGGGACAGAGGTTATCTGGACAATTACCTACTGATGCCGCGTAATATTTTTGGTTCACATATGACCACAGAGCCGGAAATCTCCTCCCATTTGGAAAATCTATTGAAAAATGGCTACCTACTTTCACATCAAGGCAAAAAACTAAAAGTAGCCGCCGAAACTATTTGTTTCCATGGCGATAATCCCGGAATCGGTGATTTCCTACCAACTATTCGTAAGAAATACTGGAAGTGAATATGAAGCCAAAAATCAGGGAAATCAGCCCTAGGCTCCTAGAGGCAAAATGGGATCTGCCTATTAACGACACGTTACTACAACAGCAGCTAGCGCTCAAAAAACAGCTTCAGGAGCACTTTCTACAGGAAAAAGTGGAGATCAGACAGGGATTTGATTCCCTATGCATCATGTTGGATCGACCAGCCGCTTCGCCAAGCATTGTGCAGTTTATTTCAAGCCTGCCACCTGTAGAAAAGGTACCGGATTTGCCCGAAAAAACCTGGAAAATCCCGGTTTGCTATTCCCTAGAGACCGGTAGAGATCTACATGCTTTGGCAGCATCAAAAAACATCTCTCCGGACGAATTGATCCATATTCATTCCACTGCGATTTATAGAATCCACTTTTTTGGCTTTCTA
The DNA here is from genome assembly GCF_027594545.1 of Algoriphagus sp. TR-M9. Taxonomy (NCBI): domain Bacteria; kingdom Pseudomonadati; phylum Bacteroidota; class Cytophagia; order Cytophagales; family Cyclobacteriaceae; genus Algoriphagus; species Algoriphagus halophytocola. The sequence continues at coordinate 1,588,848 of NZ_CP115160.1, read as the reverse complement.
CCCGGATTCATGTACCTCCATGGGCTGTCGGAGCTTCTATTTACCCCTAGAAAGAAAACTCCAGACCTGAAAGTGCCAAAAGGTGCGGTGGCTATCGGCGGCTCACAAACTGGAATTTATCCATGTGAAAGTCCAGGTGGTTGGCATTTGATTGGGCAAACTCCTATTGAGCTTTTCAATCCAAAGTTTAAAATTCCAATTTTTGCGGAAGTTGGTGAGCGGATAGAATTTACTCCTATCAGTTTTCAGGACTTTGAGCGCTTGAAAAGGCATCCAAAACAACCCAACTTCAGATGATACGGGATATTGGCTATTTGAAAATCCTCAAAACGGGGCCAGGAACTTCCGTTCAAGATAGCGGGAGAACAGGTGTTGCTTATTATGGGGTTCCAATTTCCGGAGCGTTGGATCAGCGATCCTACGGCTGGGCAAATCACCTCCTGCAAAACCAAACAGGTGATGCTGCGCTAGAGATATGTCAGCCCGGTCTGAAAATCCAATTTGACACGCCTACCCTTATTTGTCTTGCCGGAGCAAAAGCGGAAGTCAAACTCAATGGAAATTCAATTTCAAGCTACGGACTTATTGAAATACAAGCATACGATCAATTGGAAATCGGCGCATTTCACCAAGGATCAGTGCTTTATCTAGCGATTAAAAATGGTTTTCAAACTGAGCCAGTATTGAATTCCAGAAGTTGGATGGAAGGAATCACTCCTAATGCTTACGCAAAAAAAGGAGATCAAATTCCTTTTTTCACCCACACTGCAAGCCCAAAATATACCGCAGCAAAACCCAGATGGGATTTTCGCTGGGCTCAGCGTATGAGTCTTGAAGTATATCCCGGTCCAGAGTGGGACTTGCTAGACCTAGAAACACAGGGAAATATTCAATCAAACAGTTTCAGCATTTCCAGTCATAAAAACAGAATGGCAATTCAACTCACCGAATTGCAGCCACATTCCCTCCCAGAAATGCTCACAGCCCCCGTGTATCCTGGCACGGTGCAATTGACTTCAGGAGGAAAAATGATCGTTCTGATGAAAGATGCTCAGGTCACTGGAGGATACCCAAGGATATTGCAACTGACCGAGCAAGCTATTGATCAGATTTCTCAAAAATGCCCTTCAGATATAATTAGGTTTGAACTCAAAAAGCCCTGAATAATCAGAGCTTTTTGAATTAATTAGGTGTTTAATAATTACCTACCTGTAGTTGGATCGGTGTGATGTTTGTCCCAGAATTTTTCCCACAGTAGATACATTTCAAACTCAAATTTCTTTCTATTTAACTGGATAGCAGCCCAATCCACATCTCCTTCAGAGTCGTAATCCTCACTTGCAAGTAAGCCTATAGCTCCCATTCCGCCTATTTGATACATGGCACTTAAGTCAGCCTCAGGATCTAGCCCATAATTCGATAAACTTTCAATTAGAATATCTGCTTTTCCTCTTGACTTAGGATTTGGCTTCGCTGCTTCGCGTACTTTTTGAATAGCAGGAAGTAAAAGGGCAGCTAACACAGGATCCATTCCAGAATCAATTTCAAGTTGGTTTAGACCTTCATTTAGACTTTGAGGATCACTATTTCTCGGACTAAGACCCAAAATAAACTCACCAAGGCCAGCTGCTTCCGGTGCTTTTACAGGTGGTATGCTATCATTCCAAGGGTTACCTTTTCTTCCAGCTTTGCCATTGCCTATCCATTCAAAAATTTCAGCCACTGGGTAAGTATGATCTGTGGATTCTCCTTTGATATCTCCAATTTTAAGGTATCCAGAAGCAGCTCTCAAGGCACCAGCAGTCAGGTCATACTCTATTTCGTGCTCGTCTCCCGCCAAGGCAGCATGGTTCCTTTTGGCTAAGTCACTTATCTTATGTCCATTATCCATCACCGTTTCGTCAAAAATTTTCATTGAGGATATGATCACATTTTTCAGTACATAGGCTTGGTCATCACTTGATGCCATGATGGCTTTAACTTTATTCGGCGGTAATTCTCTCATCACCGCATAATAGGCCTTCTCGGCAACTTCATAATTAATGGCAAGCTTCTGCTGAGCAAACCCATCGTTTCTTCCTAACCTGGCATTTGGGTCACCTTCCTTACTTTCTAGTACTGCCTGATCTACGTCAGAAAATAAAGATTCTTCATTCTGTGGATCACATGATGTGCTGATTAACATGGCTCCCACTCCGATAATAAAAAGATACTTTTTCATGATTTTATAAAATTTAATTGGTTGCTTTTACTGAAGAGCTTTTCTCTTCGAACACTTCAAACTTAGCTGCAGGCCAACCAATAATTTTTGCCAAATCGATGAATTAGCTATTCGGATTGATGAATACACGATTCTGATTGATAGCCGAAAAAATCTGATAAAACACTGATTTAAAGGGATTTTAAGCCAAAAATCAGGCTATCAATTGAAAACCTAATTTCATCAATCGAAAAGCACCATTCATTAATAGTCTTACTTTTTGACAAGTGGAATAAGTAGATTTCAATTCTTAGCCCCGGTAAAATTCTTACCAGAAGTTTAAATTGATTACTTAGTGAAAAATCGCAAAACACCTATCAGTCCTGCTGAAATCGAAGAGATTCTACTTCACTTTTCCGATTCAATAACCGAGTTGGAGACTGAGGAAGAAATTCTTTGGGATATGGTAAAAAATTGTATTTCCATCCTAGATTTTGAAGATGCTGTGGTCTATTTGTTAGATCGTACCGGTGAATACCTAGAGCAGAAAGCTGCTATTGGCCCCAAAAATCCAGAAGGTAAAAAAATACTGAATCCCCTAAGAATAAAAATAGGAGAAGGTATTACTGGACAGGTAGCATCTACAGGGATTCCAAGACTAATAGCTGATACCCGACTCGAACCCAACTACATCAAAGACGATGTTTGCAGACTTTCTGAAATTGCCGTCCCTATCTTACTCATGGGAAAGGTGATTGGGGTAATTGACAGTGAAAACTCCCAGCCTGATTTTTTCACCAATCAACACCTGAAAATACTCCTTGCGGTGGCTTCCATTTACGCTGGGAGAATAGCACATATTAGAGCACTGGAAACTATCAAAGAGTCTGAATTGGAACGATGGAAAATCAAACAAAAAGCCACCAAACTACAAATGGAAGTGCTTTCCGCGCAGCTTAGCCCCCATTTTGTATTCAATTCTCTGAATGCGATTCAACACTATATTATATTGGAGGACAAGATAAAGTCCTTACGGTTCCTGAGTGTATTTGGGAAGCTTCTCCGCTATTTCATGGGTCAGATAGACAAAGAATCTGTATTAGTAAAGGAAGAGCTACAAATGCTAGATTGGTATCTACAGCTCCAAAAATTGCGATATGAAAACAAGCTCATCTACAAAATTTCATCTGGAAACATAAAGAATCATCCTCAGGCAAGAATCCCTGCTATTATAGTCCAAAGCCTAATCGAAAACTTATTAGAGGAAAACATTTCCAAATCAAATGGAAATTCTGAAATAGAATTAGGTTTTCATATCTCGCCAACAGAAGTTAAATTCAATGTAATGATCAATAATTTGAGCTCTTTGAACCATCAGGATGAGACTTCAAACTATTTCAAAAGCTTAACTCCTTGGCAAGAATATGTGAGTTTATTAAATGAAATACGACCGTTCGAAATACGATCAGAGGTAGTAGAAAGAACTGCCCAGGATAAGAGTAGTACTTTAAAGTCTGTAAAACTTATTTTTCCCAATCTAGCCCATAAATGAAGGCATTTTACATTTTTCTGCTTTTTTACTTTTTGATTGACCATGCTATTCTTGCGCAAGAAAAACCGATAATCCATCAAGAGCCTTTACACCCAAAAGTCCTTCAAATTGACTCCGTTATTAAAATCAACGAGGCGGTTGATTTTGGTCGTAGGGGAATGTATGGATCAACAGAAAATCTGGGTATTGCGAAATCAGGCATTCAGTATTGGTTTGAAATCGATCTAAGTGATCAGCAGAGCAAAATCTCTGGACACGATTCTATCTATTTTTATCCCTATGGAGTGGAAAAAGGGGCAGTTTATATTGATAGAAATGGAGTACTCCTGCCCTTGGTTTACAGTACCTTGGAACAAAATGCGCTTCAACGAACTAACCTGGAAAGTCCATTTTATATCCCACTGGCAGTCAAAGATTTAATTGATGGGACAAAGATTTATGTGCTGTCCGAGTTTCTAAGAGCGACTCCCAATCTTTCCAATAAAACTTTTGCCTTCAGCACTCCCGAAGACCATCTGTTATTTTCTACTTTTTTGAGTATTAGCTCTTTCAAAAGTCAAGTTTTGGCATTTTTCTTTTTGGGAGTAGCCTCAGTGCTGATGGTGTTCAACTTGATTTTATTTTTCAATATGAAAGAGCGCCAATACATTTATTACGGCCTTTTTCTCTTGTTCCAACTAATTTATTATTCCAGAATAAGCCCTTACCTAGCTGCAAATTTCGGTTACGAACACAGTCATTTTTTCTTTTGGTTCACCACTGTTGCTCAGGTTTGCATCAATACTTTCTATCTACTTTTCATTCGGCATTTTCTTGAATTCCCAAAGCATCTGCCAAAATTTGATCGCGTTGTCAAAGGCATAATAGTTTTACTTTGCACTTTTCTCGTAGTAGTAAGTTTAATTATCATTTTCAATCCTTATAGTCCGCTGCAGGCTACACTTATGAATTGGCAAAGGTATTTCATGGCCACTTTTGCCTTTGTTGGAGTAGGATATTTGTGGAAATTCTACAAAGGAAAACTGGTATATTTCGTGATTGCGGGCACCATAGTTTTCACGACGGGAGCGTTGCTGACTATGTTCTTATTGGATTTGGACTATATGGTCACTGGATCCGCAATCGAGAGCACCATTTTCGCACTAGGCCTTTCTTATAAAATCAAGACTATTATTACAGAAAAAAGAGAAGCAGAGCGGGAAACGTTTCAGACTAAACTCGGTGCACTCCGGGCACAAATCAATCCCCACTTTATTTTCAACAGCCTGAGCTCCATCCAATACTTAATTAGCAGCGGACAAAAAGAGGCCGCTTTAAAATACCTCTCTAAGTTCAGCAAGTTTGTACGTCAGGTTTTGGAAAATTCTATAGATGTTCATGTCACTTTAGAAAAAGAGATAGAGCTATTGAAAGTTTACCTGGATCTGGAATCGTTGCGATTTGACCATGCTTTTTTATATGAAGTTATCGTGCCAAAAGACTCTAATTTGTGCTATGAAGAGGTGCCAATGATGATTGTACAGCCCTTCGTAGAGAATTCCATCAAACATGGACTCATGACGAAAAAGTCTCCTGAAAAGAAACTAACAATCCGATTTTTCGATCAAAAAGAATTCATCCTCTGCGAAGTAGAAGACAATGGAATAGGAAGAAAAGCCGCCGCAGCACTGAAAGGGACAAACTACCGACCTTCCCGAGGAATGAACCTTACCTTCGAAAGATTGCGGCTGGGGAATAAATGGACTTCTTCAGAAGATTACATACAAATAGAAGATCTAGAACAAGGAACAAAAGTGAGCATCAAAATTCCAAAACAATGAAAACATTGCAAGTGATCATCGTAGAGGATGAATTCCATAGCAGGGAGACCCTCAAAGCATTTTTGACAGAATACTGTCCTCAGGTGGAGCTAGTAGAAACGGCCTCCAATGTAGAAGAAGCAATAGAAAAGATCTCTTCTTTACGACCCAACTTGGTGTTCATGGATATTGAGCTTCAGACTGGCACCGGATTCGACGTGATCCAACAGGTAAAACATCTGGATTTTCACTTGATATTCACGACGGCTTTTGAGCACTATGCCATCAGGGCAATTAAATACAGTTCAATAGACTACCTTCTGAAACCGATCGACTTGGATGAATTGTTAGCGGCAGTTCAAAAAGTAAATGCACTGATAGCGTCAGAGTCCAGACAGCATATGCTGGAGAATCTTCTTATGAATTTTCAAATATCAAATCCTGAAAACCGGAGGATTTGTCTTTCTACGGCTGAGGGGATGGAATTTATCCCTGCCAATCATATCAGCTATTGCGAAGCGAATGGCTCCTACACGGACTTTCATTTGACTGACAACCGCAAATTGGTGGTCAGCAAGAATCTCAAAGAGTATGAAACCCTTCTTGCTGACATGAATTTCATGCGGGTTCACAATAGTTTTCTGATCAATCTGGATGAGGTTAAAAAATTTATCAAATCAGAAGGAGGCTACATCGTGATGAATAATGATAAGCAGGTAAGTATATCGAATTCCAAACGAGAAGAATTCATGAAAAGGATGGGGATTTAGTAAGATGATTTGAAAATAAATCTCAAAAAGTAGCGCTCAAGTTTGAGCAAAGTAAATTAGCCTGCTATCTTGAGTTATCATTTTTACAACCCAAAAACCATGGACGCAGCCTTAAAAACAAAGATTTTGTCTCAGGGAATGAACCCTGACACTGTAGCACAACAAATACAACATTTCGAGAATGGCTTTCCATTTCTAAACATTACCGCCCCTGCCACACCTGGAAATGGAATAAAAGTTTTGAGCGATAAGGAGTTAAGACATTACTTAATGACCTATCCGGAAAAAGCCTCTAAAGTAGAAGTCTTAAAGTTCGTTCCTGCTTCTGGAGCCGCTTCCAGAATGTTTAAAGATTTATTTGCCTTCTTAGATGGTGACGGAGACCTCTCCAAATCAGCTTTTGTGCAAAAGTTCATGAACAATATCGAGAACTTCGCCTTTTACGATGATCTGAATGAGGTGCTGGAAGCTGAAGGGAGCAGCATCAACTTGAAACTTGACACCAAGGATTACAAAGGTATTTTAGCAGCCTTGCTTTTGGATGAAGGCTTGGGGTATGGCAACTTACCGAAAGGCTTACTAAAATTTCATAGCTATACGGATCAGCGTAGAACTCCCGCCTATGAGCATTTGATTGAAGGCATTCAATATGCCAAAGGCAAAGGGAACACAGTGAAAATCCACTTCACCGTTTCTCCAGAACATGAGTCCAAATTCAAAGTTGAAATAGACGCCATCCTTCCCGCTCTTGAAAAAGAACATGGATGTACTTTCCAGATATCATATTCCCAACAAAAGAAGTCCACCGATACCATTGCGGTAAATATGGACAACACACCCTTTACCGAAGATGACGACAGCATACTTTTCAGACCTGCCGGTCATGGAGCTTTGCTAGAAAACCTGAATGATATCTCGGCAGATCTTATTTTCATCAAAAACATAGACAATGTAGTGCCGGACCGTTTGAAGCCCACTACGGTAGATTACAAAATGGCCATTGGCGGATTGCTGCTGGAAGCTCAGGAAAAAGTTTTTGAGGCACTACGCAGATTAGAAAGCCAACAAGATGAAGAATGTGTAAGTTTCGCAGCGAATGTTTTCACGAATGAATTGGGCGGCAAACTACCGGAAGGCTTTTCTTCCTTGTCTGAGGAGGCCAAATCGGCATTTCTCAAAATGAAACTGAACCGACCAATTCGTGTCTGTGGTATGGTAAAAAATACAGGAGAACCTGGAGGCGGACCTTTCTGGGTGATGGAAGATGATGGTTTCCAGTCGCTACAAATATTAGAAACTGCCCAGATCGATTTAAATGACCCATCCTCCAAAGACCACTTCAATAAAGCGACCCACTTCAATCCTGTGGATTTGGTCTGCGGTACCCGGGACTACAAGGGTGAATCCTTTGATTTATTGGAATTCAGGGATATGATGACAGGATTTATCACCGAGAAATCTAAAAGTGGTAAAAACCTGAAAGCCTTGGAATTACCTGGTCTTTGGAATGGCGCAATGGCCGGTTGGAACACCATCTTCGTGGAAGTGCCTCTGATTACCTTCAATCCAGTGAAGACAGTGAATGATTTGCTGAGAGAGGAACACCAGTAAGGTAAAGTGTTTCCCGCTGATTTTCGCTGATTAATTCGCAGATTTACGCTGATTCACAATTCATAGATCTGCGCTAATCTGCGTTTCTTTTCTGCGAATAGCAGCGGGAAAACTACCTCCGAAATTCCTAATCTTTTTTCCCCGCATACAAATCGTACTTGAGTAAGCGACAGTCAATCGTGCCGTTCCAAAACTCGATTCTACGGCTTGCTTTTAGACCAATCTTTTTAGCCAACTCCATATTGGCTGAGAGAGGATCATCAATAACGTAAAGTGTTTCCCGCTGATTTTCGCTGATTAAATTCGCAGATTTACGCTGATTCACAATTCATAGATCTGCGCTAATCTGCGTTTCTTTTCTGCGAATAGCAGCGGGAAAACTACCTCCGAAATTCCTAATCTTTTTTCCCCGCATACAAATCGTACTTGAGTAAGCGACAGTCAATCGTGCCGTTCCAAAACTCGATTCTACGGCTTGCTTTTAGACCAATCTTTTTAGCCAATTCCATATTTCCCGTGAAAATATAGCCACGGTACCCGGCGCATTCCTGCTTCATGAAATCCCCCATTCTCCTGTAGGTTTCTTCCAGCTCAGCATTCTCCCCTAGCCTTTCCCCATATTCAGGATTGAACATGATTACGCCTCTAGGTCTTTCTGGAATGGGAGTTTCTGCAAAATCACACACCTCAAATTCAATCATGTGATCCACACCTGCCGTGATGGCATTTTCCTGAGCAAAGGAGATTGCCTGAAGCGAAATATCTGAGGCAATGATTTTTAACTCAGGGATTTCTTCAATTTTATTTTCAAGCTTTTTCTTTTTGGCCAAAAATGCCTGCTCATCATATCCTAAAATATGCTGAAATGAATAGTGATCCCTAAACAGCCCGGGATATCGTTTGGTCGCCATCAAAGCTGCTTCTATAGCCAGAGTTCCTGATCCACACATAGGATTGATAAAGGGCACACGGGTATTCCACTCAGTAGCATAAATGGTGGATGCCGCCAAAGCTTCCATCATAGGCGCCTTGCCCGGTATCTTTCTATACCCATGCTTGGCTAAAGTCTCGCCGGAGGTATTGATGTAAACGGAGCATTGGGTTCCCTTCCAAAAAACCTGAAACACCAATCCATCAAAGTCTGACCCAGAGTCAGGCCTTCTCCCCTTCAGTTCACGAAACCTGTCCACAATGGCATCCTTAGCCTTCACATTCACAATAAGCGGGGTAGTAACACTCTCATTATCAGCAACAGAACTCACTGAAAAATACCCATCCACATCCAAGTAATCCTCCCAAGGAATAGCCTTGAATCTTCTGTAGATATCGTTGGCATGGCGCAGGTAGAAAGATTTAATTTCATATAGAACCTGAGAGGCAGTTCGCAAGTGCAGGTTAAGATCCATGCACTCCTCCATACTGGCCGAGATTTCTAAGCCTGTTCTGCTGACAGATTCAGGCACAAAACCAAGTTCACGAACTTCCTTTTCTAGGTAAGAAACGGAGCGATCCTTACAGGTGATAAAAACTTTTCCTTTGAGATTAAAATCAAGCATGCGCAAAAGTAAGAAAGATCAGGGATACTTACCCGCTCTTCCTCCATGCATGGCCACTCATCAGTATTGAATAAGATTACTTGCAAACGATTGCGTAAATTAGAAGAATACTCTTTGGTGCAATGCACCTAAATCTTGAATTTTATAGCAAATAACTATACCTCAAATCATGAAAAACACCCGAAACCTTTTCGCGGTTTTAATCTCTTCACTAGTCCTTTTTAGTTGCTCAGCTGAAAAGAAAGCAGAAGATGGTTGGACAAATTTATTCAACGGAAAAGACCTCACTGGCTGGAAGCCGGTAGCAGGAACTGCCACCTTTGAAGTAGTAGATGGTGCCATTGTAGGCGCTGCGGTAGCAGGTTCTCCAAATACCTTTTTGATCACCGAAGAAACCTATGGAGATTATATTCTTGAGTTGGATTTGAAAATCGAACACGAATCCAGCAACTCAGGAGTGATGACCAGAGGACAGTATGACCCTGCGGCCAGGGATGGCAAAGGCTTGGTATATGGATACCAAATCGAAGCAGATCCATCAGAAAGAGCTTGGTCCGGCGGACTGTACGATGAGGCAAGAAGAGGCTGGCTGTACCCACTAGACCTCAATCCTGATGCTAAATCTGCCTTTAAAATGGGAGAATTCAACCATTACAGAATTGAAGCCATAGGGAATGAAATCAAAACCTGGGTCAATGGCCAAGAAGTAGCCTATGTGGTAGATGATATGGACCAGGAGGGTTTTATAGGCCTGCAGGTACATTCCATCAGAAACCCTGAAGATGCAGGAAGAAAAACTACATTTAAAAATGTAAAAATCCAGACGGAGAACCTGCAGCCAAAGCCTTTTAACAAAGATGTGTTTGTAGTAAATAACACTTTGAATTCATTGACGGAGTATGAGAAAGCCAATGGGTGGAAACTGCTCTTCAACGGTCAGAATTCTGAAGGCTGGAGAGGCGCCAGAATGGAAACCTTCCCGGAGTCCGGCTGGACCATCAATGATGGAATCCTGACCATAGAAGCTTCTGACGGAGGAGAATCTACCAACGCTGGCGATATTGTTACCACAGATCTTTATGCGGCATTTGATTTGGCTTTTGAGTTTAAGCTTACTGAAGGAGCCAATTCAGGAGTCAAATACTTTGTGACTTTGTCCGAAGGCAATGTAGGCTCTGCCATTGGTCTGGAATACCAGCTTTTGGACGATGAAAAACACCCTGATGCCAAAATGGGCAGAGAAGGCAACAGAACGCTAGCATCACTTTACGACCTGATCAAAGCCGACAAGCAGGGAAGGTTTATCAAGCCAATCGGAGAATGGAATAAAGGCAGAGTAGTAGTAACTCCGGATAATAAGGTGGCGCATTACCTCAACGGAGTGAAAGTAGTAGAATATGAAAGAGGGTCCCAGGAATATAGAGACTTGGTAGCGATCAGTAAATATGCCAAGTGGGACAATTTCGGGGAAGCAGAAGAAGGTCATATTTTACTTCAGGATCACGGCAATAAAGTGAGCTTCAAGAATATTAAAATCAAGAGCTTAAAATAAAAACCATGAAGAACAACAGAAGAGACTTTATCAAAAAATCAGCGGCAGCATCTTTAGGCCTTTCGGCTCTAGGTACTGCGGCTTTTTCTGCCAAGTCTTACGGTAGAATAATCGGAGCAAATGAGCGCTTGAATGTAGCCATAGCAGGATTGGGAAGAAGACTGGGAGCCTACTATCAACCTATAGGATTGAAATCCAGCAATGTGAACCTCCTGTACCTTTGCGATGCCATGGAGTCTCAGATGCCAAAGGCAGCCAAAAACTTTGCGAAGCATATAGATTACGCCCCCAAACTAGAGCAAAATGTCATGAAAGTGATGGATGATCCAGAGGTGGACACCATGATTATAGCCACGCCGGATCATTGGCATGCGCCAGGTACTTGGATGGCACTGGAGCGTGGTAAACACGTGTACGTTGAAAAACCCTGTTCTCATAATCCCCATGAGGGAGAGTTGCTGATTGCCTTGCAAAAAAAATACGGCAAGGTGGTGCAAATGGGTAACCAACAGCGGTCAGCACCTGAAAGCCGTGAAATTATCGAAGCCATACATAATGGGGTAATCGGCAAAGCCTTTATGGCCAAGGCATTTTATAGCAATAGACGTGGTGCTGTGCCACTTCAAAAAGCAGCACCTGCTCCGGAAGGATTGGACTGGGAGCTTTTCCAAGGACCGGCCCCAAGGCGGGATTACACCTCAGAAACCTGGGACTACAACTGGCACTGGTATGGGTGGGATTACGGCACGGCTGAAACCGGAAACAATGCCACGCACGAACTGGATGTAGCTCGCTGGGCACTGCAAGTAGACTATCCAAGCCAAGTTGAGGTGATTGCTGACAAAAGACATTTTCAGGATGACGGATGGGAAATGTATGACACCATGGACGCCAGTTTCATATTCGAAAATGGATCTGTCATCCAATGGGATGGAAAAAGCAGAAATAGCTACAGTACTTACGGTTCGGATCGCGGAACTATCATTTATGGTACAGAAGGCTCAGTATATGTAGACCGAGGTGGATACAAACTATTTGATCGATCAGGAAAAGAAACCAAAAGAAATCTTTCCGGTGGAAATGAAGCAGGAACAGCCCTGGGCGGTGGTGGAGATATGAGCACCATTCATATTGTAAACTTCTTTAACTCCATCAGAGGGTTGGAAAAGCAAAACTCCAATATTGAAGAGGGAGCGGTAAGTACCCTGCTTTGCCATCTGGCCAATATCAGCTATAGAACCGGGGAAAATCTTACCTGTGATCCAAAAAATGGACACATTAAAAATTCTAAAAAAGCTGCTGCCCTATGGACTCGATCCTATGAAAAAGGCTGGGAGCCACCAAAGATTTAATTTTTTTCCGAAGAGGAAGGAAATTTCAGAACAAATATTTGCACAATCAGCGGTACATGAATTTTGTATCGCTGATTTTTTTATGCCTTTAAAAATGAAATAAAAGGCTCCAATAATGAATCACAGCACATCCAAATCGTATAAAATAAGCTAACAAAATAGAGTTAATTAATTTTTTTAACTAACTAAAAATCAGAAATTACCTATTTGCGCAATCGATTGCGTAATTCGATCTACTCCAGCCTTGGCACCAAATCAAAATAGGATTATCTTGATAGCTAGTATCAAATTTTTTACTAGAGGTCAAATCACTTGCACTATCGGTAAAAAATAAGGTGCTAAAAAATAAATCAATAACAATAAACCCATCGTACTATGTTAACAAAAATTTACACGCGATTTACCGCGTTGCTGTTACTGTGCTTTATTACCTCGGTCAGCTGGGCCCAGGATGCACAGGTCAGCGGCACGGTCTATGACGAGACTGGCACTCCCCTTCCCGGAGCCACAGTTTTACTCAAAGGTACCACCACTGGTGCTACTACTGATCTAGATGGCCAATACTCCATCGCTGTTCCTTCGGGAGGAGTCTTGGTTTTTTCATTTATCGGCTATACTCCACAGGAAATAGAAGTGGGGAATCAATCCAAAATAGATATTAATCTACTCCCCGATCTTGCTGACTTAGAAGAAGTGGTGGTTGTAGGATATGGTACAGCCAAAAAGAGCCAGCTGACCGGGGCAATCTCCTCAGTCGGGTCCAAGGAAATCGCCGAACTGCCTATCACAGATGCCAGACAGGCATTACAGGGTAGAGCTGCCGGGGTGGATGTGACCCAGCCAGGTTCCAAACCAGGATCTGCTCCTCAGGTGAGAATCCGAGGAAGAAGATCTTTCAATGCATCAAACGAGCCCCTGTACGTAGTGGATGGTATTCCTATTGTAGGCGGATTGAACGATATCAACCCGCAGGATATCACCTCCATGGAAGTACTGAAGGATGCGTCTGCCACAGCGATTTATGGATCTAGAGGGTCCAACGGTGTAGTATTGGTGACCACCAAGAGAGGTACAAAAGGGAAAACCACAGTTTCCTTCGATGGATACTACGGAATCAACAAATCATTGGGTAGAATCGATGTGTTCAATGGACCTGAATTTGCCGAATACAAAAGAGAATCCAGAAGAACTTCAGGGGAATACCCAGCAGGGCCGGCCACGCCAGAAGCTGATGCAGCCCTTTTTGAGCCGGTGGAGCTAGAGAGTTTAGAACTAGGCAGAAGCACCGACTACCCTTCTGCCCTGACCCGAAACGGAGCTATTCAAAGTTATCAGGTAGGCGTAAGCGGCGGTAGCGACAAGACCACCTTCTTTGTTTCTACTAATTACTTTAAGGACAAAGGTGTGATCATCAATCAGGATTACACGCGCTATACTTTCCGTGCAAACATCGACCATGCTATCAATGACAAGATCAAATTTGGTACTTCCACTTTGGTTTCTTATTCAGAAAGAAATGGTGAAAACTTCAACCCCATGGGAGGAGCCTTGGCTGAAAACCCATTGGGCAAGCCCTTTGACGAAGAAGGCAACCTAATCTTCCTGCCTACTTCGGATGGTTTAAGAACTAATCCATTTGCTGAAATAGTACCCGGTGCCCAGGAAGATCTGACTAAAAATTACCGTATTTTCAACAGTATTTTTGCCAGCTGGGAAATCACCAATGGACTAACCTACAGAGTGGTATTCGGGCCGGATTTCACCATCAGCCGAAACGGGAGATTTACAGGATCGCAGACCAATGCCCGTAGAGGTGGAGATGCCACAGGAAGCATTTTCGAAGAATTCCGCTTCAATTACACATTGGAAAACATCCTGACTTATAACAAGACTTTTAATGAAAAGCATAATTTGAATCTAACTGCATTGCAGTCGGTTCAAGAGGACAATTTGGAGCAAAGCTCTATCAGTGTTTTGGGGATTCCGGCAGAAAGCCAATTGTTTCATAGACTAGGTGATGCTTCTCAAATCACCGGTGCCAATACCAATTTGGTACAGTGGAGCCTGATGTCCTTTATGGGTAGATTAAACTATGATTTTGATGGCAAGTACCTGTTCACGGCGACATTGAGAGCAGATGGAAGTTCTAGATTTGGTGAAAACAACCGCTTTGCCTACTTCCCTTCTGTAGCTTTAGGCTGGAATATTGCCAAGGAAGATTTTCTGGCAAATTCCAATTCTATTGATCAATTGAAGTTGAGAGTTTCTTACGGGTCTATCGGTAACCAAGCGATCAATCCATACCAGACGCAGGCATTGCTCGGAAGGACTTCCTATGCTTATGACAACTCCCCTGCTTTTGGCTACAGACCCAATACGATTGGCAATCCTGATTTGAGATGGGAAACGTCGACCACATTCAATTTAGGTTTGGATTTCGCGATTTGGAAAAGCAGAGTATTCGGTTCATTGGAATATTACATCACCAATACCAGCGACCTGCTAGCTCCTCAGCCATTGCCTAATTCCATTGGATTTGGTGGTTATACCACAAACATTGGTGAAACCCAAAACAGAGGAGTGGAACTTACCCTATCTACACTCAATATTGAGAAGGGTGATTTTGTCTGGTCCACTGATTTTGTATTCACTAAAAACACGGAGGAAATCATAGACCTTCCAAATGGAGATGACATTTCTGCTGGCAGGTTCATCGGACAGCCCTTGACTGTTTTCTATGATTTGAAGAAAATAGGAATCTGGCAACTGGATGAGCTAGATGAAGCTACTGCTTATGGCAGTGTACCCGGTGAAATCAAAATCGAAGATCTAAACCAGGATGGAGTGATCAACTCCGAAGACCGACAGTTCCTGGGCTCCGCTGTTCCTGACTTTGCGATGGGAATCACCAACAGATTCAATTTCAAAGGATTTGACCTTTCATTCTTCCTATATGGTAGATTCGGCTACATGATTAGGTCACAGTTCCATACTGGAAACAACAGCTTGGCTGGCCGATACAATAACCTGGACATCAACTATTGGACACCGGACAATCCTACCAATGATTATCCTAGACCAAACGTAAACCAGGAGAGTGCCAAGTATGCCAGTTCTATGGAATACTTTGATGGGACTTTCATCAAGGTCAGAAACATCAACTTCGGTTACAATTTCACACCAGAAGCGGCAGAGCGAATCGGTATGACCGGGCTGAGAATTTACACCAGTATCCAGCAGCCGTTCATTTTTGCCAACTATAGATCTGAGCATAAGGGTATAGATCCAGAAGTATATCTAGACGGTGAGCAAGGTGTGGGAGCCGGTGCAGTAAACGCAAACGTCTCTCCTGCTGTCACTTCTTTCACATTTGGTATCAATGCAAAATTCTAATCAGCAATGAAAAATTTAGCAAATAAAATCACAAGCTGGGGTAAGAAAACCGGCATTATATTAAGTATTATAGGAACAGTATCCTGTAGCGGCTTTTTGGATGAGGATGTTACTTCACAGATTGGCAGTGACTACCTGAATTCCCCAAAAGGCCTCAATGATGGCCTCAACGCTGCCTACAGCACCATGCGTGCCTGGTATGGCACAGAGCGGGGCAACAACTTCACCATCTTTGGTACAGATATCTACACCAATGGGGCTGATGGTTCATGGAAATTTATGAACACCTATACCAATCAGTTTGATTCTCAAAACGGCCATGTACGGGAGCTTTGGGATGAGTTTTACCGAGGGATCAACACCTGTAATGCTGTAATCGACAGATCTGCGGAAGTTACCGGAATCAGCCAGGAAGCAGTCGCAAAGATCGTAGCTGAGGCTAAATTTATCAGAGCTCACCATTACTTTATCATGGTGCAGCTTTTTGGCCCGCTGGATTTGCAGCTGAGTGAGACCATACTACCTACCAAGGAAGTGAGCAGAGCTTCTGTGGAGACAGTTTATGCGGCCATCATTGCCGATCTAGAGTCTGCTATTCCTAGTCTGGAAGCCAGCGCAGCAGCTTCAGATTATGGTAGAGCTACCCGGGCTGCCGCTGAGCACTTATTAGGCAGGGTTTACCTAACCAAAGCCACCTCAGAGGCAGCTTCCTCTTCGGACTATGCTGATGCAGAGCGAAACCTACAGAGTGTCATTGATAACTATGGTTTAGAATTGCTACCTGATTTTGGTGACGTGCATGCCTTTGGCAATGAAATCAATAATGAGGTAATCTGGTCAACCCAATACACCCGGGACCCATTGACCAACGGCGGAGGAAACAATTCCCATGTGTTCTTCTTGATGGAGTACGATGTACAGCCAGGCATGCAGAGAGATACAGAAAACGGAAGGCCTTTCAAAAGATATAGACCTACCGATTATACACTGAACACCATCTTTGCGGATCGTACAAATGACTCCAGGTACAAAAAATCCTATCGGGATGCTTTCCTTTCCAATAAGCCGGGTACTTATAATACCACTTTTGACAAGTCCAAGGAGACGGTAACTTTCGCACAGGGAGATACTACCATGTGGCTGCCTGGCTACAATATGTCCGAAGCTGAAAGAGCACAGTATCCGTATCAGGTGCTGACACCGGAACTTTATACAGAGCGTTTGTTTCCGGCCCTGCGAAAGCAAATGGATCCAGGAAGAGCTGACCGTACCCAGTTTGAAGGAGGTAGAGACTATATCGCGATGCGACTTGCAGACACTTACCTGATGCTTGCCGAAGCACAATTGATGCAGGGAAAAGTAGCTGAGGCTACCGATAACATCAATGTGGTGAGGAGAAGAGCCGCCTTCCCTGGCAAAGAAGCTGAAATGGAGATATCCGAATCAGAAATGACCTTTGAATTCCTGACCGAAGAGCGTGCAAGAGAGCTGATAGGTGAGCAAACCCGATGGTTGGATTTGAAGCGCTGGGGTATATTGGTAGAACGGGTAAAAATGTACAATCCGCAGGGAGCTCCTAATATCAAGGACTTCCATGTTTTGAGACCTATTCCACAGAATCAAATCGACCGGGCAGAAGGAACGTCCAGCGGATTCCCTCAAAACCCCGGCTATTAAAAAATAGTAAGTTGGGTAATGCTAAAAGCTGCTCTCCATTTGGAGGCAGCTTTTTTATTTTGCTTGATACGTAAATCCGCTTTCTTACCAGTAGCGAGAGAAATTATGGCTAAGGTTTCTTTCTACGTGCTGTGGGCAGTGGGCTGTCGTCGGTGAACGGTTATCTGCTACTATACAGCCACATTCTTTAACTACTGGCATCATTGTGGATAATCATATTGCTTAAAATAGTAATGAAGCAAATACTATCTTTTTATTATTATATGTTTTAGACAGAAATAAAACACAGTAAATTAATTTAAATAGCTTTTTTTCCAGAAGTTTAATCCAAATAAATATACCTTCATTTTTACACATTGAAATACTAAAATTGAATTTTATACAGCAACCATATCTTAACAATAGCCTACTCTAAAACTACATACAAGACACTACAGGACACTTATTTGAAGAGAAATTATAACCATTTTTCAACTTAAATCATAAGAGAATTTTAAACACAAAACCGCCCTTAGACTTCACGAAATCGATTGCGTTAAAATCTGGGCAAACAATTAGGCCATTTGTATCATATTCTTTTAACTTGAAATGTTAATATATCATAAATGAAATTATTAACACATTAGTCAATTTAACAATAACTATTACCCCCCTACTTATGCGGTACAAACTTTACAAAAGCCTCTGGTTGATTGTATTCTATTTGTGCATCGGGGTCAGTACGACCTATGCCCAAAATGTACAAATCAGCGGAACAGTTTTAGATGAAACCGACATGCCTTTACCAGGCGTCACGGTTTTGCTAAAAGGAACGACAACAGGAACCACCACTGACCTGGACGGAAAATACTCCATCAGTGCTCCAACCGACGGAGTCTTGGTTTTCTCTTTTATCGGGTATGATCCCGTAGAGAAATTAATCGGTAACCAAACCGTAATTGATCTCAAAATGAACCCTAACACTTCTGACCTAGAAGAGGTAGTTGTGATTGGTTATGGTTCGGCAAAGAAAAGAGATGTAACAGGAGCAGTTTCATCTGTAAATCCAAACAAGCTAGAAAATGAAAACCCCAATTCAGTACAGGATATCCTGAGAGGTAACGCTGCCGGTCTGAATGTGGGACTGAGCACTTCTGCCAAAGGTGGTGGATCGCTACAAGTGAGAGGTCAAACCTCCCTGAATGCGGGTAACTCCCCACTATTGGTACTGGATGGAGCCATTTATTATGGAGAACTAGCTGACATCAACCCAAATGATATAGATAACCTAGAGGTACTTAAGGATGCCAGTGCAGCTGCAGTATTTGGAGCAAAAGCAGCTAACGGCGTAATCCTAATCACTACCAAAAAAGGAACTATTGGCAAGCCTACTATCAAGTTCAACGCGAATGCCGGCCTGGCTACCATGGCTACATTTCCTGAGGTATATAGCCCAGATGGATTCGTTAGCTGGAGAGAGGATGTCTTCAAAAGTATCAATGCCGGTGGGTACGATCCGTATGAATTCTCTGACCCGAGAACTCTTCCTAGCGAAATTTCTCTAGAGGAATGGATGGCATACGATGGGTCTTCGGGAGATCCTATTACGGTTTGGCTTCAGCGATTGAACATGCAGCCTGCTGAGATTGAAAATTACCAAAATGGAAATTCAGTAGACTGGTACGATAAAATCTTCCAGACTGGTTTCCGTCAGGATTACACCGTGAGTTTATCCGGAAGAAATGAAAATTTCAACTACTACTGGTCAGTTGGATATTTGAACAATGAGGGCATCATTATAGGTGATGAATTTGAAACCATCAGAACCAGATTAAACCTGGAAGGAAAAGTGAATGATTGGTTATCTGTAGGTACCAATATTCAGTTTGCGCATCAGGATGAAAGCCAGGTTACAGTTGATTGGAATCTTCTAAGAACACTATCTCCTTGGGGTTCTGAATATAATGAAGATGACACTTACAAATGGAGACCAAATGACGAGCAAAGTGGTGGCACCCACCCTTTCTACGACAGAAGCCATATCGATCGAGTAGATAGAGATCTAAATATCAATGCTACCCTTTATGCAAACATCAAGTTGCCATTTGGATTCAACTTCCGAACTAACTTTACGCCAAGGTTTACTTACTACGAATATTTCAATCATCAATCTGCAGAACATGCAGAATGGGGTCAAAGAGGAGGAATTGCTAGCAGAAGACAAAACAAAACTTACTACTGGCAATTAGATAACATTCTTACCTGGCAAAAAACTTTTGCTGAAAAGCACGACTTCAATGCGACTTTCCTAGTGAATGCGGAGAAATTCCAGTCTTGGGATAACACCATGACCAACAATGGCTTTGAACCTCATGACCGCTTGGGATATCATAACATAGGTGGTGGTATCAACCCCATCATCTCCAGCAATGACGAGTACAGTACTGGTGACGCTCTGATGGGTAGAATGATTTACTCCTATGATGGCAAATATTCCACTACCGTATCCGTAAGAAGAGATGGCTACTCTGCGTTTGGCCAAAGTAACCCGAGAGCACTATTCTATTCTGCAGCTGTGGGATGGGTATTCTCAGATGAGAATTTTGTCAATATAGACTGGCTAGACTTCGGTAAGCTTAGACTTTCTTGGGGTAGCAATGGTAACCGTGATATCGGTAGATATGTAGCGCTTTCTGATTTGAATACCGGGAAATACTTCTACGAGAGACCTAGTGGAGAACTGTATTTGGTTAATCAGCTATATGTAAACAGAATGCAGAATTCCAACCTTCAATGGGAAAGAACAGAATCCTTCAACTTTGGACTTGATTTCTCTGTACTGAAAACCCGACTGACTGGTACACTAGAGATGTACAAAATGTCCACTAGGGACTTGCTAGTAGAGCGAAGCTTACCGGATTTCCTGGGATTCAATTTTGTATGGGATAACCTAGGCCAGGTGGACAACAAAGGTTTTGAGCTTACGCTAAACTCCACCAACTATGAAAGAAACAATTTCATCTGGAGATCTACAGCCAACTTCCAATTGAATAGAAATGAAATAGTAAGTCTTTACGGGGACTTGGATGAGAACGGCGAAGAATTAGATGACCCGAGTAACGGATGGTTCATCGGACGCGCAATTGATCAAATCTGGAACTACAAAACCTTAGGAATCTGGCAATCAGATGAAGCAGATGCTGCTGCAGATTACGGTGTAAAACCAGGTGATTTCAAAATTGAAGATGTAGATGGCGATGGTCTTTTCACCAATGCTGACCGTCAGTTTCAAGGTTTTACCGAGCCTAGATTCCGTTGGAGTTTGAGAAATGAGTTTGTTTTGTTCAAAAACTTTGACGTATCATTCATGATCTACTCCTACTGGGGTCATGACGGAACCTTCAATCAAAGAAAGAACAGAGATGGTTTCCTAGACAGAACCAGCTCATACATTACTCCTTACTGGACTGAAGAAAATCCTAGCAATGAGTGGGCTAGGCTAAACTCCAGTGAAGGTGGAGCCGGTGGATTCAATGTGTATCGTAAGAGATCCTTCATCCGACTGGAAAACATCTCCATGGGATACAATTTCCCTAAGCAGCTGACTGAAAAGGCAAATATCACAAATCTACGTGTGTACGGTAATATCAGAAACGTAGGGCATTATGCTCCACAGTGGGACTTCTGGGATCCAGAAAACTCCGGACCAATCCCAAGATATTTCACACTAGGAATCGATGTTACACTGTAAGCCTAAAAGAACTTTAAAATGAATATTAGAAGTAAAATGAACTCCATAAAAATCCTGATGACAGGATTGATTGTAGCCGTCACTTCTGGTTGTAATGAAGACTGGTTAGAGCCGCAGCCGCTCTCCTTCTTTTCACCGGAAAACACCTACAATGAAGCAAGTGGCTTATGGGCTGCACTAGTGGCCTGTGAGCGTAATATGCGCCACGAATACACTGGAGATGGCTCTCCTATTCTTACTGAGCACATTTTCACGGAAGTAGCGGTTGAAGGTACTACTGATAAATCAGGACCTGCTCAGGACATGAACCTACTAATTACCCCTGATGCAAATCTAAATTCAGTAAATACCAACAGAATCGGGTGGTACTGGTATGAAGGATATAAGGGTATCAAATATGCAAACACTGTAGTATCCCGTATCGACGAGCCTCAGGACTATGAATCAGATGCAGAAAGAAACCACCTTTTAGCGACAGCATATTTCCATAGATCTTTGCGTTACTATAGACTCACGCAACAGTTTGGTGATGTTCCTTTGATATTGGAGGAAATTATAGAACCAAAACTTGACTTCTACTCTACAGAACGTACGGTCATATTGAGAAAAATGAAAGAAGATCTAGAATGGGGTGAGGAGTGGATTCCGGAAGTAATGGACCGTGGACGAGTGCCAAAGGGAGCCCTTCAGCACCTCTTGATCAAAATCAATCTAGCCTTGGGAGAATTTCAAGATGCCCTGGACGTTGCTAATCGTCTGATAGACGGCGGTCCTTACTCACTTATGACGGAACGATTTGGTGTAGATGCCGGAGACCCTACTAAAAATGTGATCTGGGATCTTCACAGACCCGAAAACAAGGCTCCTTTTACCAATACTGAAGCAATTCTTCTGGTAATGGACAGAGTAGATACAGATGGTAACTCTGGTGGTATCATCACCATGCGTAATGCGGTTCCTTTCTGGGGAAGTAACAT
Organism: Algoriphagus sp. TR-M9; assembly: GCF_027594545.1. Classification (NCBI taxonomy): domain Bacteria; kingdom Pseudomonadati; phylum Bacteroidota; class Cytophagia; order Cytophagales; family Cyclobacteriaceae; genus Algoriphagus; species Algoriphagus halophytocola. The sequence goes on along the minus strand of NZ_CP115160.1, from coordinate 1,566,679 downwards.
CAATACCCCTACTGGTAACAAAGGCACATCGGATAGATCAGGTATTGAAATCGATCAGGTAACTGAATTCGGTCGAGGTATCGGAAGGTTGAGAGGTACCTGGTATCACCAAAGCATGATCTGGGATGATGAAAATGACCTTAGACATGCTCCTGGCAACTGGATGGACATGGAAGATCTGGTATATAACAATCCGGACATCAAGGAAAACGACCCCTATTACAACCAAAATCTGGAATTCAGAAATGAGGAAGGAGTAGTTTTAGTAGTAGACACCATCAGAAGCTGGTTCTCATGGCCACACTATAAGTTGTTTGTGCCAGATGCACAGCGTAATCAGCCTCAGGGTGGACCTACCGACTGGTATATATTCAGACTGGCCGAATCCTACCTGCTGAGAGCAGAAGCTAAGTTTTGGCTAGGCGATCTGGCAGGTGCAGCTTCGGATATCAATGCAGTAAGAACCAGAGCAGGTGCCGCTCCATATACCGCTGATGAAATCAATATTGGAACTGTACTGGACGAAAGAGCTAGAGAGCTATATTATGAAGAGCCAAGAAAAACTGAACTGACTAGAATTGCGAGAATCTTTGCAATGACAGGCAAAACAGCTTACAATGGCAAAAGCTATAATGAGGCAGACTTCTCCAAGGATAATTTCTACTATGATAGAATCATGGAAGTGACCGACTATTACAATAAGGGAGTATTTACCAGGCATGGGGATACCTATACCTTGAGTCCTTATCATGTTTTGTGGCCAATTCCTCAAAATGCCATTAACTCAAATACCAAAGGGCACCTCAATCAAAATGAGGGATATAATGGCTTTGAAAATAACATTCCACCTCTTACCACCATTGAAACAGAGGAAGGTGAATAATTTTAATCTTATTGCATAAGTGAAAGGCCGGTGAAAATTCACCGGCCTTTCTTTTTTATTCAATTCTGAAAGCAATTTTTACTGTATTTCCGCTTCTCTATCAGTAAGGAGGCTAAAGCAATATAGGACATGGTAAACTTTAGAATTGAGGCCACTTGGGCCTGCCCACCTGCTAAGGCAGATCTTCATTCACTTGTGTTAAGCGAAACCGAAGCATAGTTCTTTTTACCAGGTGAGCAAGGAGATATTAATTACTGGAACCACTCCGTATATCCATGAAACTTTTTCTACAAATCTATCACCCCTTACTAGTAGACTCCCTCACCGTAATCTTCGAAGGTATAGTAATCACCTTGTCCATCAACTCATAATACTTAGGCTTGGCCAGCTTTCGGATCAGCATATTAGCACATTCATTCCCCATCTCAATCGCCGGCTGCGTGATCGTGGTCAAGGAAGGGTTCAATAGCCCAACAATGGAGCTATTGGAGAAACTGATGACTTTTAAATCTTTGGGGACCGAAAGATCAGTATGTCTCACTGCCTCATAGGTAGCAAAAGCTAATTTTTCTACGGAGGCCATGATTCCATCAGGGCGATCTTCAGAACTGAGTAGTTCGCGGATTAGCTCCACATTATTTTTCTCATCGTAGCAGCAATTCAGGGAGAAAGCAGGTTTTGGCTCCCATCCAACTTCCTTGATTGCATCCAGATACCCCCTGTACCGCTCTTTGGTAATGGAGAGTTCTTTGCTCAGCATGAGAAACGCAATTTTCTTACATCCCTGCTGTATCAAATGCTTGGTACCTTCATAGGCACTCTGATGGTCATTGGTAATAAACTTGGTAGTGGCTATCTCATCACAAATCCTATCAAAAAAGATAATAGGAAGCCCTCGGTCATGCAGCTTCTTCAAATGCGAAACATCACTGGTCTGACTGGAAACTGACATAGCGATGGCATCAGCTCTCCCGTTTAACAGCAAATTGACGATTTTCTTCTCTTTTTCTACGTCCTCCTTGGTATTATAAACCAGCAGATGATAGCCATGCTCCTGAGCTATTTCTTCTATGCCATCCATTACCTGAGCAAAAAAGTTGTTGATTCGCTCGGGTATAATCACAGCAATGGTTTTGCTTTTATTTTCTCTTAAACTCCGGGCAAAAGGATTAGCATGGTAATTCATTTTTTCAGCCATGCTGATGACTTTCTTCTTAGTCGCTTCACTGATTTCGTAGCTGTCGTTCAAGGCGCGGGAAACTGTGGAAGGTGCAAGCTTCAACTCTGCGGCCAGTTCTTTTAGACTAATTCCTGAGGCCATTTTCAATATTGGTTAGAATGGGTAAATAAGATTTATGGTAATTCTAAATCGCTTCCAATTTACGATTTTTCCGCTTAAATAAGTTCGAAAACGTTTCCGCATAAACTTCTGTCAAAAACATAATATTCAGGGTATTTTTAATTTTCTAATTAATCCAAACTAACCCTAATCTATATGGCCTATTCAAATCCGCGAGCAGGTTTTCTGACGGACGATTTCCTCCTTCAATCAAAATATGCAAAGATTCTTTACCACGAATTTGCGAAGGAGCAACCCATCATAGATTATCACAATCACCTATCTCCAGCTCAAATCAGCAGCAACCATAAGTTTGAAAATCTTTCCCAAATCTGGTTGGCCGGCGATCATTATAAATGGAGAGCTATGCGGACCTTGGGAATAGACGAACACTACATCACTGGTGGAGCATCCGATGAGGAAAAATTCACCCAATGGGCTAAGGCTGTGCCTTTTACGCTACGAAACCCACTCTATCACTGGAGCCAGCTGGAGCTGAAGCGTTACTTTGGGATAGATGAATTGCTTTGCGAAGCCAATGCGGCAGAGATTTACCAAACGTGCAATGCCCAGCTAAGTCAAGAATCTTTTTCCACGCAGGGCCTTTTGGCACAAATGAAAGTCACCACCGTGTGTACTACAGATGACCCCATTGACAGCCTGGAGCACCACATGGATTTCCATAAAAAAAGCAATGCTAACCTGGAAATGTATCCTGCATTTCGCCCGGACAAGTCCTTCGCTGTAGAGAACCCTCCAGCGTATGTGACCTATCTGGGCAAACTAGGTGAAGCCAGCGGGATTACCATCCGAGATTTTGATACCCTGATTTCAGCTTTAAAAAACCGGGTGGATTACTTTCATCAGCGGGGCTGTAGAGTAGCAGATCACGGATTGGAGCAACTGTATTTCTTCAGCACGGATCCCTATGCTATGGATCAGCTCATCAAAGACCTGATAGCAGGAAAGACCCTGACCACAGAAATGGTGGAGTACTTCAAATTCAAAGTACTTACCGAGCTGTCCAAGATGTACCATTCCAAAGGCTGGGTGCAGCAGTATCACCTGGGAGCGCTACGCAATACTAACCACCGAATGCTGAGTACCTTAGGCCCAGACACTGGGTTTGATTCTATAGGGGATTTTGACCAGGCTATGGCACTTTCCAAGTTCTTAAACCATCTGGACTCCACGGATCAATTGACCAAAACCATACTTTACAACCTCAATCCTCGTGACAATGAAGTCATGGCTACCATGGTTGGCAACTTCAATGACGGAAGCACCAAAGGAAAAATTCAGTTTGGCTCAGGATGGTGGTACCTCGATCAAAAAGATGGAATGGAAAAACAAATCAATACCCTATCCAATATGGGAATGATCAGCTGCTTTATAGGGATGCTGACAGATTCCAGAAGCTTCCTATCCTTTCCACGCCATGAATATTTCAGAAGAATTCTGTGTAATCTTTTTGGTAAGGACGTGGAAAATGGTGAGCTTCCATGGGATGAAAAATGGCTTGGAGACATCATCTCCGGTATTTGCTACGGCAATGCGAATGAATATTTTGACTTTAGTCCGAAAAACTACAATTATTAAATATGAGTAATACTATCTTCTCTTTAGAAGGAAAAAAAATAGCGTTTTCAGGCGCGACAGGTGTGCTTGGAACATCTATGAGCAAGTATCTGGCAGAACAAGGAGCTGAGGTGATCATCTTAGGCAGGACTTCTGCCAAGGTAGAAACTCTGGTCGCAGAAATCACCCAAAACCAAGGCAAGGCCTTTGGGTACATCTGTGATGTCACCGATGAGCAAAGCGTAGTAAATGCTGCCAAAGAAATAGAAAAGGAACATGGGTACCTGGATATACTCATCAATGCCGCAGGTGGCAATATGCCCGGAGCTGTGATACGTCCAGACCAGGAATTGAGCGACTTGGATCTTGACTCATTGAGAAAAGTGATAGACCTCAATTACCTGGGCACTGCTATTCCAAGCAAAATTCTTTTCCCTCTAATGCTCAAAAAAGGCAAAGGCAATATCCTGAACATCAGCTCAATGGCCGCTTCCAGACCTATGACCAGAGTTTTAGGCTATGCATCAGCTAAAGCCGCAATAGACAACTTTACCAAATTTCTCTCGGTAGAGCTCTGCACCAAACATGGCCCAGAATTCCGTGTCAATGCCATTGCTCCGGGATTCTTCCTTACCGAGCAAAACCGTGCTTTGCTCACGGAAGAGGACGGCAGCCTTACTGGCAGGGGAAATCAGATCATTACACATACTCCAATGAACAGATTCGGAAAACCAGAAGATCTACTGGGGGCCCTGCACTGGCTCTGTGCCGATGCTTCTGCTTTTGTGACCGGCACTATAGTTCCGGTAGATGGAGGCTTCAGTGCCTATTCAGGAGTGTAACATCACCCTCCTATCAATTAACTAATACATCCACATAAATTAAGTTTTATGAGCTATAAAATGGAGCAAACCATGCGCTGGTATGGCCCAAATGACCCCGTAAGTTTAAGGGATATTTTACAGTCCGGTGCCACCGGAATCGTCACTGCCCTGCACCACATCCCCAATGGAGAAGTATGGTCTAGAGAAGAGATTAAGAAAAGAAAAGACACCATAGAAGCAGCAGGCTTGACCTGGTCTGTGGTGGAATCTGTGCCTGTGCATGAGGTGATCAAAACCCGCTCGGGCAATTACCAGGAAGTCATAGAGAATTATAAAGAAACCATCAGAAATCTAGCCGAAGAGGGGATTTACACGGTTTGTTATAACTTCATGCCTATCTTGGATTGGACTCGGACGGACCTGTTCAGAGAGCTTCCCAATGGCGTAAAAGCCTTGCATTATGAAAAGAAAGCTGTCCAGGCTTTTGATTTATTCATCTTGAAAAGAGCCGAAGCAGAGCAGGAATATTCCGCAGAAGAAAAAGCAGAAATCCAGGCATATTACGAAGCCTTGAGTCCGGAAAAACACCAGCTGATCATTGATAACATTCTCAAAGGACTACCTGGGTCAGAAATTGGCTATACAATGGAGGAATTTAAGTCCATGCTGAAAACTTATGATGGAATAGACCATGCCAAACTTGCAGATCACCTCAGACTGTTTTTAGATGAAATAGTACCGGTAGCTGAGGAAAACGGCGTGTTCATGGGAATTCATCCAGATGATCCACCATTTTCACTATTTGGACTTCCTAGAATCATGAGTACCGCTGCGGATGCCAGAAGAATCCTTACAGATCAGCCTAGCCCCAATAACGGTTTGACGTTCTGCACAGGTTCTCTGGGAGTACGCGCAGACAATGACCTACCGGCGATGGTTCGTGAGTTTGGTGACCATATCCATTTTATCCATTTGCGAAGCACCAAAAGAGACAGTGAAGGTAATTTCTTTGAAGACAATCACCTGGAAGGAAATGTACCCATGGTGCAGGTAATCGAGGAAATCATTAATCTTCAGGAAAAGCGTGGAAAAAGCCTCCCTATGCGTCCTGACCATGGGCATCAAATGCTGGATGATCTGGGCAAAAAAACCAACCCAGGATATTCTGCCATCGGCAGATTAAAAGGTCTTGCAGAAATCAGAGGTGTGGAAGAAGCTTTGCTTTACATGCGGTCAAAATGACGGAAAAGGAGAAAATGCTTGCGGGAAAATTGTACCAGGCGGGAGATCCCGAACTGGCACAGGAAAGGCTGAAAGCTAGAAAACTCCTCAAATCATTTAACCATTCCGATCCGGAAGAACTTGAACTAAGGTCAGCGCTTTTAACAGAGCTGATTGGCAAAAAGGGTAAGAACTTCTGGATCGAACCTCCTTTTCAGTGTGATTACGGATACAATATAGAAGTAGGTGATGATGTATTCATCAACTTTAACTGCGTAATCTTAGATATCTGCAAGGTCAAGCTGGGCGATCGGGTATTCATCGCACCAAATGTCCAATTTTATGCCGCTACTCACCCACTGGATGCTAAAACCAGAGGTGAGATGTGGGAATATGGAAAGCCTATCACCATAGGCAATGACGTCTGGATAGGAGGAGGAGCTATACTTTGCCCGGGGATTACAATCGGGGATCGCTCAGTGGTGGGTGCAGGGGCAGTGGTGACCAAAAGCTTCCCGTCAGATGTTTTGGTAGCCGGCAATCCTGCAAAGATTATCAAGCACCTCAGCTGAACTCTTCGAGGGATAATCTTATTCCAAGGATAGTTGCACCCTTTGGTTTTTCACTCTCTTGCTAGCTCAAACCCTCGAAGGGTTTGCCTAAAAGCGATTTCCTTAGGATTTAAAATAAGCGCTATGTTTTGAGAAAGTATTGCTTATTTTTGGCCATAAGTGTTAATAATACCTTTGTAAGATTTTGATGAAAAGAATTTTAGTAAGTGGTGGCGGCGGTTTTCTCGGTAGCCACCTATGCGATCGCCTTCTTAAAGAAGGAAATGAAGTACTTTGTGTAGACAATTTTTTCACAGGAAATAGACGAAACATCCACCACCTGCTGGACGATAAGAATTTCGAATTGCTGCGTCATGATGTCACCCATCCCTTGTACGTAGAGGTAGATGAGATTTATAATTTGGCCTGCCCTGCCTCCCCTATTCATTATCAATTTGACCCGGTGCAGACCACCAAAACCTCGGTCATCGGAGCGATGAATATGCTAGGCTTGGCGAAGCGGCTAAAGATCAAGATCCTGCAGGCCAGTACCTCTGAGATCTATGGGGATCCGGAAGTCCACCCCCAGCCAGAATCCTACAAGGGAAGCGTCAATACCCTAGGGCCTAGAGCCTGTTACGACGAGGGAAAGAGATGTGCTGAGACCCTTTTCTTTGACTATCACAGGCAGCATAAAGTCCCTATCAAAGTGATGCGGATTTTCAACACCTATGGCCCCAGGATGCATCCCAATGATGGACGAGTGGTGAGTAATTTCATTGTGCAGGCTTTGAAAGGCAAGGATATCACCATGTACGGAGATGGCAAGCAAACACGCTCCTTCTGCTATGTAGACGATAATATAGAGGGAATGTACAGACTGATGAATTCCAGAGATGGATTTACAGGTCCAGTTAATATTGGTAACCCAGGAGAATTCACCATGCTGGAACTAGCGCAGGAGATTATTGAATTGACCAACAGTAAGAGTAAAATCACCTTTTTGCCGCTTCCTCAGGATGATCCTATGCAGCGTAAGCCGGTCATTGACCTGGCGAAAAAAGAGCTGGACTGGGAGCCAAAAGTGAACTTGAAGGAAGGATTGACCAAAACCATCGCATATTTTGAATCTGTGATTTGAAAAAACAAGAGCCATTTCATAATGGCTCTTGTTTTTTATAACCAGCCTTCTTGATCGCTTCTCTTTCAAAATCCGGGTCAAAGTCCGGGTTTATCTCAGCTGGAATTGGTGCTGAAGTTGCTTTTTGCCAAGCGTTTAACTTTTGGAGTAATTCCTGAGCTTTTTCCGGATACTTTGCTGCAAGGTTCTGAGACTCTGATGGATCATCGTTCAAGTGGTACAATTCAATCCCCCCATCCTCAAAATACTCATGTAGTTTCCAATCTCCAGACCTGATCACTGACCCAGGTCTGGTACGAAACAACAGATCTCTGGCTTGATCTTCTAGTGGCTGATATGCCTCTAGATAGATCGGAAAGTGCCAGAACAGATCCTTCTGCTGCCAGTTTTCACCAGATAGCAAAGGCGAGAAATCATTGCCATCTAAGTCCAGCTTACGCTCGGAGCGAATGAGTGTATGTAGTGTAGGAAATAAATCCAGCTGGCTCACCGGGGCCTCCGAAGTTTTACTTTCTATTGACCCTGTCCATCTTATCAGCAGGGGAACCCGAATTCCTCCCTCATAATAGCTACCCTTTCCCGCACGAAGCGGATCCTGACGACTGGTGGCGCGTACCCCACCATTGTCCGATGTGAAAATAACGATGGTTTCCTCGTCCAGATTTAAGGCAGAAACCTCATGCAGCAACCTCCCCACATTCTCATCCATAGATTCAATCATAGCTGCATAGACCGGGTGATGATGTCTTGGATTTCCGGCTATCCTCTCATATTTAGCCACCAGCTCAGGTTTGCCGATTAAGGGACTGTGAACCGTGTAAAATGGCAGGTATAGAAAAAATGGAGATTGACTATTCTGTTTTAGAAATGAGATGGCTTCATCCGTCAAACGATCCGTCAGGTATTCACCTTTCTGATCGGACTCTATAGGAACCACATAAGGGCTAAAATACCCGTCTTTGCCCGGATTTCCTCGGTGGTTCCCTCCCACATTAACATCAAAACCATATTCCTTGGGATCCTCAGAAACATGCCATTTCCCAAAAATCCCTGTGCGATACCCATGATCCTTGAAAAACTCCCCTAAGGTGTAAATCTCCTCAGGAAGTGATTTAGCGTTTGGAGCAGCATTTAGTCTTCTGCTGCGTTTATCGCCTCTATTGGCAGGATCTACAGTATAAATCCCATGCGTCATTGGATACTTCCCCGTGAGCAGGCTTGCCCGACTGGGTGCACAATTAGATGCTGCTGCATAAGCCTGCATGAAAATAACCGACTGCTGGCTCAGTTTGTCAAGATTGGGGGTCTGATAGTAGCTGGACCCCATAAAACCCAAATCTGCCCAGCCCAAGTCATCTACATTGATTAAGATGACATTGGGTGCTGTGGATTGGTTTTGCTGCGCAAAGGAATTTACAGCGCAAAACCAAAAGCTCAGGAAAATCGAAATTTTGAAAAGGAAATTGGATCTTGTCATTGTTTTCACTTTAGTCACGCGTCACTTTACTTCCCCACCAATCTGCATTTGGTTTCCAGTCCAGGCGAAGCATTTGTAGTCTTGCTTGCTCCAAAGATGGCATTTTCACTGTTCTGGCCTTGTCCAAAACCTGCTGATGCAATTCCTCATCATATTGGGGATCCGGTACAGGTTTATTGGCATTGGTGCTTTCCAGCCAGGAAATCAGTTGTGAAAACAACTTTTGGGAAACCTCAGGATTTAGAGCTGAGCGATCATGCTGCTCAGAAGGGTCTTCAAGTAAATTATAAAGCTCTACCTTTCCATCTTCCCAGTAATAAATCAGTTTCCAATCCCCATCCCGGATGGTAGAACTAGGATCTCCTCCTTGATTGCCGTAATGCGGATAATGCCAAAATAAAGGTCGGGATTCGAAGTGCTGACCATTCATGGCCGGCACCAAACTTTTCCCCTCAACTCCAGATAAATCCACATCATGTACTCCGGCCAAATCTAAAATAGTAGGCAAAAAATCTACTCCACTCGCCGGAACATCCAGGTAGACCAAATCCTTTTGACCTGGCACTTTGATGAAATAAGGGACCCGGATTCCTCCTTCCCATTGATAGCCTTTACCTCCACGCAGCGGCAAGTTAGACGTGGAATAAGCGTCTCCAGAAGCCACTCCCCCATGATCTGAAGTGAATACCACAATAGTATTGTCTTCCAACCCTTGGTTTTTCAGAGTCTCCATGACTTTCCCTACCGCATCGTCCATAGCTTCTACCAAGCCGGCATAAACCGGATTGTCCTGAACTGTACGAATCGGAAGTCTCCTTTCCATCTCATAGCCCTGATCTGCCAGGCCCGCATCTGATGCCTTTTTTCTATACTTTGCCCACTTCGCTTCCGTAGTTTGGATGGGGCCATGCACAGCATAAAAGGAAAGCATCGCAAAAAACGGCTTTTGATGTTCCTTTTCTATAAACTTCGACGTTTCATTTGCCAACCTCATACTCAGATTTTCCCCATCTGGGCCCTGTTCCATTTTCGGATTGTCATAGGGCGCAAAGTAGCCGCCAATAGGACTTCCCTTCTCATAACCGCCTATATTAATATCAAAACCATGGTCTTCGGGATAGGAACCTTCTCCACCTATATGCCATTTTCCGGCAAAAAAAGTCTCATACCCAGCCTCAGAAAGAGCCTCCGGCAAAGTGAGCAAGGAAGACTCCAGCACATGATTGTAAGCTGGAGGCAAAAGTCTGGTATGCCTGCCATAATCTCTCCACTTTTCAGCTTCAGGAGCACCTATCCAATCGGTCACCTTGTGAATGGCAGGAGTCACCCCTGTCATGATGCTTGCCCTAGCTGGACTGCAAACGGGGGAAGCACTGTAGCCTTGGGTAAATTGATAAGAAGAGGAAGCCAATTCATCAATATGGGGAGTTTCATAGAAATCACTACCCGTGACTCCTAAATCATGATACCCCAAATCATCCACTAGGATAAATACTACATTAGGATAATCGGTAGTTTGTCCGAAAAGACTGCTGGCGCAAAGCAGCAGCACGGTAAAAAACAAGAAATTCTTCAGCATAGCGTGAGGTTTTGTTACTTTGAAAAAGTAAGATGTGCAAGATCCGTGGAAATCAAAAAAGTATTGTGATGGCAGGAAGAGGAATTTATATGAAATCAAGCATGATCCGAAGCGACACACAAAGGGATGATTATCTCCCAGGGGAGATTCCATCCCGTTTCCTTCGTCACGGGACAGGTTATGGCCTTAAAAAAAAATTATAATTATACGAAAGACAATTTTACATACCCTGGACGGTCACGAGACCACTTCGGTCTTCGATCTTCCGACCAGAAAAGCAAAGGGTCTAGGGTGACTGGCATCATTGCGGATAGTTATAAATTAGGCCACATTTCGACTTTGCTCAGCTGGGACAAGCGATACTTTTGCGACAGCCGCTATCAAGATGCCAGCTATTCATTTAATTTTTTCCAAATGTGCTTCCTTGATCTTTCTTCTCAGGATTTTGCCCACGTTGGACTTTGGAAGTTCATCTGTGAAGTGTACCTCCTTAGGACATTTGTAATTAGTTAACTCTTGATGGCAATGGGTAATGATCTCCTCCTCGTTGATGGTTTGGTCTTTAGCCACCACATAAGCCACCACTCGCTCAGTGGATCTTGGGTCAGGCACGCCTATCACCCCTACCTCCAACACTCCTGGAAATGAGGCAATCACATCTTCCACTTCATTCGGATAAACATTAAAGCCGGACACCAAAATCATCTCTTTCTTACGGTCTACGATTTTGAAAAATCCATCTTCATCCATAATTCCAATGTCTCCGGATTTGAACCAATCACCTAGCATCACCTCCTCTGTCTCTTTGGGTCTCTTCCAATAGCCCTTCATCACCTGGGGACCTTTGATGCAAATTTCTCCTCGTTCTCCGACTGGCAGCCGGTTGCCCTCCTCATCGATCACCATAAAATCTGTATTAGGCAGGGGAATCCCAATGGTGCCATTTCTTTCCGTCCCGTCTATGGGATTGCAGGAGGCTACGGGAGAGGTTTCGGTAAGTCCATAGCCTTCGGCTAGTGGGGTACCTGTTACGGCTTTCCACTTCTCAGCAGTTGATTTCTGAACGGCCATCCCGCCTCCAACTGATATTTTTAACCCACTAAAATCCAGATTTTTAAAGGACTCTTGATTAAGCAACCCATTAAATAGCGTATTGACTCCAGTGAATACTGAAAATTTATGTTTAGATAGATCTTTGCAAAAAGCAGGCATATCCCTGGGGTTGGTGATCAGAAGATTGTGAGCTCCGATTTTCAACATGGCCAGGCAATTTACCGTCAGGGCAAAAATATGGTATAGCGGTAGCGCTGTCACCACAATTTCCTCTTTCTCCTTCAGCTTAGGCTTCATCCAGGCTGATATCTGCTGCATGTTTGCCACTATGTTTGCATGGGTCAATTCTGCTCCTTTGGAAACCCCAGTGGTGCCTCCGGTGTATTGGAGGAAAGCTGTATCCCATAGCGTGATCTCCGGAGCTATAAACTTGGAGTTGGCCCCCTTCGCCAAAGCTGTCTTGAGGGGCACGGCACTAGGTATGGAAAAGGCAGGAACCATCTTTTTGATGTACTTCACCACAAAATTTACGATAGGGCCTTTCAACCCTCCCAGAAGATCCCCCAATCCTGTAACAATGACATGTTTGGCAGGAATAGCTGCAAGTATCTTTTCCAGCTTATCAGCAAAGTTTTCGACAATGACGATTACCTCTGCACCAGAGTCTTGAAACTGATGCTTCATCTCTGACGAAGTATAGAGTGGATTGGTATTGACCACTATCATTCCAGCCCGTAGTGCACCAAACATGACCACGGGGTATTGGAGTGTATTAGGCATTTGAATGGCAATACGCGTTCCTTGCTTGAGCTTGAGGCTATTTATCAGGTATGAAGCAAAACTTTTACTCAATTCATCCAACTTATTAAACGAAAGCGTTTTACCCATACATTCATAGGCAATACTATCTCCGTATTTCTGGACACTTTCTTCAAAAAGTTCTGTGACACTTTTATAGGCTTCAAAGTCCACTTCATGCGGAACAGATCCTGGATACGCCTTTAGCCAAGGGAACTCCTTCATAGCTGATTATTTTGGGGGGATGATTTGTTTACTTGAATTACCATAAAATCTAGGTTTTCGTCAAAGACTTTCCAAGCTATTTCAAAATTTTTCGGGCTATCAGCTCTTTCATGATTTCATTTGTTCCGGCATAAATCCGCTGAACCCTAGCATCAGCATAGGCTCTGGCCACCCCAAATTCCCACATGTATCCGTAGCCGCCGTGAAGCTGCACGCATTCATCGGCCACTTTGCACTGCAGCTCGGTCATGTTGTACTTAGCCGCTGAGGCCATTGCAGAGTCTAACTGGCCTTCATTGTGAAGGTGTACCAGCTGATCACAGTATATCCTACCCTGCTCCAGGGCGGCGCACATCTCAGCAAGTTTAAACCTGGTATTTTGAAATTCAGAAATCGTCTTATTAAATGCTTTTCTTTCCTTCACATATTGAACTGTAGATTGGAGCATGTACTCTCCCAAAGCCACTGCCGCCAGTGAAACGACCAATCGCTCCTGAGCCAGTTCTGTCATCAGGTACTTGAAGCCTTCCCCTTCTTTGCCAAGCAGGTTTTCCTTCGGGACCTCCACATCTTCAAAAAACAATTCACAGGTATCCTGAGCATGCAAACCTACTTTTGCGAAGGGTTTCCCCTTAGTAAATCCTGGCATATCCTTATCCACAATCATCAAGCTTATGCCCTTTGCCCCTAAGGTGGGATCAGTTTTCACGGCTACAACTACTACATCACAGAGGTAACCATTGGTGATAAAGGTCTTAGAACCATTGACCAGGTAATGGTCGCCACGATCTACCGCTGATGCTCGTATCCCCTGCAAATCACTTCCAGCCCCAGGCTCAGTCATGGCTACAGCACCTATAAATTCACCGCTGACCATCTTAGGAATGTACTTTTCCAAAGCCGAATCCGTCCCATAGTGCAAGATATAGGGCATCACTATATCACTATGCAAAGGATAGCCGATAGCAGGCCCCGAGCAGCCACTCAAGCCTAGTTCCTCTATAAAAATCGCATTGAATCGAAAATCTTGAATGTTCATGCCTCCAAATTTCTCAGGAGCTTGAATTCCTAAAAATCCATTCGCTCCCAGTTTCTGCCAGCTTTCACGGGAAACCATCTTGTTGTTCTCCCATTCGGCATTATTCGGAGTAATCTCTTTGGCGATAAAATCTCTAACGCTATCCCGATAAAGATCATGTTCTGAACTAAAAATAGTTCGGGGAAGTCCGTACATAACAAAGTAATTAAGGGTTTAATTCTGATGTAACTTACGAAAAACAGCTCAAAATGGGTTTTGGAATCTAAGAAGGATATTTATCTTTTCTGATATAGTAGCGGATAATCGTCCACCGACAACATTCCACTGCCCACAGCACGTAATAATAAACTTGAACCCATATTTTCTTTTAGGAGAAAAAGCAACGCTGCCTGTGGTAAAAAGATGTGCTTAGAAAAAGCAGGTCAACGTGTAATATCAGGAAATTAAGAACTCACAAATTGCGTATAACATACTTTAGCTGGTGAAATTCCCAGACAGACGCTATAGTCCCCGCTTTAAACTTTACCTTTAAGAATGATTGATATCACCGAAACAACAGATTTAAAAACACTTCAGCACTTAGCAATTTGGCAAGAGGGTGAAAGGCTCATTTCCGCTGAGCCTGCCGGAGAAGGAAATATGAACCTGGTGTTGCGAGTCTCAACTTCACAACGCTCAATAATCCTCAAGCAGTCAAAGGATTACGTACGTAAGTTTCCTCAAATCCCTGCTCCCATCGAGCGGATTAAGGTGGAGCACAGGTTTTATGAAATCTTGCAGCATCACCCCTGGCTCCAGCACTATTCACCCAAAGTGCTGGGTTATCTCCCGGAACAGCACATTCTAATCACCCAGGATTTAGGCAAGGGATCAGATTTTAGCAGAATGTATAACCCTGATTTCCGATTTAATGAAGATGATTTTGATGCCCTGAGTCACTATTTAAATCACTTGCATTCCATTCAAGGAATTGATTTTCCTGCTAATTCAAGCATGAAAACCCTGAATCATGAGCATCTTTTTCGCTTTCCCTTTGACCCTGAGAACGGAATGGACTTAGATAGCATTCAAGAAGGTCTGCAAGAGCTGAGCCTCAGTTATAAGGCTGATGCGGATTTGAAATCTAAGCTTGAGCAACTTGGAGCTCGGTATCTTTCTAAAGGAGATACGCTTTTGCATGGTGATTTTTATCCCGGATCTTGGCTAAGCACGTCAAATGGACTCAAAATCATCGATCCTGAATTTGGTTTTTTAGGTGATAAAGAATTTGATCTGGGAATTTTGCTAGCCCACTTTGACTTGGCTGCTGCAGATCCCCAATGGAAAAAGCGTTTTTTGGATGCTTATGCCCATGAGTTTGACCGGGATTTGCTGAAAGCCTACCAAGGCATGGAAATCATGAGGAGGCTGATCGGAATTGCTCAGCTACCTGTAAGTTTAGATTTAAAAGAAAAAGAGGCACTTTTGAAAAAGGCGAGAAATTTAATCCTATCCTAATGCGCAATTCCCTGTTGATTCTAATGAGTATGCTCTTGCTGTCTGCATGTAATACCCGCAACGATGAGAGGAGCTATGCATTTACGGAGAAAAAACTGCCCAAAATCAATCTCACTGAAAAGCAGCTGCAGGACAAGATCCTGGGCATGCTGGTAGGCTCTGCCATTGGAGATGCCATGGGTGCACCTACGGAAATGTGGTCCAGAGATGACATCAACTTGCAATATGGCTTTGTCACCACCTTGGATGACATGGTTCGAGAGGTCTCTCCGGAGGGCATTTGGGTACCGAATCTACCAGCTGGAGGTACCACTGATGACACCAGGTGGAAGATTTTGACAGGTGAGTATCTTTTATCCCAAAACCCAGAAGGCCTGAACGCCCGGGATTTTGCCGCCCATATTTCTTACCGATATAGAACCTATATTGAGGAATTCCAATCCATAGAATCCACGGATCCCGAGCCCTTTGAGGAAGTAAGTTTGAAAATGGGATGGCTTCAGGAATGGGCAAAAGTCAGTGAGCCTTTTATCCAGGATAATTTGACAGGATATGCGGATTCTTTGGGGAAATTTTATGGTGGAGAAATGGTCTGTGCAGGGCTGCTTTACGCTCCTTCTATAGGTGCTTTTTTCCCAGGAAATCCTGAGAAAGCTTATCGGGAAAACTATAAATTAACCATCTATGATCTGGGCTATGCCAAAGACATTTCTTCCCTAGCCGCAGCGATGACTGCAGCCGGTATGGGTTCAGAGGCCAACAAGGATAGTTTGCTCGCTTCCCTCAAAATCGACCCTGCACAGTACTTCCAAAGCCGATTGGTGGGTAGAACGGCACACGGCATACTGACACAGGCGCTAAGAATCGGTGCGGAATCTGCTGAACTGGACAGCTTGGGAAACCGATTGAATCCGGAAAGTGCAGCGTTACAGCATGCATTTTCACAGCTGGATCAGCGTCTGCAGGATATGCCCTTTCATGCAGGTGAAATTTGGCTTCAAACCCTCAGCGCTATGATTTATTCTGATTTTGATTTTATGGGAACCTTAACCTTTCTGGTGAATTATGGCCGGGACAATGACACCACAGCAGCAGTAGCCGG
The DNA here is from genome assembly GCF_027594545.1 of Algoriphagus sp. TR-M9. Lineage (NCBI taxonomy): Bacteria > Pseudomonadati > Bacteroidota > Cytophagia > Cytophagales > Cyclobacteriaceae > Algoriphagus > Algoriphagus halophytocola. The sequence goes on along the minus strand of NZ_CP115160.1, from coordinate 1,550,372 downwards.
TGGGATTTTGGGAGCTTATTACGGATTTAGCAAACTCCCGGAAGTAGAAAGAGCAAGCATTTTGAAAGTCAATAAGGAACTACTGGGGATTGATCTAGAACTGATGGCAAATCAACTGACTGCCCACATGATTGCCACTCAATAAGGTAGAATCGTACATCAAGTTAATGCAGCAATTGAATCTAAACCCAGGTTTTGCATTGGGTTTCGTCATGAGGGCAGTAATTGTAATTTAATCCAGCTGATTGGAGATTGAGCCATCCAGTAGGTATGGGATGGTGAAGCTGCCTGACCAATAGGCAAGGTCGAAAACAGCAAGTTAGTACCTGATTTTGAAGCAATTGCTAGCCGTAAAAGAATTGCTAAAGCATAATGTATGTCAAAGTGCTGTCCATAAAAAAACCCTGAATCTCTCAATTCAGGGTAGTGATGTAAATAGTTGGTCTAGGATTCAAAAATGAATAACTCTGTTTCTACCTTTTACATCAGTGACATCGAAGTACACCTCTTCCGGGCGCACACCGTTTAGCACAAAGTTTTTCTTAAATCCCTCTGGCTGATCTATATATTCTTCATGAACAATATGATCTGAACCCACCGCACGGATTTTGACATCTACTCCGGCTTGTTCCAGTCCCAAAACCGTCAGCCCTATGGTGAAGCTATTCATCTTTTTGCCATAAGCTACCAAAGGAAGTACCTCGGCTTTTGGTTCTACTTTCTCTACTGTCTCCACGGTATACATGACTTCTTCATCATTAGTGGAGATCTTCACGGTGTATTCCCCACAGGGCAAGGAATTCAGGTCATAAGGAACATTCATGTCCTCTTTTGCTTTAACGGTACGTTGATGGAGTTTATTTCCCTCCATGTCATAAATGGCAATCTTGGCTTTGCCTACTCCTTCTTTAAGGTGAACATGAACCTTCTTATAAACGGTATGAGCGCTTGAAAGTGCCATTAAATCCTCAGCTTTGTCTGCTGCAAAAGAACTGGTCGCTAAAAGTCCAGCTAGTGCGAATGTGAATAAGGTTTTCATAATAGTGTTGGTTTAGTGAAGTGTCTTGCCAACACTGTTGCATTCACCGTACCAACCCAGCCCAAAGAGCAATAGAGGCACATTTTTGACCTAGGTCAAATTTGCAAATATTAACAATTCAACCAAATAATCTATCGAAATAGGCCTTCCGCCCATTATAAAAGTGTGTAAAAAGTGTACGATTCCTTAGAATTCTGTCATGAAGCCGAACAGTTTAGGCGTGAATGTCCGCTTTCGCATGTTACAGCTTATTGTGAGTATTAATAAAATTTAATTTTGAAAAAAAATTAAATAGCTGATTTCAAGCGATTTGATAATGAAAAAACCTGTACGCTAGTGTACAGGCCTTGTTCGAATTGACACATATTTTTGATCTAAATCAATTACTTTTTCAGCGCTTGGCTCAGGCTTTTTACCCGATCTTTCACATTCAACCCTTCTATATCCAGGTTGATGGAGGTAGCCTTTAGAAAATCATTGACGGCGCCCTGGTGGTCTGTAGACTTACCTTCAGCCAGGGTCACATAACGCATAGTGGACCATAGCAAGGTTTTCAATTGAGTCTCGGTGTCATCGGTCATGAAATATTCCAGTATGACAGTGTTATGATTGTTCCAAATAATGCGGCTCTTGATCCGAACCCACTCTCCCACCATGGCAGGCTTTACGTAGGAAATATTGTGATTGTAAATCACCCATGCTGCCTGATACTTTTTGATGAAATCCATCATCTCTACTCCATATAATTTGGGAACCTGATCCTCCCTAGCATTGAAAAAGTAATCAAAATACTTGGCATTATTCAGGTGCCGGAGCGGGTCACAATCCTGAAAGCGGATCAACACCCTGCTTTCGGTTTCCTTAGGATAGGTTTTTTCTGAATCGAATTCAAACATCAGTTTTCTATTTCTTTGCTTGTGATAACTTTCACTCCCGCTTGCTTCATTTCCTCCAAAGCCGCCTCTCCATCTCCAGCTGAGAGATTTACGGCCCGACTGGCATCCCGGACCAAATAGGTTTCAAACCCCAAACTTACCGCATCCATCGCAGTAAATTTCACACAATAATCCAACGCCAGTCCTGTTACAAATATCCGCTGGATCTCATGACTTTTCAAGAAAAAACTCAAGCCGGTATCTTCCATTCTGGCATTGTCAAAAAAACCTGAATAAGAATCTACCTCGGGATTTTTCCCCTTCTGAACCGTTTCCTTCCATTTCTTGGTATTTAGGTCGGCGTGAAACTCTGCCCCAAAGGAGCCCTGCACGCAGTGGACCGGCCAGAGCATCTGCTCCAATCCATTTAAGGTGGTCGGCTCTCCAGGCTTTTTGCCCGGATGATTAGCTGCAAAACTCCCGTGATTTTCCGGATGAAAATCCTGTGTGGCTACTATAAAATCGAATTTTTGCTGCAAACTATTAATCACAGGAATGATCTCGTCCCCATTTGCCACTGCTAATGCACCGCCCGGTAGAAAGTCATTCTGTACATCTACAATTAGTAAAGCACTATTTTTCTGGTTGATCTTCATCTTCTGTTTGTTTTGCCTGTAACACCAGGTTCATTCTCAAATTGTGCAGATTCTCCTCTAAGCCTACTGGATAAATATGGGGATTGACCAGGCGCTTATGTGCTTTATCAAAAGCCCCTAGCTGTACTTGAACCCGCTCCCGGATGGCTTCTATGGAGGGTGGAGCATACTGCAATTCACCCCTTCGGAAAATCTCCTTCAGCAGCGTTTCCTCCTGATAAAAGTAAGGCATGAGACGTTTTCGTCTGGTAGGATCATTGGGGTCTATAATTAAGGCCGCTTTGGGGTTGATTTCCTGATCTTCCAGGTAAATCATATCAGCCACAGCTTTGCCTTTAGAATAGTAGCGCTTCACATTGTGAATCCCCGGAATATTGATTTTCATGCTCTGCTGGGAAATTTTGACCTTGGGAACAAAGGTGCCATCTTCTATCCGGATCGCAGAAAGCTTATAAACCCCTCCAAGCGCGGGTTGGTCAAATGCCGTCACCAGTTTCGTACCTACCCCCCAGACGTTGATGGAGGCTTCCTGCCCCTTCAAAGAAGAGATGATATGCTCATCCAGGTCGTTTGAAGCGACGATTTTCGCATCGGGAAAACCTGCCTCATCCAGCATTTCCCTGGCGACATTGCTGAAATAAGCCAAATCACCAGAATCTATCCGTATGCCAAGCATTTCTTTTCCTTTGCTGCGCAAAGCTTTCCCTACTTTAATGGCATTTTTGATCCCATTTACGGTATCGTAAGTATCTACTAAAAAGACCGATTGATCCGGAAAAGCTTCTGCATAAGCCTCAAAAGCTTCCAGCTCCGTCTCAAAGGACATGATCCAACTGTGGGCATGGGTACCTGAAACCGGAATCCCAAAAAGCTTCCCCGCCATGACATTACTGGTAGAGGAACAACCTCCAATATAAGCAGCACGGGAAGCAGCCAGCCCCCCATCTATGCCCTGGGCCCTTCTCAAGCCAAACTCCAAAACCGGTTCACCCAAAGCTGCCAAATTAATCCTCGCCGCTTTGGTGGCTATGAGGCTTTGAAAGTTGATGATATTCAACAGCGGGGTTTCCAACAATTGGCACTGGATCAAAGGCCCCTTCACACGGACCAAAGGGGTATTCGGGAAAACTACCGTACCCTCTTCTACAGCATCTATATCACAGGAAAATCTCATCTCGCTGAGGTAATCCAAAAAGCCTTTGGCAAAAACAGGCTGCCCGTCCTTGCCTTTCATGGCGGCCAGGTAATCAATGTCCTCTTTATTGAATTTAAAGTTTTTGCAGTAGTCTATCACATAGTCCAATCCTGCAGCCACTGTAAAACCACCCTGAAAAGGATGCTTTCGGAAAAACAGATTGAAGACAGCCTCCTGCTCAGCCTTTCCGGATTTCCAGTAGGCATAGGCCATGGTCAGCTGGTAAAAGTCAGTCAGAAGTGCGAGAGAACCCTGGTAAAGGTCTTTGGTGATTTTCATACAAAAGAATTTAACTTGATCAAAAATAACCTGCTTTGGCTTCCAGAACAATCATTTAAGCAACTTGCTTTACACGCATATTCAGTAAAATCCCCAGAAGCACCAGTCCCATTCCTATATAGGCCATAGCATTGAAAGTCTCCCCAAAGAAGAAAAAACCAAATAGCAGGGCATACACGATTCCTATGTAAGTAAGGCTGGAAACCTTGGACACATTTGCATTCTGGTAAGCAATGGTCAGGAAGTACTGGGCGGTTTGGGTACAGATTCCTATAAACAGCAAGATCAACCAATCCCAACCCACCGGATTTACCCAGCCAAAGGCAGCTACCACTGCGGCGAAGGGAAGTGTCACCAGAGGAAAGTAGAAAATGATGACCAGCGGGTGCTCCGTATTCTTGAGTTTTCGGATGACGTTATAAGCCAATCCCGAGAAAATCGCTGAGGTAATTCCCACCATCGCCCAGAAGAAATCAACTCTGGCATCAAAGCCCTGAATCACGATCACGCCTGCAAAGGAAATGGCGAAAAAGAGAAACTGGACAGGTTTGACTCTCTCACGTACTATGAAAATCCCAAAAATAGTCGTGAAGATCGGCGATAAGTATTGAATGGTAACGGCACTGGCCAAGGGGATATTTTGAAGGGTATAAAAGAATGAAATCAAGCCAATAGAACCTACCACTCCACGGATAACCAGCCACTTCTTATTGTTGCCAAAGACATTTACCTTTTGTTTTCTCAGGATCAAATAACTGAAAATCAAGGAAAAGAGAGATCTAAAAACGATGATTTCTATGGCAGGGATATGGGGAATGTATTTGACAGACACATTCATCAAGGCAAAAAATACTCCTGCCAAAAGCATGGCGTGGACACTGGTGATTTTCAAAACGGCAAGGGTTAAGTAATCAATCTGAAAGTAAATAATCCCGTCAAAAGTTCAATTTGACTATAATTAGGCCTTGGCGAAAAAGGCTAAACTATCGGAGATCCGTCTGCAGCCAATACAGGTATAATGCGACTGAGCGAACGTAAATCCTACTTTTGGCTTTCATTGTCAGGGCAGAAATGAACCTTTCTCCTTCCAGAAAGTTTATGAAAGCTATGGCATTGAAAATAGGAAGTACTGCACCGAAGTTTGTATTACCCAGCACAGGGGGGAAAACACTGAATTCTGAGCTTGACCTAAAAGGAAAAGCATTTGTCCTTTACATTTATCCAAAAGACTTTACCAAAGTCTGCACCGCAGAGGCTTGTGAGTTTAGAGATCAATTTGAGGCTTTCCGTGATTTGGACATCCCGGTTTTCGGCATCAGTAAGGATGATATACCTACACATGAAAAGTTCAAGAAGGAGAACAAGCTTCCTTTTGATTTACTTTCTGACCAGGGCGGGAAAGTCTGTAAAGCTTATGATGCGCTGATTCCACTGATCAAAATGCCCAAGCGAATCACCTATCTGATCGATAAGGATCACAAAATTGCCGCGGTGTTCTCTGATATGTTTGAATCAAAGGGACATATACAATCCATGCTAAAGAATCTGGAGAAGTAAGGATTTCTCGTGGCGGCGTGATGGCGCAACGTATTTAAAGCTCCCGCTAAGGCGCAAAGGCGCGGTTTTTTTTCTCGCGGCGACGCTACGGCGCAGCGTTTGATAAATTTTATTCGTCACCCTGATAATGGAGCAACAGTGAATGCCAAAACTAGTTCAAGCCCGCCTGGCGTCGGGCAAGTCTGAAGACTTGGACTTTTGACATGGTGTTTTATAGACTTCAATTAAAAACTTCTTACAAAACAGCAGTCTGAAGACTGCATTTAGCAAGGCACAAGCCTGCCTGGCGTCAGACAGGTCTGAAGACTTACGCCAAATTTTGACTTGTATCAAAAACTCTAATGTCTTAAGTCTAGCTTCTAAAATCTCAAAGAATTAACCCATCCTGCATCACCACTTTCCGATCTGCCATGTTGGCGAGCTCTTCGTTATGAGTAACTATGACAAAGGCTTGTCCAAGCTCCTTTCTCAATGTGAAAAATAATTCATGAAGTCCTTTGGCATTTTGCGTATCCAGGTTGCCGCTGGGTTCATCTGCAAAAACAACCGCCGGACTGTTGATCAAGGATCGGGCAACCGCCACTCGCTGCTGCTCTCCTCCTGAAAGTGTAGCGGGCTTATGTTCCAATCTTCCTGAAATCCCTAAAATCTCTGCCAGTTCGCCTGCTTGTTGCTTTAGCTTGGTTTCAGGCAAATCACCTATCATTCCTGGGATCATGATATTCTCCAGGGCAGTAAACTCTGGAAGCAGGTTATGAAATTGAAAAATAAAACCAATGCTGCTGTTTCTGAATTTTGCCAGCTCCTCACCTTTTAACCTTCTAAGATCCACACCATCCATTTCCAAAGTACCCTGATCTGGCAGGTCCAAAGTGCCCAAAATATGCAAAAGGGTACTTTTCCCAGCCCCGGAACTACCGACTATGGAAACAATTTCAGAAGTTGAAATTTCCAGGTTTACACCTTTCAAAACTTTGAGGCTTCCATAAGATTTGTGGATACCGTTGGCTTTCAGCATGCTATCATTTTTTAGGAGTTCAAAAATAGTGGAAATAGCTCGCGAACCCGTATTTCCATTGTCAAACAAGGGGATTTTTTTCTTAAAAAGGAAAAACTCAGGTTTGATTTATCGGGTCCTAGCCCTTAACTTCGGGCAAAAATTTCCAAAGGATGAAATCGAGCATGACTGAAAAGTCAAAGGGGTATTAAAACCAAGAATGCGAGATTTCTCCCGATAGCTATCGGGATGACATTTGAGCTAAAAAATCATACACATATGAATATTCACGAATATCAGGCTAAAGAAGTATTAAAAGGTTACGGAGTTCGTATTCAGGAAGGCATAGTAGCCGAAAGCCCTGAAGCAGCTCATGAAGCAGCCGTTAAATTGAACGAGCAAACCGGTACTAGCTGGTATGTGATCAAGGCTCAGATCCACGCAGGTGGACGAGGAAAAGGAAAAGTTCAGGAAACTGACTCCAATGGAGTGGTACTTGCCAAGAAATTGGAAGATGTATCTGAAAAGGCTAAAAACATCCTGGGCGGCACTTTGGTAACACACCAAACCGGTCCGGAAGGAAAGAAAGTTAATAAGGTGTTGATCGCTGAGGATGTTTACTACCCTGGTGATTCAGAGCCAAAAGAATATTACCTGTCTATACTATTGGATAGAGCGGCTGGTTGCAATGTAATCATGGCTTCTACCGAAGGAGGAATGGACATTGAGGAAGTCGCTGAAAAGACTCCTGAGAAAATCATCAAAGAATGGATCGACCCGAAAGTTGGGCTTCAAGGATTTCAGGCTAGAAAAGTAGCCTTCAAATTAGGTCTTACTGGCAATGCATTTAAGGAAATGGTGAAATTCATCACAGCACTTTACAATGCATATGAAGGCACTGACTCTTCACAGTTTGAGATCAACCCAGTGTTGAAAACTTCAGATGACAAGATTTTGGCAGTGGATGCTAAGGTGAATATTGATGACAATGCGCTTTACCGTCACAAAGACCTAGGAGCGCTTAGAGATATTGCTGAGGAGGATCCATTGGAAGTGGAAGCTGGCAAGTCTGGTCTAAACTATGTGAAGCTGGACGGAAACGTAGGCTGCATGGTAAACGGAGCAGGTCTGGCAATGGCCACTATGGATATGATCAAGCTAGTAGGTGGTGAGCCTGCAAACTTCCTAGATGTAGGAGGAGGAGCTAATGCAACCACAGTAGAAGCAGGTTTCAGAATCATCCTTCAAGATCCAAATGTGAAAGCTATTCTGATCAACGTATTCGGTGGTATCGTAAGATGCGACAGAATCGCTAGCGGCGTAGTGGAAGCATACAAGTCTATCGGTGATATCCGAGTTCCGATAATCGTCAGACTTCAGGGAACTAACGCTGAAGAAGGTGCTAAAATCATTGACGAATCAGGATTGAAAGTATTTTCTGCAATCACCTTGAAAGAAGCAGCCGACAAAGTACAGTCTGTACTAGAAGGCTAAAATCATAAAGTTCTGGAGCACCCGCTCCAGAGCACTCTGCACTCGTAGTTCAACTGGATAGAATATCGGATTTCGGCTCCGAGGGTTGAGGGTTCGAATCCTTCCGAGTGCACTTCAAGCCCCAGATAATTGTCTGGGGCTTTGTTTTTATCGACTTGAATTTTCAAATTCTTGGACATCCGGCTTGTTAGCAGTAACCAATAACGGGACAGGCTGAAGTATCCTTCATTCTACTATTTTACTTATGCTGCAATGCTTTGGCCTCTTAACTGAAAAAGGAAAAAGGGGGAAGTATCTTTGAACATGCTGGGGACAGTTGACTGTAGTCTCCTCTAGGCGAACCAGTGTGGACGAATATCCGTGACTTTCTGGCGAGATTCTTTGCTTACCGCCGCCATTGTGGATAACCGGACAATTTTATTATCTGCACAGCGTATATTGATAGCTAGAAAATGTCAATATTTCTGACTCCCAATACTTTTTCTGTCATTTTTTCACAAAAATTCTGACAGCACTCCTCTGCAATTCCGCTTGGCACGTCACTTGTTTTTTTGTCTATTGAAGAATCGCGATTCATTCGGTTTTTTTGGTGAGGATATCCCAAGTAGGTACTGGAGAATCTTCTCACCAAATCTGTTTAGTTGTTTAACCATTAAATTGACAAAGCAATGAACACACTGATGAAACGAAATGGCAACACAGTCATTCCTAACCTCTTTGAAGAATTCCCTGGTAAAGGTTTTTTTGATTTCTTGGAGGACATGAGCATAGGAAGAGCATCAAATAACCTCAGCATGCCAAGGGTAAACATCATGGAAACCGGTACAGACTACAAAGTTGAAATGGCTGTTCCGGGAATGAAAAAAGAAGATTTCAAAGTAGAAATCGACAATGGTTCTTTGATCATCCAAGCAGAGAAAAATTCTGAGCAGGAGCGTAATTCAAATGGAAACTGTATTCGTAGGGAATTCAGTTATTCAGCCTTCCGACGCTCCTTTGACCTCCCCAACACCGTAGAAAGTGAAAAAATCGAGGCAACTTATGTGGATGGTATTCTCAAGCTAATCATCCCTAAACGGGAAGAGGCAAGGCAGAAACCCGTTCGCACGATCGAGATTTCTTAACCTTCATCGGCCAGCCTGAGTCTGGGCTGGCCACTTACTTTTCCCCACCTTATTGTTAAGATTTTCAATCAAACAAATAAACAATATGGATATCCGCTTTCTTACCGGTAGCGAGAGAAATTATGGGGTAAGATATCTTTCTACGTGCTGTAGGCAGTGGACTGTTCTCGGTGGACGATTATCAGCTACTATCTAGCCACCTTCTTTAACTACTGGCATCATTGCGGATAATCCGAATAATCAACTGACAGATCCAAAGGGGATACTTGTATGGCCAAGGATCAAAGGCCGTGATGTAAAACCTAAAATTATTTTAACCATGGGAAAAACTAAGTATATAGATTATTACAAAACCATATTGGAAAAGGTCAGCTTTGATAAGCATCTCTTGATGAAAGAGTATAGTAAAGCACTTCAAGTACTTCAAGACCATGAAAAAAGGGAACTCAACAATTGGCTAGTTAGTCAAGGCATCATTCAAAAACCAATATTATTCACCTCTGGTTTGAAAAATAAGACTACAGCCAAGCCTTCATCAATGATCTCAATTTCCAAAACTTCCAAAACCAGCTCAGCAAGAGCGTGAGAGGCTTGATGTAACATAAATTCAAACTCCTTAAAGCTCCTAGCATCACAATCGGGAGCTTTAGGAATATAGTACCCTATAAAAATTTCAGCTCTTACCACCAAAAAAGTGGATCTCTCCCCTAGCGTGAATAAATTTAGCTGAAAAAGCAAAAACCTCTTTCCTACTATTTAAACTAGTCCACCCTCATCCCCTAAGCTGACACCCAAACCTCCAGATCTAACTGCTTGGCTTTGATCATGCTTTTCAGGTTGTTCACCAAAAACAAGGGATTAGCATCTTCTTGTGAAGCGGAGTTTTGAATACCAATCGCCCGTATACTTCTGTGCGCATGGTTGCAGATCAGATTGGTAATCCATTCGAAATCCCCAGGCTGTACCCCTCCTAAGCTGACCTGTTTGCCAAAATACTTACTCAGCGTGGCTGTGAACACAATTCTGTCCGAGAAAATATTGTCTTTATCAGTAGTAATCCCTTGCCTGTCTTGGCTACTTCTCCACAGCTCTACCCATCCAAATGAGTCGCCAAAACTATGTATGTGATGCTCTACAATTTCAGCTAAAGATTTACCAGATGGTTTCAGTGAAAATGAATTCACATAGCAAGGCTGTAATAGAAAATTGTCCCCTAAAACCCTGAACAATTGGTCGTATTCCAAGTCTATGGATTCATCCTGTAAATCTGCGCAGTTAATGCCAATCCGCAGACTTTCCAATCCTTCAGATTTATATTGATTTACACGTTTCTTCAGAGAATGTAGGTCAGTATGGGGAAACCAATGAAGGGATCCAGTTTGCAAATTGGAATCTTGGATAATCTCAGGGGGGAGGGCAGTTAGTGTACTCATATCAGTCAGCTTATTGTTAGAAATATTTTGTTTTCCCCACCCACAGTTCAAAAAGCAATCCATCAAACTAAACATGCCTCAAAACGCATTCTAAAGTAGATATCATTAAATAGCAGGAATTTATTGAGGTATTTTCTTTCTCAAAATGTGGCTAGAATCCACCGTTTTTTTGGGGAGTCTCAAAACCCCAAGAAAAACCTTAACTCAAGACCCTAACCCGGCATTAGCATGTACTTTCAAAAACATTTTGCCCAAAAGGTGGATTTGATTTCCCCCATTTGTCCCTTTCGCCCTATTAAAACCTAGCTCAAAATCCAATTTGAGGCATTTTTAGGGAATGGCACCTGTATTGAAATCAAAACAGAAAATAAGTTTCAACTAAATTCTCGATTAAACATGAGCTCTTTATTATACCTTATCGCGGTAATTTTACTAATCGGCTGGGCTGTAGGCGTATTTGTGTACAGTGTGACAGGACTGATCCACATACTATTGGTTTTGGCCTTGGTCGCCGTAATCTTCAGGTTGATAGGTGGAAGGTGAGCCACATCATAAAGCACCAACTGCCATCAGCTTAAGAAGTGAAATCAAAATTCACTGTAAGATGGGTGGATGGGAAGTTAGAATAGCTTCCTGTCTCCCAATTTCTTGAAAAACTCATCCCTATAGTTCCTGCTGATCGGGTACAAATCCTTCCCAATCAACACCTCATTGGATTGGACTTCATCGATATGCCGCAGATTGATAATGAAGGAGCGATGAATTCGCACAAATTCTCCAGGCAAAGCTTTGGCTATGCTCGTCAGTGACACAAGTGACATCACTTTCCGTGTCGGAGTGATTATCTTGATGTATTCCCGCTGGGCTTCTATGGCCTGCACTTCTGCAAAGAGGAATTTCACGATTCTTGTATCCGTTTTGATAAAGAAGTAATCGGGTTTCTCTCCTGTTTCCTCAGCCACCACTTGCACTGAAAGGTATTCTACCGCCTTGTCAATGGCTTTCTTAAACCGCTCAAAAGAAACCGGCTTCATAAAATAGTCAACTACAGAATGCCTTTTTCATTCAATTAGTGGGAAAAACAAGTTTTGTTCGATGGGGACTTTTTCATTCGTAGATCAAACCTGCTATCTCGGTGAGAGAAGCATGCTGTCTATTGATTTCATCCAAACTGTAGGATTATTTTTCGTCAATTAGTAGTCATAAAGTGGGCTTCTAGGCATTTGAACACACTGCTTAAAAATGTTAAGAGATTCGAAAAATCTATGATTCAGACAGCAACTAAAATACGACTAAAGATTAAAACTGAAGACCCTACAAATACTGCAGCAAACAGGATAAGTGCTGATTTTCTGCAATTATTGGAAAGTCAATTTCCCATTACTGATCTACGGAATACACTTAATCTAAGGTCTGCCTCAGATTTTGCACAGGAACTAAGCATTCATGTAAACCATCTCAACCGAACCGTAAAAGCAATAAACAGCAAATCAACTTCTGTAATCATTCGCGAGCGCATTCTTGCCGAATCCAAACGTCTATTGGAACACAGCGATTGGAATGTGTCAGAAATCGCCTATGCATTGGGATTCACAGAAGTCACTCATTTCAATAACTTTTTCAAAAAAGCTTTGAACATGAACCCATCACAATACAAAAAATCAATCGGCAAAAAATAACAAATAGATAGATTGGGTAACAAGAAAGTCCAGGTCCAAGTGGGCTTGGCTTTTCTTGATTTAAACACTAAATCTTAGCTCAATCGATTGACTTTAATTTGAATTTCGTAAGTAACACTCCTTATAAATAATTAATTTAGAGATAAATACAAATCCAATGGCACAATATAATCTTAAAATCAACGGTAAATCCCTGAGTGTAGATGTGGACCCAAGCACTCCCATGCTATGGGTATTGAGAGATCATCTCGATATGGTCGGAACCAAATTCGGTTGCGGTATAGCTCAATGCGGCGCTTGTACTATACACATGGATGGCAATGCTGTTCGCTCCTGCCAACTTCCGGTATCGGCAGCATCAGATGCTGAAATAACCACTATTGAAGGAATTTCAGAAAATGGAGATCACCCCGTTCAAAAAGCATGGTTAGAACATGATGTGCCTCAATGCGGCTATTGCCAAGCTGGTCAAATCATGTCAGCCGTAGCTTTACTCAAGAATAACCCAAGCCCAAGCGATGCCGATATTGATAATGCGATGAATGGTAACATCTGTCGATGTGGAACTTACACCAGAATCAAAGCTGCCATCAAAACCGCTGCTAAATCAGCCTAAACCTAGAGATCATGACATTAATAGATAAAAAATTAAATAGAAGATCATTTCTAAAGGTTTCTACACTTGCAGGTGGAGGAATGATGCTTAGCTTCAGCTGGTTGGCGGGTTGTAAGCCTACACCAGAGCAAGTATTAACCATGCCAGATGAATGGTTTGAAATCAATAGCTATATCAAGATCGGTGAAAATGGAGCCGTCACCTTATTCAATCCGAACCCAGAATTCGGGTCCAATGTAAAAACCTCCCTTCCAATGCTCCTCGCCGAAGAGTTGGATATAGACTGGAAAAATGTTTTCGTAGAACAGGCAGATTTTTACCCGGAAAGATTTGATCGTCAATTTACCGGAGGAAGTCAGGGGATCAGGCAGGGCTGGATGCCCTTGAGAACTGCCGGTGCCACAGCAAGACAATTAATCATCAATGCTGCAGCGCAAAGCTGGAACGTACCGGCATCTGAAATCACGACCAATACCGGAAATGTAGAACATAAAGGCTCTGGTAAAAAAGCAGGATACGGTGAAATGGCTTCTTTAGCCGGAACCTTAGAAGCACCAGATCCTGAGACTGTTAAATTGAAGGAAATATCTGATTTTAAAATCATAGGAAAGTCCAAAAAGAATGTGGATGGTACTAAAATAGTTACCGGAAAACCCATGTTTGGAATAGACCATAAAGTGGAGGGGATGAAGTATGCAGCCATTGTCCATCCTCCGGCTTTTGGAATGCAGCTTAAATCATTTGATAAAAGTTCGGTCACTTCTATGCCAGGGATTCAAGATGCTTTTGAAGTCAAAATATTTAAGGATGATTATGGCAGAAACTTCTTTGACACGACTACTTTCCCGGTAATTATTGCCATAGTGGGTAATTCTACCTGGGCGGTTTTACAGGCTAAGAAAAATCTGAAAGCTGAATGGGAAAAAGCACCGGAAAGCACCTTCCCTATGGCTGGAAGAGGTGGACAGAACATAGCTATCAAAGTACCTGGTGGTTTGGAAAACTCCAGTTCTCACAAAGCTAAAATGGCGGAATACATCGCCAAGCCAGGTAATGTCTTAAGAAAAGATGGAGATCCAGAGGGTGCATTTAAAAAGGCTACAAAAGTTATGGAGAGAACCTATACAGCTCCTTTTTTGGCACATAATACCATGGAACCTATGAACTGCTTTGCTGATGTTACAGCTGACAAAGCGGTAATTTATGGTCCTACCCAAGCACCTGAATTAATTAAACAAACTATTGCAGCGAGTTTAGGAATGCCTCAGGAAAAAATTCAAATCAATCTAGCAAGAATGGGTGGAGGCTTTGGCAGACGAGCTTACAGTCATCATATGACAGAAGCAGCTTTGATTTCGCAGAAAATTCAAGCTCCTGTGAAAATGGTTTATACCCGTGAAGATGATATGAGTGCAGGAGTTTATAGACCTACCTACTCTGCCACTTATAGAGCTGCTTTGGATGAAGAAAATAATCTTCTGGCACTACACGTAAAAGCTGGCGGTATTCCAGAATCTCCTATCCACGCCAATAGATTCCCAGCAGGAGCTTTAGACAACTATCTGGCTGAGGGATGGCAAATTGAATCCAATATTACCATAGGCGCATTTAGAGCTCCCCGGTCCAACTTTATTGCTGGTGCCGAACAAAGTTTCTTGGATGAACTGGCAGAGGAAATGGGTAAAGATCCTATCGAATTCCGATTGGAATTGCTTAAAAGAGCTGAAACCAATCCTGTAGGAGAAAATAATGATTATGACCCTAAGCGATATGCAGGAGTATTGGAGTTGGTCAGAGAGAAATCCAACTGGTCCAATGTGCCCTCAGGCATTTCAAGAGGAGTTTCTGCTTACTTCTGCCACAATTCCTACGTGGCCGAAGTGATAGATGTGAGCATCAAGGAAAATCAACCGGTCGTTGAAAATGTTTATGCCGCTGTGGATTGTGGTATCGTAGTAAACCCTGATGCTGCAGCTAATATGGGGGAAGGAGCTATTGTAGATGGAATAGGAAATGCTTTTTACGGTGAAATGGCTTTTGAAAATGGGGCTCCTACCAAGAAAAACTTTGATACGTATCGAATGATTCGACATAAAGAAGCACCGAAAAAAATCGAAGTACATTTCGTAGACAGCAAAGAAGATCCTACTGGACTAGGCGAACCACTCTTCCCTCCTGTTTTCGCGGCATTGGGTAACTCACTTTACAAAGCAACAGGGAAACGTCTCTATGAGCAACCCTTCCAGCCTCAACTTCTCGAAATGGAAAATCTGAAGATGTAATATTAATTTAAACTTACACTAGAGCCAGTTACAGAAATGTAGCTGGCTTTTTCATTTACTAGATGAGGTAAACATCCGCTCAAAATATTCTAGCTTAGGGTAATCAAAGAATGTGGAGTTAAATTCCTCCTGTCAAAATCCTATAACCTCAAATAGTAACAAAACTCCGTATTCCAATTCTTGGTTATCTTATACCAAATTGAATTTTTAAACCATTCTATCAATGGAGAAACCTATCAAAAAAGAATATTCCAATGGTGACATAACCATTATCTGGGAACCGCATAAGTGTATCCATTCCAAGAACTGTGTCAACGGTCTTCCGAAGGTTTTTGATTTCAATAGAAGACCTTGGATTGTTGCAGAGGGAACCCATTCAGAAGATATTGCCAAGCAAATAGACAAATGTCCTAGTGGGGCTTTAGGTTACTATTTTCAAGGAAAAGAAACAGATGAACCTACCAAAGCTGCTAATCCTCAACAGGTGGAAATTAGTCCAAATGGGCCATTACTGATTTTCGGAAAGGTAAAAATCAAAACGACAGAAGGAGAAGTAGAAAAAGACTCCAAAGTCACGGCATTTTGTCGATGTGGAAGCAGTCAAAACAAGCCATATTGTGATGGAACGCATCAAAAAATTGACTTTCAAGGGTAAAGTATTCTATTAAATATGAGAAAAATTCTTATCCTTTTTGCTCACCCGAAATTTGAACATTCAGAAGCTAATCAGGCCATGATCGATTCGATCAGTAATTTGGAAAATGTAGAAATCCGGGACTTGTACGAGCTATACCCAGACTTCAATATTTCTATTCAAGAAGAACAAGAAGCCCTTTTTCAAGCCGATGTAGTCATATGGCATCACCCCATTTATTGGTACTCCTGCCCTCCTTTGTTAAAACAATGGATCGATCTGGTTTTGGAATTTGGCTGGGCATACGGTCCGGGAGGAGTGTATTTAAAAGGAAAATATCTATTGAATGCAATAACCTCTGGAGGGTCAGAATTAGCCTACTCTAAAGAAGGAAGGAATCAACATTCCATAACAGATTTTCTACTGCCTTTTGAGCAAACGGGAAAACTTTGCCTTATGGAATACCTGGCTCCTTTTCATTTATCCGGCACATTTAAAATTTCCGATCCAGAATTACAAGAAAAGGCAAAAAGTTATCGAGAGTTTATCCTGCAACTTCGAGATTCAGAGACAATCGATAGGCCATTAAGACCAAGCCCCTCAAAGATATGAATGGATTTTTAGCAAACGCCGTCATTTATATTCTAGCTGCGATCATATGCGTCCCTTTGGCAAAAAGATTGGGAATGGGATCAGTTCTGGGCTATTTACTGGCTGGAATCCTTATTGGTCCTTATTTGCTTGGATTTATTACCAATGAAGGTCAAGGACAAGACATCATGCATGCTACGGAATTTGGAGTTGTAATGATGCTGTTTCTGATCGGCCTGGAATTAGAACCAAAAAACCTTTGGAAAATCAGGGATTTAATCATTCGGATTGGGCTTTCTCAGGTCTTAGTTTCTGCAGCATTGGTTTTTGTTATCGGACTTTTGATTCCCATTCCATGGCAAATTTCATTGGCCATCGCCCTCTCCATGGCTCTTTCATCAACTGCCATTGTGCTCCAATCTCTCAAAGAACGAAACGAAATGAACTCTCCCATTGGGAAAATGTCATTTGGGGTTTTGCTGATGCAGGATATCGCTGTGATTCCTATTTTGGCGATCTTACCCTTATTAGTCATAGCTGTTCCTGAATTAGCTGTTGAGCATACAGACGGCATGCATGGGCTTATAGATAGTCTTCCTGGTTGGGCTCAAACTTTATCAATTTTTGGAGCTATAGGAATCGTGGTTCTTTTGGGAAGGTATGGTTTTGGCCCTCTTTTAAACTTTGTAGCCAAAACCAGATTAAGAGAATTATTCACAGCCTCTGCATTATTGATCGTTGTTGGCATTTCCTACCTAATGGAAATAGTGGGATTGAGCCCAGCTCTTGGTGCTTTTTTAGCAGGTGTGATCTTGGCAAACTCTCCTTATAGACATGCGCTTGAATCCGATTTGGAACCATTCAAAGGGCTATTGCTTGGGCTCTTCTTTATGGCTGTGGGCTCTACCATTAACTTCTCCCTTATTTTCAATGATGCGAGTACCGTGTTTACCTTGACATTGGGTATTATCCTTTTAAAAACACTGGTTTTATTGGTTTTGGGAAAAGTCAAAAAACTCCAGTTCTCCTCAAATTTGAAGTTTGCAATAGGTCTTTCTCAGGTAGGCGAATTCTCTTTTGTAACCTATGCATTTGCGCAACAGCTTGGGATTTTCGACCAGTCTCTTACGGACACTTTGATGGCGGTGACTGCCCTCAGCATGACCATCAGCCCTATTTTAATGTTGGTTTTTGACAAGTTCATTATACCCATGTTGTCCAAGAATACGGACATCGGGGAGGATAAGATGGATAGCTTCCAGGAAAAGAACAAAGTGATTCTCATTGGTTTTGGGCATTTCGGATCTACCTTGGGCAGGTTTCTCCGAGCAAGTGGTGTGGAAGCCACTATCTTGGATTCAGACCCTGAGAGAATAGAATATTTAAGAAAAATGGGTTTCAAAGTCTATTTTGGAGATGGCACCCGAGCGGAATTATTGCAATCAGCGGGAGCCGAAGAAGCGAATATTCTGATTTCAGCCTTAGACAACACCGAATACAGCATAAAACTAGTGGAGCTTTGCAAACAGGAATTCCCTCATTTGGAGGTGATGATCCGTGCTAAAAATAGATATGATGCATTTGAGTTGATGGAAAAAGGAGTTACCAATATTTATAGGGAACATCTAGATACCTCCATCAAAATGGGAGAAGATGTTCTTAAAAAACTAGGATTTAGAGCTCATACTGTACACCGAATGGCAAAGCAATTTCACGATTATGATGAAGAGGCATTAAAAGTTCTGGTCAAATTCAAAAACAATCAAAATGAATATATCACAAAGAGTAAACAGCAGATTGAAATGCAGGAAAGTCTTCTCTCAGGTGAATTGATGCGGAAATTTTCTGTTAATGACCATGCTTGGGACAGCGATGGGATCAAAGAAGCAGAAATCACCGGTCAAGATAAAACTAAGCAATAAGTCCTTTTTAATACATCCCCTTGCTATTCAAAATTTCCTCCTATAATTGATCTAGGTCATCATTTTTAAATGTCTATACAATAAATACACAGACACTGAACTTTTCGGATCGAATAAGGCTTTAGCATCATGTGAATGTCGGAAATTCATTATCACAGCTAAACCAATAAAATTTTAAATTATCATGGCTTTATTAAAAGACTTAGAGTGGAGATACGCCACTAAAAAATACGATCCTAGCAAAAAGGTATCTCAAGAGGATGTAGACAAAATTGTGGAGGCTGCAAGATTGGCCCCAACTTCCTCAGGAATGCAACAGTTTAGAGTTTTCGTAGTGAGTAGCCCTGAGTTAAAAGAGAAACTCGTTCCGATTGCCAATGGACAGCAAATAGTAGCAGAGGCATCACATGTGTTAATTTTCGCTGCCTGGGATCAATACACAGAAGAAAGAATTGACTCTATTTTTAAACTGACTACTCAGGAAAGAGGCTTGCCAAGCGGCAAATTCAATGATTATACAAATAGGCTGAAAGCGGTTTACCTGAAACAAACCCCTGAGGAGAACTTTGTTCATACAGCTAGACAAGCCTATATAGGATTTGGCTTATCAATAGCTCAAGCTGCAGAACTAAAAATCGATGCTACTCCTATGGAAGGGTTTAACAATCAACAGCTGGACGAACTACTTGACTTACGTTCAATTGGTTTGAAATCTGTGCTTATGCTGCCTATAGGCTATAGAGATGAGGAAAATGACTGGCTTTTACCTATGAAAAAAGTGAGAAATCCGAAAGAGGAATTTGCAGTGGAATTGTGAAAACTTAGGTTGAATACCATTAGAAAGTCCGCCTTAGCTGCGGACTTTCTACATTTATAGTCAATTCTTTTTAATCCTACTGAATTAAGTTCAAACTTCAAGGGTTAGAAAGCAGTCTCAGTTAATTTCCTTAATCCCAATGAGCTTCCATTAAGCTTTTATCAGTTGTTTATACACCTACTTAGAATGAGATCTAAGATAGTATTTCACAAAAAAGAGTGGAATCTGTAGCGAAATCTAAAGGCACTACGTCTCGGAAGAGATTAAACTTAAACCAACAAATAAAATATGATTAGTGTAAAAGACTTTGCATTCAAAAAGCTTAGAACCTTTGCAACGTTAGCTTTACTCGGTGGAACCCTCGGATTGACTAGCTGTCTAGATGATAACGACATCGCTCAGGTACCTGATTCAGGGTACATTTCCATATACAATGGAGCGCCTGACAGTCCCGGATTGATCATTTCCACAGATGTAAGAGACGTAAATAATTTCCCGCTGATGTATTCTCAAACCTTGAGCTATAACAGCTATTTCCCTGGTGAAAGACCCTTTTTCTTTTCTGAGCAATATTCTGTGACTACGCTTTTCGAAAAAGAATTTACTGTGAAGGTCGATTCGGTATACTCCATGTACATCATTCAGGATGGTGAAGAATTGGATGCATTCTTGGTAGATGATGACTGGGCTGAACCAAACGAATCAGAGGCACAAATCCGATTTTTGAACTTATCTCCAGATGCAGGAAATGTCACCGTGGTATTCAATGAAAGCGAAACACCACTTTTCTCCTCCACTGGCTTTAAAGGAAACACAAGCTTCGAAAATGTGGATCAGGATCTTTACGACATTGAAGTCCTATCTGAGTCAGGAGAAGTGCTGGTATCTGCCAACGATGTCAGTTTACTTGGAAACAGGGTATTTACGCTGATTCTTAAAGGCTATGCAGAAACCACCGATGCGGACAAAAAGCTTGATTTGCAATTACTGACCAACTATATCAATTATTGATAACTAACCTCAATACCACAATGGAAAATCCCGGTCTGCTTAGATCGGGATTTTTTTTGCTATACAGCAAAAGCAGAGTTTTAACCTCATATCACCTCAATCGTTACTAGTATATTTTCGGATGCATCCTTAAGCCAGGCAATCAACAGCCCTCCAATTGCCCTGCAAATCCTCTTTTCATCAGGCTCTATTTCACTTGTATACTACTCAAAACTGATCTCTTTGGTCTTCAGCTCTTCTACTGACTTTCAATATTTCCTACCAGGAAAATTAAGAACTGTAAAACTTGCGGGAACATGATCTTCCTTGGGGTATATCATTACTTCCCTTCCCCCTGAGATATCTAGCGTAAGAATTTCCCTTTAGCCTTCCGCTAAGTCCAGTACCAACACATCCTGATAGGGTGCTTTCGCTTCAGCAATATCAGCTAATGAAAGGCCACTAAAAGCCTAGGGGTTGCGAAACATTTGCCAGAGGGGACCCCCTTTGAAGTTAGAATCTTGAGATGTTCCCTGTAAATTGGAAAAAGCCTTGATTCCGGCCTCCTCATTCAGAACCAGCCTCTACCTTCTCTATAGCACAGGCTAGCGTTCTCCCTAAAATTTGAAAAGGTTTGCTGCTTGGAAATTTCACCTCACTTTCTATCCATAAAAAAACCTGCTTCCGGAGAAGCAGGTCACTACTAGTATAGATTGGAACAAGAGGAAAAAATCACTTTTCTCCTCCACCGAAATTCAGCTTGAAACTGGCACCAAACAGGCCATAAGTATCTCCATATCCAGAGATTTGTTTGACTTGATAGTTATAGAATGGCATAATCACATAGCTTGCTCCCTTGGTTTCCAGCACCCTCAGATTCACGCCGAGATTTACCGTCGCAAAAGGATAAAATCTACCGTCTTTTGATTCCAGGGCCCTACTTTCTTGCACCACCTTGTTTTGAATAGAAAACGACGAACTTCCCAGCGCATCTGCATTAAAGGAAGGCACAGGTGCATTTGCCGTATATTCCAAATCCGCTTTTTGGTTTAAAGCGAAGAAATTTGAAAACCCAGCCTGAAGCGATATGGAATTGTTTCTCGTGATTGGGTACTGCACGAAAACAGGCATTTCAATCTGCATCTGTCGCACTTCGGTTTTATCAGTTTGGGGATAACTATTTCCATACGCCTGTATAGAGCTTTGGACTTCATTCACTTGATTCAGGTAGTTGAGACCTAGACCAGACCCCACTACCAGTTTACCCGGCAAATCTATGTCCACCAGCATTCCCAAGCCTATGGTAGAAGCCGAAGTAACACTGTTATTGGCCTGTGCGCCACCAAAGCCCGGAGAAACTCCCATGCCCAAATTGACCATGGTTTTATCTTTTTCTATTTCAGGAAAATCAGCTTTTTCCTCCTTGGGCTCAGAGAGGGCTATTTTTGCTATATTTTTCTCTTCACTTTTAGCTGGTGCCAAAGCTAGAGACTGCGAAGGCTTTTCTACCTGCTTTTCCGGCTCAGCACTATTGATTGCTGCTGTAAGATTACCTTCTGCAATTACCTCTTGCTTAAGCGGATTTTCGGGCTTAACTGGCAGCTGAGGTTCAGTTGGATTGCTTGCAAGTTGCCTTTCAGTTAAAACAGCAGCTGGCACTTCTGGTACCGGCTTACTTTCCGTTTTTTTAGAAGCTTGATTTTCGGATTTTTGCGCAGCTAATAGTTCTGAATCAGCTGTATTTTCAGGTTCGCTAGGTTTAAAACTCTCTGGAGATTTTACCTTAGCTTCTTGCTCTGGCTCAATACTACCATCAGCTGGCACAGGAGGGTTTTGTTCAGTGTGACCCTGATCCGCTATTATTTCTTGCGATGCACCTGTTTGGTTTAAATCATCCGAATCCAGCACGTTTCCTACCGCCAGCAGCAATGCCAGTCCAGCAGCAATCCCGCTTACCCAATAAACGATGGCTTTGCGTTGCTTTAGCTTTCTCTTTTTCTGAAAACTTTCCCAAGCGCCAAGTTCATAAGGAACTTCCGCCTCTTCCAACTTCTTTTTCAGGGAAGCAGCGATGAGTTGATCTAGCTTATCTTCCTTCATATTCATTCAAATGTTTTGACACCAACTGCCTCAAATGGGTTTTGGCCCTGGTGAGATAGACTCGGGATGAGCTTTCGGAAAGGCCAAGTTTATCGGCAATCTCCTTATGACTGTATCCTTCGATCTCATAGAGGTTAAAGACCATTTTGTGGTCATCCTGCAGTTGGTTGATCAGGTTTACTATATCTTGAAATGCAAGATCATTCAGCGCATGCACTTCATGTCCTACCTCTCTTTCCTCAGAGATATCTGTTTGGTTTTGATATTTTCTCTGCTTTCTGAAATAATCAATGGCTGTGTTTACGGTGATTCTTCGTAGCCATGATTTGACAGATTGGAAATCTTCCACTTTATGTACCGAGCCGAAGAATTTCATAAATGAATCATTTACAATCTCATCTGCCAGGCTTCTATCTTTTGAATAGGACAGACTGATCCCCATGACATAGCCATAATATTTTTTATAGAATACTTCTTCATATTTGGCTGATTTCCGTTTGCAACCGGCAATCAACTCCTCGTCTGTCCAGTTCAATTCAAACCTTTTATTCTGTGGGTTTTGATTTATTGTAGGGCTTCAGAACGTCCACTTTTCGCTCATCAGAATCTTTTGAGTTCTCGGGTATTTTCTTTTGAAGCGGAAAAGCAAGCAAAGCAGCGTCCCCCTTCATTCTTAGTCTTTTCTCGTTCAACAAGGTAACATCCATTTGCTCTGATAATTCAACCATCGCAAAATTAGACCCTTGGTTGGGATTTACAGAACTAAACCCACAATTCTCTTCACCGGCTTGATGGGAATAGCTGGCAAACAGAAAAAGCAGATAGATCCGAAAAAGCACCTTCATTCTGACAATTTTATACCCAGACGCATCAGTTCCCCTATCCGCTACAAGGCATTGATATTTTTTCTGAAAGCCTTAATATTTACTGCAGTTGAGTACAGGAGAAAATGCTGATTTAGACCTTTCGCTAAATACCTCTTCCATCCCTGCTTGTGAAAAATTTAACTCATCAAGGAGCATCCAGAAATCAACAAAACTGACTTTAGTCAGGAACCCTCCTGCTTTTCACCAGTCTTTGTCGCTTAGGCAATCCATAGGTTTGCACCTGCCTATTGGATCAATATTCACTCAAAAGCTTTGTTTATGTCTTTATCATATTCCCCACACACCTTTCATATTCCAGTCATGGGATTGGGCTATACAGTAGATACTCCATTGAAAGTGGCCAAATTCGGGATTTCGAGCGTGGTATCCATCATGGACGACCATTTGCTGGAAGATATGCGGAGGATTTATTCCAGAAAATTCGTAAAAGCATTCACCCCGATTCCAGAAACGGAAGAAGACTTTCGTGCCAAAAGAATAACTGCATATTTGGACTTAATGGCTGAGTTAGTAGAGGAGCAGTTTTCCAAACTAGTTCATTCAGAATGGGAAAACAATAGGGAGTTCCGGCAATATTTGGATTTACTGCCCGTAAACTCGGCGCTTTCTACTTTGTACCAAAAATACCTGAAGGCCTCAGGTCAAGACCGTGACCTGCTAAAGCATGAACTCCAAACCCTAATGCAGCCGGGAGCTATCGACGTCAACATCATGACCAAGGTAGACAAGCTCAATTATGACAAAAATGGCAAAGAACTTCCCAGAACCTATTCAGATGCCCTAGCAGCACTCAGGGGCTTTGCAAAAAGTAAGGCAAGAGGTTCAGTAGTCTTCTCGGCAGGCATGAACCCGGCATTATTCAGTTACATAGAGCAGTTCCCGGCTTTTTTCCCTGATGCAAACGGACATACCCAGAAAGGAATTATTCTCAAAGTGAGTGATTACCGATCGGCTATGATACAGGGGAAATTTCTGGCCAAAAAAGGAATTTGGGTTTCTGAATTCAGGATAGAATCTGGCTTGAATTGCGGTGGACATGCCTTTGCTACAGATGGACTACTGGTCGGCCCTATCCTGGAAGAGTTTAAAAATCGAAGACAGGAACTTTACCAAACACTTTATGAAACCTGCCAAAAATCACTGGAGGAGAAAGGGTTATACACAGTTATTCATTGCAACAAATTAAAGGTTACCTATCAGGGAGGTTTGGGAAATGCCGCTGAAGACAGCTTTATCCGTGAATATTATGAATTGGATGGTACAGGCTGGGGAAGCCCATTTCTCTTGGTTCCCGAAGCCACTGCAGTTGATGAAGAAACCTTGGGCAGACTTTTCAAAGCCAGGAAATCTGACTTTCACCTGAGCAAGGCCTCACCACTTGGTGTCCCTTTTAACAACCTGCGCAACTCATCTGCTGAGGAACAGCGAAAGTCAAGAATCGCAAAAGACCGCCCTGGAAGTCCCTGTTACAAGAAGTTCCTTTCCAATAATACGGAGTTTACCGATAAGCCTATCTGCACCGCATCCCGGCAATATCAAAACCTCAAAGTGAAGCAATATGAATTTGGTGAGATCGCCAAAGAGGAACTGGAAGATGTGCTAGCCAAGGATTGCCTATGCGAAGGACTAAGCGCCCCCGGCATACTGGCTATGGGTGAAGTACCTCGAAGGAACCTTAATGCTGTCACAATCTGCCCCGGCCCTAACCTTGCCTACTTCAAGGGGACTTTTTCATTGAAACAGATGGTAGATCATATCTATGGTAAGCTACCGCTGAAACTAGACCTGGAAAGGCCACATGTATTTGTGAAGGAACTTCAGCTGTATGCCCAGCATCTCAGGACAGAGTTTGACGCAAAAATCACAGAGAAAGTCGCTAAAAAAGAAGCTTACCTGGAAAAATTCAGGGCAAACCTCCAGCAAGGTATTTCTTATTATCAAGAGCTGATGCACCAGGTCTCTTTTGATTCTGAAGATGTGCTGAATAAAATGCAAAGTCAGTTTAATAGCCTGAGAAAAGAAATAGAGCACTTTAGCCTGGAAAAAGAGACAGTTTTGGCACCGGAGTTAAGCTAATAAACTCCTTGTGCTGAAGGATTTCTTCCTAGGTTGACCGCTGAGTGGGTCTACCGAATTGCAGTAGACTGTCAAAAAAAAGCTGTCTCAAAAGCACAAGTTATCGCATGGAGCAAAGTCAAAATGTATCCTGATTTACAGGAAATGGTCTTCGACTCTACGCTGGCAGACAACTAGAAACCTTCTGAGACAGCCTATTTAAAAGATAAGTAGTTTTACCTTCTATTGTTCAACTATCTTTCTAAGCTCTTCTTTCATTTCAGCTAGAATCTCTGGGTTATCTGCTGAAAGCTCCTTGGTCTCTTTTGGATCCGATTGGATATTGAAGAGTTGATCCTGCTCGGCAAAACCGGTTCTTATGATTGGTCCCCAAGGCACCATTTCAGGTCCTTCATTTCCAGGGATGAACTTGTACCCATCACTTCGGAGATAAGCCAAATTACTAAATAAGGCTTCTTGCACCAGTGCATAGCGTCCGGTCTCTGACTCTCCTATCAAGGTCTCATAGTGATTTTCACTGTCAATTGCCTGACTGGAATCATAGGAAACCTGATTAGCTGCCGCAAAGGAAGCCAGCAAATCCACCTGGCTAAACATTACATCGGAGCTTGTATTTGCCTGGACTTTTGCCGGCCATTTAACAATAAAAGGCACGCGAGTTCCTGCCTCTAAAGCAGAATATTTTCCTCCACTCAGACCTCCATTTTGAGCATGATCTCCTGTCAATTCCCTTGCTTGATCCACATATCCATCATCTAGCACGGGGCCATTATCACTGGAAAAGATGACCAGGGTATTTTCTTCCAGACCTTGCTCCTTTAGCAGCTTCATCAATTCACCTACCTGCCAGTCCAGCTGTACGATCACATCTCCCCTAGGACCAAAGTCCGTAGCGCCTTGAAATTGCTCATGGGCAATCCTAGGCACGTGAATATCGTGGGTGGAAAAATACATAAAGAAGGGTTTCTCAGACTCCGCCTGGATAAAACCAGAAGCTTTGTCTACAAAAGTCTGGGCAAAATCCTCATCTCTCCATAGCGCTGCTTCTCCACCTGCCATGTAGCCGATTCTACTCACTCCATTGACAATAGTATGATTATGCCCATGAGACCACATCATCTTCAATAGCTCCGGATGATCCTTCCCTGTAGGCCGATCACCTACTTTTTCCCGGTAATTCACTTCTATGGGGTCATTTGGATCCAAGCCTACCACATGATGGTCTTCCACAAATACCGTGGGAACCCGATCTCCTGTAGCAGGAATAATAAAGGAGTAATCAAAGCCGATCTCCAACGGGCCGGGATTCAATTCCCCGTTCCAATCTGGCCCATTGTCTCCTCCTAGTCCCAAGTGCCACTTGCCTATTACTGCCGTTCGGTAGCCCGCACGCTGCATCACAGCCGGCAAAGTCTCTACCCCGGGACGAATCAAAGCCGAAGCATCTCCGGGAGCCACTCCCCTGCCTTTGGCTCTCCAGGCATACTCGCCGGTCAACAAAGAATAGCGAGATGGTGTACAGGTAGCCGCTGTGGCATAGGCATTGGTAAATAACAGTCCATCTGCTGCTAGCTGGTCAATATTTGGAGTAGGGATTTTTCCTCCATAAGCTGAGACATCGCCATAGCCCACATCATCGGTATAAATTACCAGCACATTGGGCTGAGTATTTTCAGCTGTTTCAGCAGATTTCTCCGCACAGGAAAAAAGCCCGCAGGCTAATAAAAGAGATAAAATTTTGCTCGGTTTAATCATCATAAGTCTGTATAAACAAAAGAGATAAGGCCAGAATAACTCTGGCCTTATCCTCAGATCAATCATTCAATAAATTAATATCCAGGGTTTTGCGTCAAATTAGGATTATCTGCGATCAAGCTCAAAGATATTGGTAAATAATATCTTTCGGGGCCAAATGTACGCTCTTCACCTTCTGCATTTTTCAAAGTAATGGCATACTTGTCTGCATCCAAATCATAATTGAACACCAAACCTTTGGTACGAACCTTATCCAAATACTGAGGCGCAATTCTCCATCTGATCAAGTCCCAAAATCTATGTCCTTCAAAAGCAAGTTCTACTTGTCTTTCCTGACGGATATTTTCCTCTGTGGCTTCAGTAAGAAGCGGCATCCCTGCGCGGTCTCTCAACTGGTTCAGTGCATCCAAAGCCTCAGCTGTATTTCCAAGATAGTACGCTGCCTCAGCAAAATTCAACAAGGTTTCAGCATATCTGAACACGTAGTAGTCCTGGCCAGATCTACCAGCAATAGGCTCTTGATTAGACTCATCCAGTCTTTTGCGAAGCAATAAAGCAGTATTTCTAGCATTTCTAGGATGACAGGCAGCTGGCCATGCTTCTCCATTTCTATCCAAAGTACCTGAGGAAACTGTAACACGCTCCCCAGCATCATTAGTATAGGTGGTACTACTGTGGAAATATGCCAAATCACCCTGCCAAACAGACTCCGGGTAAAATACAGAAGCTCTGAATCTAGGATCTCTCATTCCAAAGAAATCATCGATATCCCATAGGTTTTCGGAAGTAAGATCATCACGGGAAATATCTGTTCCTTTTCTGCCATCTACGAAATCAAACTGCTCTACGAAATCGTATAAAACGGGGTAGTTCGAATTCCACGTTGACAAAAACCCTGCAGGGGTGGCCAAATTGTCCAGGCCATGTCCTCTGATAATAGGCTCAAACACCTCCGCAAAAATCACCTCTTCATTCCCCTCATCCAAAAACAGCTGAGAGAAATTAGTCATTTTGTCGTCATGCTTGTTATAAAGCGCAAACATGCCGCTCTCTATAATCTCCTTACTTGCATCGTACGACTTCTGGTAGAAAGCCTGTACACTAGAAGGAGAGATACCTACAACACCCTCAGCTTGAACTTCTCCAAAATTTCCTATACTGGCTGCATAAAGAGAAGCCCGGGATAGTAAGGACAAAGCAGCGTATTTATCCGCTCTTCCGCTAGCTCCAGACTTGGCATCTGGCATGGTCACTATAATATCCTCCAGCTCCGCCATCACAAACTCATAAATCTCTTGTTCGGAAGTCCTAGCAGGGAACAACTCTTCATCTGGGTCATCCACTTCCTGTACATTCGTAATCAAAGGCACTCCACCAAATCTTTTAGCCATTTCAAAATAGATAAAGGCTCTCAAAAATCTAGCTTCATTGCTCTTCTGAAGGATGTATTCCTCGCTTAGAGATTCACTATTGACAATATTCTCAAGCAGATAATTGAGATCTCGTATGGCTCCATATTTCCAGTAATTCAATGGCCCTGGTCCTGCTGCAGCTGTGTATGATCTTCTGTAGGTGCTATTTGGTGTCTGCCAGTTGGCAAAATTAATATGCTCCGCACCGGCGGCCGGGATCATCCCCATATTCAGGGTACCTTCTCCTCCGGTATCAATAAACTCCATTCTGTTGTATACACTTGCCAGATATGCCTCTGTGAGACTCTCATCTTCAAAGACCACATCTTCTGAGATAAAATCAGGAGTCTTGGTTAATTGACTTTCACATGATGCAAAAACGGCCAACAAAAGCACCACTATTACTATTCTTGATTTCATGATATTCATGTTTTTTCGTTTATACATTATTAAAATCCAAGTTGAACACCAAAGGACATGGTACGGAGTAATGGCAAGCCAAACCCTCCGTTACTAGAGGCCTCTTCTGGGTCAATGGCATCTTTGTAAATCCCTAGTTTGTTAAATGAAACTAGGTTATCACCTGATAGGTAAACATTAGCATTGCTTAGTCCTACCTTGTCCAGCACCACACTTGGCAATGAATATGACAAGGTTGCGGTCTTCAGTCGGATATAAGTACCATCGTACATCCAGAAATCAGAGTTGATATTGTTCCAAGGTCTGGTACCGTTTCTTTCGAAAGCAGGTAATTGTGCATTTGGATTAGATCCTACTCCTGGGTTACTCGGATCTTGGGTCCAAGTATATTGCTCATGGATTTTCAAAGGAACTTGCTCGTTATTGAATGCCGCTCTGTTCAGACCCGTCATGTTTACACTGAAGTTTGTTCCTCCCTGCCAAAGCATGGCTAGACTAAAACCTTTGTATGATATTCTTGGAGAAATATTATAAGTAATATCAGGGTTATCTCCATAGCCGATCTGGTATCGGTCAGCTCTATTGATCATACCGTCCCCATTGATGTCCACATAACGGATATCGCCTGGTTTTGGAGAGCCATTAATATCTTCTATGGTGTACTGCTCCAGGTATTGATCTACTTCTGCTTGGGTGTTGAACAAGCCGTCTGTTTTATACCCAAAAGAAATGTTTACCCATCTGCCGCTTCTTTGGTCAAACTGTACCTGAATAGGATCCGATGTATCAATGTCTTCCTCGTAGTTTTCATATTTCTGTCTGGCATAAGCCACACCCACATTGATGTCATATCTGAAATCTCCCACAGCACCTTGATTACCTATAGAAAGTTCAAAACCTCTATTACTTCTGGAATCCAGGTTTACCTGAGGTAGTGAAGCTCCAAATGTGGATGGCAGTGACTCTAGGGGAGTTCTCAATAATCCATCTCTATACCTGTAAAACACATCAAGTGTAGAATACAAAGTACCGTTAAACATGGTCAGGTCAACACCGGCATTGTAAAGCGTAGTCTCTTCCCAAGTAATGTCAGGATTCACTAATCCAGTATTATTTATCATAGCGGTGGGGTTTCCATCTAAATAATAAACAGCAGAGCCGGATTGCTCGAATCCAGATAGATAATTGAAAGAGGTGTTACCCACATTGCTATCTACACCCGTCTGGCTATAGGAAAGTCTCAGCTTCAGCTGATCAATAGTGCTGGAGTTTGCTAAGAAATCTTCTTGGGCAATATTCCATCCGGCAGATACAGAAGGGAAATAGCCCCAAGCATTGGAACCAAACTTAGAACTGGCATCTGCACGTAGTGTTGCTTCAAACAAATACTTGCCTGCATAAGCATAATTGAATCTACCCGCAAAACTCACCCGGGTATATTCTATATCTCGACCTGTACCAGAAGTTCTTGTCAATTCATTGGTACCGCCTACCTGCGGAACTTCTGTAGACAATAGATCTACCCGAGTGACTGTCAATGAACGATAGGTATTGTTCTCATTTTCACCGAATAACAAAGCACTGAATTCGTGATCATTGACTTCCTTATTATAAGTGGCATAAAATCTCGAAAGCACTCTGCTGTTCGGGTCATTTGCTCCTCCAAAATAGTTGGATCTACTGAATGAATTTCCCTGAATTGAGCCTTCTAGCGTATACCCATCAAAATCAGAGGTTACTGCATCTGCATCATAAGTATATACTTCATAAGGGGTATTCAATGTAGCATTTTGCAGGTTTCTGGCTCTCACATTGATTTTTCCACCTACTGCCAGTCCTTTTACAAATGGCAAATCATACCTTAACTCAGCCGCGCCTGTCAATGTATGCTTGTCAGTTCTGTCGTAGCCCACAAATCTTTGATGAATTCTAGCTACAGGAGATCTAGCCGAGAAGCCAGAATAAGGAGCTCTGTTTTCATCCGGAAGATTCGGGTTAAAAATCGGCTGAGAAGTACGTAGGTCATTCCAAATTACTGAAGGTGCTTCAGCGGAATAATCTTGATTCTCTTTGATGTATTGCCCATTGATGGTCAAGGTTACATTCTTAAACAAGTCAATGTCCAGGTTATTTGTCAAGGTCAGTTTATTATAATCATAATCGCCTTTGAAAATCCCTGACTGACCTAGGTAACCTACAGAAGAATAATAGCGGATCTTTTCACTACCACCTCTGATACTTAAGTTATGACTCATCAGGGGTGAACCTGAATTTTTCACTACTGCATCTACCCAATTGTAACTTGGCAATTCTCCAGATTGATACAGATTCAAGTTTTCTTCAGTAAACAAGGTACCATAACTGATATCTGCATCTGGATTTGCCGGATCATATTGTCCGTTAAATACCGCATCTCTTCCAAGTTTGATAAATCCAGCTGCATCCACTTGCTCTGCAAAGGTCAATCTTTTCTGGGTAGCGACATATCCATGATAGTTCACGGACATGGATCCTGAAGCACCACGTTTGGTAGTCACCAATATCACTCCATTACCCGCTCTGGCACCATAGATGGCTGCTGAAGCATCTTTAAGTACCGTAATAGTTTCAATATCATTCGGGTCAATTCTATCTAGATTCGATTCTATTCCATCTACAATCACCAATGGATTACCGAAGCCACGAATACTCAAGGAAGCATTATCCTGACCCGGTAAACCTGGATTTTGGTTGGAAATCAAACCTGGAACCTGACCGATCAAAAGACCCTTTACGTTGGTCACTGGTGTTTGAACCAAACGATCAGCTTTCAAGTCCGTAACCGAACCGGTAAGGTTACTCTTCTTCTGAGTACCATATCCTACGACTACAATTTCATCCAAATCACCATAATCATCTTGCATAAATACATCAATGGAGCTTCTGCCGCCCACATCTATGGTCTGAGTGGTGTATCCTATAAATGAAAAAACCAGAGAAGATCCTTCATCCACAGTCAGACTGTACTTTCCGTCCAGATCAGTGACGGTACCGTTGGTGGTTCCTTTTTCTATGACGGTAACTCCAGGGATGGGAAATTCTGTTTCGTCCTTTACCACACCGCTGACTTCAATCTCAGCTGCTTGGGTAGTTTCGGCCAGAGCTTCCTGAACCTGATTCTTACCTACATAGATGCTGCTGTTCACCTGCTTAAACCTCAGTCCGGTTTCTTTAGCAAATTTCACCAAGACATCTTCAACAGTTTTCATTCTTCCTTCTAGCGGTATGCTAGGCAAAGCTGAAACAATATCCTCTGGATATACAAACATATACTCCGTCTTTGACTCGATAAAGTCAAACAGTTCTGAGGCATTCCAAGACTTAACTTCAATCTTAATTTGAGCCTTGTCAATAGGGGTAATTTGTGCGTTGCTTTCTCTGGCCATCAGAGTGGTTAAGCACAAAAATTGGATCAAGACGCCGTATAGGAGGTTTTTCGACAGCGCCTTAATCAGATAAAGTAAATTAATCTTCATAGTGCATTTGGGTTAAGGTGGTGGTTTTTCCACAGGAATTAAGCTTATTCATCCTGCTGCTAATAATATTTCGCATGGGCGGTTTATTTTAGGGTTACTTGATTTTCATTAATAGAATAGTTGAAGTCCAGAGAGAAACTCAGACCTTCCAGAATATTTTCGAGGCTCTCATTATTAAACTCACCGGAAACCCTGCGATTGGTCTGAACGCTTCGATGCACAGTGATTTCCACGCCATACCAATCCTGGAGATTACCGAGAATGTCCTGAAGTCGCTTTCTTTTAAATCGAATTCGTCCTTCTTTCCAGGCTGTGGTTTCCACAGGGTCAAATGCTGCCACTTCGAATTCCTTCCCTTCCGAATCATAGGAAGCCATGGTCCCCGGGTCTAAAAATTTCGCAAGCTGATCGTCCAAGGTTTGGCCCTTATCAAGCAGCTGCACTTTCACCTTTCCTTCGGTGAGGGCTACCTGATGCTTTCCTTTTCTGAAACTCACATTAAAAGCTGTACCCAGTGCAGTGGTCTGCAGCTCGCCGGAGTGTACGATGAACGGGACGTCTTTATTAGATGCCACTTCAAAAAAAGCCTCTCCTTCCAGTGAAATCTTCCGAAGTTCTTTTCCATATTCTGAATCAAAAGTCAATGATGAATTCGAATTCAAAATGACGTAAGACTGATCTGGCAGTCGAATTCTGAGTTTTTCACCTGACTGTGTATTCCTGGTATAAATCTTCAGGTCTTCCTTGATTTCAGTGTCTGGCTGATCACTCCACCTAAACAAAGAAAAAATCAATGAGCAGAATAACACCACTAATGCAGCTACCTTCATAATCATCGAATTCCAGCCTATCCAAGCGGTTTTCTTGGGTGGTTCCAGCTTCGAATGTATGCTGGTATGGATCCTTTCCAGGGCAGCAGTATCATTGCTTTCGGGAGCTGATTCCCAGCTTTCTTCCAGCAACTGATCCAGTTTTGCCCTGGATCCGGGCATGTCCAGCCATTCTACTACTTGCGCAGCCTCTTCAGGAGTACTTACGCCATTTAAAAATCTAATTAGTATTTCTTTATCCACTTGGAGATTCTTTGACTCTAATACACCCAAGGGCTGCAGACTACTTAAAGAATCAAGAAAAAAAATTCAAAAATTCACCATAAAAAATGTAAACGCATGATTTACTGAAAGTTACACTTATGAAAAAATAAAATAGCTAAGGCAATACTACACCAAGGGTGATTGGGTTGAATATCAACTAGGAAGAGTAATAGCTAGGCTTCATGCGCTATGCAAGCAGCATCAAGGTGATTAGGATGGCAAGGGGTGACTTCTCAAACAAGGTGCTTTTGATGTATTTTTTCGCCAGGTAAATATGATGATCCACTGTCCGGACTGATATATCCAGCATTTGAGCGATTTCATGATGGGAATATCCTTCTAACTTACTCAGGGTAAAAACATTGCGTTGAGTAGCCGGCAATTGGTTCAAAAGTTCAAAAGCGACCTGTTTTCTAGACTCATAATAATTATCCTGCCCCAGCGTGGATTCATCAATGATGGCGTCTAGCTCAAAATCCTCTAAAGGGACATTATTCTTTTGATCTCTGAGTTTGTTATAGATTCTGTTCTTTACAGATGTAAATAAAAAACTACTGAAGTTCAAGTCAGGTTTCAGTTTTGACCTCCTCTCCCAGACTTTCAGAAATACTTCCTGAACTACATCCTCTGCCTCAGCTTTTACCTGAAAAAAGGTACTCGAAAAACCCAGAAGCTTAGGCGCATACCTGCTATATAATTCATCAAAAGCCCTGAAATCATCGGACTGCAGCAAAGCCACCAGCTCTTGATCGGACAATACGGTATGTGATTTAATATTAGGCAATTTAGATCAACTATTCATAAAGCTGTGATAAGCAACTTACATTGATTGGGATAAGTATGTGGATCATATATAGAATAAACTATAAGTCACCTTCAAAGCATCCAATCACTTTATGCCTTTAAACATATACCTTTTTATTTTAAAAATTCAACTTTCGGTACAAAACTTATCAAAAAAAATAGGGTAAGCAAGGGGGTGATTTGAATTAATTTTACATTAGTACAGTTTTTCAAAATAATATTTGGACGCATGGCCTAATTATGAAGAATTCTATAATTTGAGCAGACTTGTATAATACCAATACATCTTGTGATATTTTGAGTGCCCGCTCATTTATAGTTTAGTTTTGAATAGGTGAAGCAGGACTTTATGAATGGCTTTAATCCTCATCCAATCTCAAGCTATAGAGCACAATCCCGTCATCCTCAGTTTCCGTCAGGGAAGCATCCTTGGACAGAATCCACGATGGAGAAGGAAAAGTTGGCTTTTTGATTTTGCTAGGAATCTGATTTTTGATTAGTCCAGGAAAAAAAGCAGAACCCGGCAAGTACTGCTAGAGGTATTCTTATTTTTAAAGGCATTCCTTAAGTTTTTATTTCTTGGTCAATTTCAATTTATAAAGCACTATCCCATCATCTTCGGTTTCGGACAATCCTGCAATTTTGGAGACAACCAATTCTCCATCAGCATTGACCACCATAGGGAAATTACTGGCTATAGGAATGGGCACATTACTGGCCAACTGATTAAAGTTCTTGTCGAAAACCGCTGCAAAGTTTGGGTTCATCCGCCTTCTGGACAATCCCCCATCAGTGGGAGAACCTAAAGCTGTTTTTTGTGCTTCAGTAAGTCCTCTGTTGTAGATGGCCAGATAGTACTCCTCGGTCACGAGGATATTCGTAAGGTTACCGGGTACTTTCTTTTGGTTCTCTGCAAAAAACTGCTCGGCCTGATCTAAGGGTACGGAAGTAGTGGGTACCCAATCCGGGATATCCACGGAAACGGTTTGCTCGTATTCAAACTTATCCCCTACCTTATTATACACATAGATCGTAGGCTCAAACCACATGCTCAGCAGCAATTTATCTCCATCCATGGAATAAACCGGAATGGGAAAGCCATTTACTTCATCCTCCAATAGCGGAGAGGACTCAGGTAGCCTTAAGGCTCCCAGCGTGTCGCCGCTCGCTTTATCCTGCGCCTCTATAATCGGCAAATGAAGCAAAGCCTGATAGAATTCCCCTTCCTGCAGATTGACATCTAGTGACTCCGGCCAGGGTTTTGGATAGTAGATTTTATCTCCGGATTCAAACATTCCGAGCTTAGGGTACATCATAAAAACCTGATGAGGATATGGGATGTTCACCTCTCCTACCTTGGTTGAATCCTGAAATCTATAATATCCTTTTGGCGGATTGAAGACCGTGACATCTCCATTGAAATACCCCAACCCTAGCGCTTGCCCAACTGCATTTATACCATCTTCACTGAAACTGTTATGATTGAGGATTTTGCCCTGTTCATCCACTTCTAAGTATTCGTAGTAAGAATTCGTGGCCAACAGATATTTTTCAGCCTTTGGGTCATAATCCAAGAGCATCATCTCACCGAGGTAATCCACCTGAAGTGAATCAGTGATTTCAAAACTAAAACTTTTCTTTTCTGAAGAATCGACCGATGATTGCTTTCCGCAGGAAAATAAAGCGACGGTCAAAGTGAAAGTAAACAAATAAGATAGGTTATGCTTCATAGTAAAAATTTGAGATCAAGGAGATGATGCTGAGATTACTAGCTAAAAAACTAAATCCTTGATCAAGCTACAAATCCTTAAGTATTTTTAACTAATTACTTTTTCGAAGGATCTCATTTACCTGCTCGCGCAAAGCTGGAACCACTGCATCTTCAAACCACGGATTTCGCCTTTGCCACATACGATTGCGGGGGGATGGGTGTACCAAAGGAAAAAATTGCGGTAGGTATTCTTCAAAGGACTCCACAGTTTTTGTCAAAGTGTTCTTTCTAGAAGACCCCAAATAATACTTTTGGGCATATTGCCCGATCAGAAGCGTCAACCGAATGTCTGGCATTTCTGAGCAAAGTTTTTCATGCCAGATCGGCGCACATTCAGGCCGAGGGGGTAGATCTCCTCCCTTGCCCCTACCAGGGTAGCAAAACCCCATGGGCATAATGCCAAATAGCTCCGAATTGTAAAAAGTCTCCTGATCCACATCCATCCAGCGTCTCAATTCGTTCCCGCTTGGGTCATTCCATGGAATCCCAGTTTGATGTACTTTGGTACCAGGAGCTTGGCCAATGATCAGGATTTTACTTTTTGGATGTACAGAAAATACAGGTCTAGGCCCTAAAGGAAGATGGGTTTCACAATATCTACAGGTTCTAGCTTCAGAGATAATACGCTCATAATCACTCATATGGGTATCTTAGGATAAATAGGATTGATTTCTTTGCAAAAACCAAGTATTTTATTGTGAATCAAAGTTATTTATTGGAATTAATAGTAAATTAATAGGCTATATGACTGAATTCCATATATTTAGTTTAAACAATAGTCTGTTAATATTAGTTAAATCCAAGCTTTACGGCTAGTACGTATATAGGACCAAATTTCACTACTTAGACTTTATCAACCATGAAAAACCCTTACCTTCTTTTCGCACTCATCCTGTTTATCTGCGCGGGATGCTTCTCTTCCAAGGACTACGTGACAGAATATGATTACAACTACCAAGCTTCATTTAAGCGATACAAAACATTTGCTTTTGTAGCCCCCACCGAAATCGACACCTCTCTGATCACGCCTGTACTCAGTGCGACTATTGGAGCGAGATTGGGTTCGCAGGGATTCCGGGAAAATGAAGAAAAACCAGACCTGCTGGTGAGCTATAAGATCTTCATGGATTCCATTAAATACAGAGGCTATGTACAGCCAGAATTCAACTACTACCTACAGCGGGTAAGCAATGTGGAAGTAAAAGAAGATGGAGAACTGGACAAAGAACAGGAAAAAGACGAAACCTACAATCATGTCAAATACAGCGAAAATGAAGGAATGCTGGTCATCTACGTGATTGATAGCAAAAGAGGAAACACCATATGGCAGGGATATACTGCCGCAAATTTTAATTCTGAAGACCCGAATTTCCAATCAGACATCACCAGAGCAGCATACCGGGTAATGAATGAATTCAAAGTTTTGAACAATCAAATGGAATGATTCATGAGTATAGGAATAGTCAATATGTGTATGCTTTCCACAGTTTTTCACCCAAGCCCCAATCTTCAGTTGGGGCTTTTCATTTGTAAAAAAAGCAGCACTATCGTGCATATAAGCTGATTCTGAACAATTCTCCCCCTATATTCCCCCCAGTGCCTGTCTTGGCAATTGCTTTGAAATAGTTGATGCAAATACAAAGAAATCAACTATGAAAAAATCACTTATTGTTACAGGTATTTTGAGCGCCACTGTAATGGTCTCTTGTGTTTCGAAAAAGAAATACACTGAATTGGAAAGCAATCTTTTTAAAACCCAAACTGAACTCGCTACCACTGAGCAAGAAAAAGCTGAGCTGGAGGAGCAAATGCGAATCATTGAAAACAGAGTGGCTGAATATAATGCCAGAATTAATTCCCTACGGGACACCAATGACGCATTGACCATTCAAAATGATGGCATGCTCAGCTTAGAAGGAGCTACCCTGATGTCCAATAATTCTAAGGAAAAAATGAAAGCGACCTTGGCCAATGTGGATCCTGAAAAACTTGCGCAAGCGGAAACGCTGGAAGACTCTGTAAATTTGGCGGTGGAATACAACCTTAAGAAAAACATCACTGAGAATTCAGTAGATGGAGAAGAGGACGATGTCAACATAGCTATTGACCAGACGGTGGTCATGATCTCTGTGTCGGATAAGTTGCTATTCAATACGGGCAGCTATAGAATCAACACCAAGGCCGACCCTCTACTCCAAAAACTAGCGGAAGTGATCAATGCAGAGCCAAGTCTCCAGGTAATGATAGAAGGGCATACTGACCCTAGGACTATTTCTACTGGAGTAGTTCAGGACAACTGGGATTTATCTGTGAAGCGAGCTACAAGCATCGTGAGGAAGCTTCAGGAGGACTTCAATGTAGCTCCAGAGAAAATGATCGCAGCTGGTAGGGCCAGTTATATGCCACTGGTAGAAAATGATTCTCCAGAAAACATGGCCATTAATAGAAGAACTCGAATCGTACTGATACCTGATTTGGACATGTTCTTTGCAATGCTTTAAGACGACAATACAGATTAACTATAACCACCAATCCAAAAAGCAGACCTTTCGGTCTGCTTTTTTTGTATAAATCAAATAACCTAATCCACGATCTCCAAAGTACCCAATGCATACTGCATCAACACATCTTGGAAAAACAAGGTGTAGATAGCCTGGGCTTGATCAGCCTGAGCTGCTACCAATTGCTGGTTGGCAGTAGCCAGATCCACAAAATTTGAAATCCCGAGTCGAAAACGCTCCGAAACAGCATTCTTCGCCTCTAAGGCTGCCAATACCTGCACATCGGTATTTTTATGCTTTTTCAATGCCGCCAGGTAATTTTGATGCGCTAGTTTCACATCTTGATAGATTTGCCTATCTACAGATTCCTTTTGCAGAACCTGATTCTTATAAGCCACCTTACTCCTTGTGACTTCTAGCTTATTCTGGAAATTATTGAAGATGGGAATAGAAAGATTAAGCCCAATGGTGTTTTGCGGATAAACCTTCAGTAACTGATCCTGTAGATTTCTATCATCCAGCGAGGTAAAGAAGGTGTTATAATTATAAAAAGCACCGATTCTAGGGTAATACATAGCCTTGATTGCCTTCATATCCTTTTGGAAGGAATCCACTAAAAGCTCCTGCTGCACCCTATCTACGCGATTGCGCTGGGCCAAATCATACAATTCCGGCATTCCCATATCTGAAAACCTCAGGCTTTCACTTCTAGGATCTACCGCTTGTAACAGGGGCATGACCCCCGGTTCGAGCTGAAGGTATTCCGATAGTCTCCAGAGATCATTCTGAAGCTGAAGTTCTGCATCTACCGCTACTGATTCTAATCTAGCCACTTCAGATTGCTGATTGTACTGATCCGAAATGGTGCGTAAGCCTGCCTCTGCAAACCCTTCTATTTGCCGCAATTGCTCCTTTTGGTTCTCCAGATTTTCCTGTGATATCCTCAGCAGCTCCTGATCCAAAAGCACTTGAAGATAGCGTTGAGCCACATCAAATACAATTTGCTGATTAGCCCTTTCAAGTCCTTTTTCCCCGGCTTCTAAAGCCAATTTAGCAGACTGGGTATCCAAAATCCTCCTACCCGAGTTGAAGAGTGGCATATTCATATTCAAGCCCGCATTGACCACTTCGTTTTTCACGTTGGTCACTACTATTTCCCCTTCTATTTGCTGAAACTGCTGCCCGGACTGCTGAGAAAATGAGGAATTAATGTTCGCATTTGGGAAATGTGACAGAAAAGCCGATTTCTTGGCTACTTCCAAAACTTCCAGATTATTGGACTGCAACTGATAATCCACATTGGCTTCCAAAGCCAAATCCACCGCTTGGCGAAAATCCAACCTAAGGGTATCCTGAGCCTGAACTTCTATTGTAAAAAAAGCCGCAATTATACAGCTGAATCCTAAATTTTTAACCATGTTTGATTGCTTCATCTTTCTCAATTTTACCATCCAGCATATCTATCAGCCTGGTGCCAAAGTCTGCGTTTTCCCGAGCATGTGTAGCCTGAATGATGGTAGTTCCTTCTCTGTGCAATTCCTGAAAAATTTCCATGATTTCCTGAGCCTGTCCAGAATGCAAATTGCCCGTAGGCTCGTCTGCTAACAGTAGGCTAGGCTTTCCTGCAATTGCCCTAGCAATGCCTACCAATTGCTGCTGACCTCCAGAAAGCTGAGCAGGAAACAAATCCTTTTTGGCCACCATATTAAATCGATCCAATAGATTCGCGATGATGCTTTTACGCTCACTAGAACCCACCTTTCTGTACAAAAGCGGGGTTTCAAT
This sequence comes from Algoriphagus sp. TR-M9, assembly GCF_027594545.1. NCBI lineage: Bacteria > Pseudomonadati > Bacteroidota > Cytophagia > Cytophagales > Cyclobacteriaceae > Algoriphagus > Algoriphagus halophytocola. The sequence continues at coordinate 1,510,072 of NZ_CP115160.1, read as the reverse complement.
ATTTTCATAAACTGTCAGTTCGTCGATCAGGTGGTACGCCTGAAAAATATAGCCAAACTCACTCTTATGAAGCGCGGATCGCTCACGTTCTTTCATTTTACGGATAGATCGCTCCCCAAAAAAGTAATCCCCCTCGTAATCCTCATCCAGCATTCCTAAGATATTGAGCAGAGTGGATTTACCGGCGCCACTGGGTCCCATTAATGTGACAAACTCCCCCTGCTTGATGGTCAGGTTAATGCCTTTGAGTATAAATACCCGCTGAAAACGGGACTCTATGAATTTATCAACTTCTTTAAGTTCTATCATTAATTTATTGGTAGATTATAAGATTGTTTGTTTGGTAGGCTAGCTTCAAAAGCTACCTGACTTCTGAGGACACCTCATTCTTTTCCACTTTTATGCCATAAAAAAATGCCCCTGAATTAACTCCAGAGGCATTTTTTCCTAGTATCAGCTTATGCTTTCTCGAACATTTTTGTTCGCCAGCGGACGAAAACCCTATACAAGATTCTATTCTCAATGGTCCAAGATCTAAGTCAAGGTAGAACCAACCCAGGTTATCAAAACTCAAATTGAAATGATGAGAATGGAATGGTCGCTACTCCGCTAGACCTGAAAACTCTCTTCCTTCCAAAATCCCGGCTTTTGATACTTTGCTCTTGGCTCCTTAATCTTGGCTTGAGGATCTTATCTCCAAAGTCTAAAACTCCCTATACTCACCGTCCAGGTACTGATTAGCTTTTCTCTCTTTAAACTTCGCCTTCTTACTATTCCAGTGCAGGGTTTCATTCGGGAATCTACCTGCAATCACACCAAGAAGAATAGTTTCAGTCAATCGGGAAGCATAAGAGAAAGGTGCAGTAGTTTCGCCCTTACCCAGACAAGCATCTACAAACTGGTGATAGTGCTTCTTACTTTCTGACTCGTAGTCTTTTACCGGTTTTCCTAAGTTAAACTTCTCGATGTCCATCTCTTGGTATTTACCATCTACGATCAGTCTAGGTAGCTGCTGGAAATGTGGTAACAACAAATTTCCTTTTTCCCCATAGAACATGGCTCCCTGATCTGGCAAGGCCTCATTATCAGGCAATAGTAAATCCGGATGCTCAGAAGGAGCTCCTGCCCCGTCATACCACACCCACTTCAATTTCTCTGCTGTATACTGAGTACCAGGGAATTCGTAGGTGACAATATTATGCTCCGGAAATCCAAAACCTGTAGGAAGTCGACATTCATTTAGGATAGTCTCTGGCACATCCAGCTGCAAAGCATTATACGGAGTATCAAAAATATGAACCCCCATATCACCAAGCGTACCGCATCCATAATCCATCACCTTTCTCCAGTTGCCAGGATGGTAATATCCTTTCTTAAATGGACGCTCAGGTGCAGTTCCTTGCCATAAGTTCCAATCCAAATTCGCTGGTACTGGATCCGACCCTTCGGGACCTGGTCCGTCATAGCCCCAGTTTTTTGGAGACCAGGCACGTACCGTATGGACCTTGCCAATGATGCCAGACTGGATCAGAAGAGTAGCCAACTTGTAATCATAAAAAGAGTGTACTTGAATCCCCATCTGAGTCACCAGGTTTTTCTCAGCCGCAAGTTTATTCATAGCTCTAGCTTCGGACACATGATGTGTCAGGGGTTTTTGGCAGTAAACTGGCTTGTTCATTTCCATGGCCATCATAGATGCAGGTGCATGGGTATGGTCTGGCGTGGAAACAATCACTGCGTCGATTTGACCTCCCATTTCTTTCAATAGCACCCGGTAGTCTGCATAGGTTTTTGCAGTAGGATGAAGTGCCTTGGCTTTAGCCATCATGTCAGAATCCACATCACAAAGTGCTACCACATCTACCTGTTCATGGGATGAAATAGCATCCAAATCTGCCATCCCCATCATTCCAAGTCCTATATGCGCTGTTCTCAATCGCTCACCTGCATGTAGCTTAGCGAGAAGAGATGGTGCCAAAGCAGCCCCCAGAAATCCCAGGCCACTTTTCTTGACAAAGTCCCTACGCTCCATATTTTTGATATTCTTACTCATTTTATCGTGAATTTATTACTGGTTTATTGATAATTCTTTGATACTGATGTTTCTGAATCGGACCACATCTCCATGCCCTAAAAAACCAATGTGCCCTTTGCTTTTGGTCAAGCCGGGATGCTCTTTTTGGTCTAAAGTTCCATTTTTACTTGCTTCCAAATAGTCTCCATCCAAGATGGTTTCCCCATTTAGCACAATCTTGATGTGGGGATGCTTGACCATGACTTCCTGGGTGTTCCATTCTCCAACCGGTTTTAGAAAACCTCGTTTGGCCGGAATCACACCGTAAACAGACCCGTGGTATTGATATTCCTGTAGCTGGGCAAATTTCTCCGCGGTGTTATCCAAAATCTGAAGTTCCTTGCCTACATAAGCTGCATCACCTTCCAAAGGGGCATGAATGCCCAATCCATTGTTAGCACCTGGTGTAAGTTGAAACTCAAAACGGAAAATAAAGTCCGCATATTCCTTTTCCGTGAAGAGATTACCTCCCCCGCTGCCTTTTGGGTCAATGACAATCATGCCATTTTCCGCGCGGTAAGAGGTTTTGTTTCCTACCCAGCCGTCTAGATTCTCTCCATTAAAGAGAGAGACGAATCCCTCTTCCACCTTATGTTTCTGAGCACCACAGGAACTGAGTATAGCTGCACAGGCTAGAATTGCTAAGAGCAAAACAGAATTTGATTTGGACATGGAAGGGTTTTAAAATGATTTGTACCGGGCTATCCCTAGTATTAAACTGCAATTTAGGGTTTCATCTCAATTTTGGGAGAAAAAACTTAATTAAAAATTTTATTTACTTGTCCGGTAATTTATTGATTTTTTTGGGAAAGATGATTTAATCAATGAGCTGGGCAAAATGTAAGCTGCAATTTCCACCTTAGGTGAAACATAGCCTCCTCAGGCAGTATGAATTGATTATTTCCAAATAAAACATTCTGATTATCTGCAATGATGCCAGCAGTTAAAGAATGGGACTGGATAGTAGCGGATAATCGTCCACCGACAACAGTCCACTGCCCACAGCACGTAGCATGAAACCTTAACCCATAATTGCTCTCGCTACTGGTAAGAAAGCGGATAATCATATAAAAAATTAAACACACAGGCCAATAATTTCCTAAATATTAGATTTTTCAAATCAAATTTTGGATACTCTGATATTCAACTTATTTTCCCTAGCTGATTGATACTCTTGGCAAATGTCCATGCAGAAGACTTTTAAAATAGACCCTACTTTACGCATCACCCTAATCTATTTGCTTATTGGAGTTTGCTGGATTTTTTTCAGCGATCAGCTGGTCTTATACATATTTGGTGATGACCTGGCTCAAATGTCCAATTTCCAGCTGGGGAAGGGTATTTTCTATGTATTGGTTACAGGACTTTTGCTTTACAGCCTGATCAAAAGACTCCATGATTCTCTGAAAAAAAATCAGCAGGAAATAAGTTTACTTTTTACTAATCCTGATTTGGGTATTGTCAAGCTGAACGAAGGAGGATATTTCACCTATGCAAGTGCAAACATCCTTAAAATCACAGGTTATAAGAGAGAAGAAATTTTAGGGGATCATATTCTGAACTTCACTACCGAAGAGAGAATAGAACAAGATACAGCCGACCTGGAACATCTTCAAAGTATTTCAGCAAATGAGGGATTCATTTTCACCAAACACCTTCGTGGCAAGGATGGAAAGGAAATCGTAATCAAGACTTATGGCATAGTCACCAGTAGTTCTAAATCAAAGGAAAAAACCTACGTGGCTGCATTTCAGAACATCACTGCACAGTATGAGTACCTGCAGGCATTGAAAGCCCAAAACATACAACTACAGGAACTGGCAGCTGACCAATCTCACCTGGTTCGGGCGCCACTGGCGAGGATTATGGGGCTGATCGATTTGTTACAAAACTTTGACATAGACCGGAACGAAAGGTCAGAAATGCTTGCTCATCTGAAAACTTCCAGCGAAGAGCTGGACCAGGCCATCAAGAACATTTCCAAAAAAATGAATCAAGACCTCAGCTCAAATTCCTAAGGGTTTTGGCATGACAAAAATCCCATTTTATAGTTAGCGGAAGAATTTTTCTATATTTACCAGCTCAATAAAGGGGTGCCCCAAAAAATCGGGCTGAGATCATACCCATCGGCATAGCTTGCCGAGCACCTGATCCGGGTAATGCCGGCGTAGGGATTAGCTTACTTGTTCTCCCTTTTTTGAATAATAATTTAACTGTTATTCAAATGGATTTTGTAAATGGATTGCATCTGCTCACGGAGCAGATCAAAGCCACCAGTTTACTAGAATGGTGTGCTGTGGCCTTTGGCGTGACCGAAGTTTTATTAGCCAGAAAAAACAATGTGCTCCTTTATCCTGCCGGGATTATCGGAATACTTTGCTCAGGGTTTCTGCTGGTAGATGCCAAGCTCTATGCGGAGACTTTGCTCCATGCATATTACCTGATCATGAGTATCTATGGCTGGGCCATGTGGAAAAACAGGTCAGCCGATGGAGCTCCCCGGATCACGCGAAGCTCGCAGAATGAACAGCTTATCACTTGGTCAATCGCTCTTTTAGGATGGGGGGTTCTGTACCTGATGCTAGAAAACTTCACTGATTCGGATGTACCGGTAGTAGATGCCTTTGTATCCTCCACAGCATGGGCAGGTATGTGGTTGCTCGCCAAGCGCAAGGTGGAAAACTGGATTTGGTTAAACGTCTCCAACCTGGTGGCCATACCGCTATTATTTCACAAACAACTTATCTTAATCTCTTTACTAACTATTTTCTTATTCGTTGTCGCCATATTTGGATACCTGGACTGGAATAAGCAACTGAAGAAAGACTATGCAAGAAAAAGTGCGATTTGACGATCAGGAGGCAAGAAAAGCCGGAAATCTAGGCCGTCTACCGGAGGATTGGCTACAAGAGGTGTTTCGCCAAAAGTGGTTTAAACTCTTTGTGCCAAAAGAACTGGGAGGCTTGCAATACGACTTGCCCCAGGCTCTGAAGTTAGAAGAAAAACTGGCATCTATGGACGGGAGCCTGGGCTGGACCGTTACGCTTTGCGCTGGAGCAGGGTGGTTTGTGGGCTTTGTAGAAGAGCAAGCGCGAGCGGATATTTTCCGGGATCCTAAATTATGCCTGGCGGGGAGTGGATTTGTAGGCGGCAAAGCCAACCTAGTAGGCTACACTTATGAACTCACCGGAAGGTGGACTTATGCCTCAGGCGCACTTCATGCCAGTCACTTGACTGCAAACTGTGAAATTCTAGAAAATGGACAGCCACTCTTAGATGAGGATCAAAAACCAATTGTCAAAGCTTTTATTCTGGACAAGCAGGATGTGAAAATACTGGATGGCTGGAACTATATGGGGATGATTGCCACAGGAAGCCATGCTTTTGAAGTGAAGGGACTTAAGGTGTCCAGTACAAGGTGTTTCGAGATCATACCTTCAGCGGCTAAGCTTCCCCATCCTATCTATCAATATCCCTTTTTACAGTTTGCGGAGACCACACTTGCTGCCAATATCCTGGGCATAGCTACTCATTTGCAAAGCCTGATTATCCAAAGCTTTTGGAAAAGACATGAGTACCGGAAATATGACGATAAGCACCTCTCCCATTTCAAGGAAAAATATCTAGCAGAAATCCGGAAAATGGAAAAAGCCAAGACTGAATTTTACCGTGCGGTGGAGAAATCCTGGCAAGAACTCCAGAGAGAGGGTAGCATTTCGGAGAAAAAGCTAAAAAATGTCAGTAAGAAAAGCAGAAAACTAACCCAGCGATGCAGATTGTCAAATGCGAAACTATACCCTTTTGCAGGCTTGGAAGCAGCTAAAACCCATAGTGAACTCAACCGGGTCTGGCGAGATTTCAATACAGTGAGCCAGCACGCGCTGTTGATCTTTCCTTTTTAGCCTAGCAAAAGAAGATTCGAAATTAAGGGATGGAAAAGATTTAGAGCCGGAGTTTAATAGCGCTTGATCATCAGAGGGCAACAAACTCCGGCTCTATTATTAATAATATCGTACTTCGCAGTCTGGATTTGACTCTTTAAATCTATCCACCGTCCTGCTGTTTAATCTAGTATTGAAACAGGAAAGTTTCCTGAGATTGGGAAGTCCTTCTATGTGACGCAATGTGCGGAGATTTGTACTGGCCACATCGAGTTCGATGAGTTCCATCAGACCTTCCAGGCCGCTCAAAGTCTTAAGGTTTGTTCCGGAGACGTTCAGAACTTTCAATTGATACAACTCAGCAAGCGGATCCATATCCTCAATACCGGAATTGCTGATGTCCAGCTGCTCCAAATTTTTCAACGCTGCCAATGGCTCAAAACTATTTACAGGCACCTGAGAAATTTTCAGGTTTTGCAAAAGTTTTAATTCTGAAATAGGACTAATATCCTGAAGTGGGGCATCAAAAATCACTAAAGATCTCAAGTTCACAAAAGCCTGAAGCGCCTTCATCTGCGTAACCGATACCCGCTCAAAACTAAGGCTGGACCGCTCGGTAAGCTGATGCAGTTGTTTCGAATCGGGATCTGCGGGTAAATCATATTGTCTTTGGAAAATCTGCTTCCATTCCTCACCTATTTCCTCCCACCATGCATTTAATTCATCACTTCGGTATACGATGATCAATTCCGGCTTTTGAAGCAGCACATGCGGGACCTCATCGGCCATAATCGCTGAATTGTCCACATTCAAATACTGTAGTCGAGGTAGGTCCATAGCAGTGAAAATACTCTCTACCGGACTACCTGCCAAGTCTAACTCAATTAGATTCTCATTGGAATTCAAAGGCGCAATATCTGAGATTTGCGTATTTTTCCCAATGATGACATCCAAGGTTTTGACTTCCGAAAGTGAAATCAGATCGCTTACTGGATTATCCGAAAAATCGATTTTTTTAAGCTTCACAAACCGGGTCACAGGATTGAGGCTTTCAATGCCCGCATCGCTAAGGTCAAGCTCTTCAAGACCAATGGTACTGGTCAGGGTTTCTACTGATGGTCTTTCCCCCACAATGTCCGGATTGGCCTCCTTTAGACTAGCTTTCCAAGCCTCAGAAAGCCCGGCCCACCAGCTTTCCAAATCTTTGACATGGTGAATCAGGAGAACCTTAGGGTTATTGCGAATAAAATTATCAGCAGATTGAACTGATAGTTTGGTCTCATCCGTAAGTACTTTGATCAGTGAAGGTTTATTGTTCAAAGCTGCTATATCCGCGATGGGCGTAGCCGTAAGGTCTACCACTTCGAGGTTCTCCAGAGGTTCGATTGGGCTTAAATCCTGAATGTTGGTATTGGATAAGTTCAGCACCTTCAGGGATTCAAGTTCCTGCAGTGAACTGAAATTGATCAGGTAATTTCTACTGATATCCAGTTGTTCCAGATTTTTCAATGCTTTGATATTCTCAGCATTGTTGAAGCCACTCTGCGAAAGATACAGATTTTTCAAACTATCAAACTCATTGAGTACCGCGAAGCTCATAATCGGAGTTTCTTCTGCTCTCAGCGATCTCAAGGCCTTTAGATTCACCAACTCTCCTATATCCTGAATTTGGGTTTTGGAAATATCAAGGTGCTTGAGGCGGTCTGAATACTTGATAAACTGTATATCGCTGGTCGGCGTATTGGATACATCTAGATACTCTAGAAAAGTCACATTGGATATGGGACCCAACTCAGTGATCTGGGTATTGCTAAGATCCACGTATTTAAGGTCACGCATTGCCTCTAAAGGCGAAAGATCCAAAAGTGAATCGGAACCAGATATATCCAAGGAATCTACTGAAACAAATCGGTACAGCTCATCCACAGTTACCGAGTCAGTGAGGGAGTCAGCGAGCGTAATCCCAAATCTACCCATGAAATACTCCTGCCAGTTTGGGTCCAAAACACTCCACCACTCCTTCAACTCTTCATCACGACTCAGCTTAGTGGTGTAAATACTGACGATTTTCAGTTCCTGGGTTTTATTATCCAAATTAACCTCTACGAATCTGGGTTTGGTATTGTTTATCTTTTCGCCATCTCTGCCCGTAGCTTCTATGGTGCGGTCTAGAGAAGCCAAAAAGTACACTTCTCCATTGTCTTTTTGGGCTGGTTTTACTTCCCGCACTTTGAATTTAAAGTCCACTTCTTCGTAGAAAAACTCAATATCCTTGAGGTAAGCTGTCACATCTTTATTGGTGACCACTTTTCTATCTAGGAGGAGATCATCCTCCACCTGAACCTGTCCGTCACGGAAAATTTTCAGGTAGCTTTCACGAATCACCACATCCTTGTCCCGAGGAGGTGTCTCCGCAGAACCTACCGTATTCAGCAAGTACTCCAGAAACCTCACCTGATCTTCAACCTTGGCCGAATAATCAGAGATCTCATCCTTTGTGTAGCCTTTGATTGTCTGCGCAAACCCAGACTGCCCTATGAGCAAAAAGAGTAAACCGAGATATAAAGTCTTATTCTTGATCATAAATATACTTCTGGATAGTTTCTTTATCCCCTGGATTTAATTTAACCAAATTAGCAATTAACCAGCCAGTATTGAATCCCGGACGATTAAATTGATTGACCTCAAAATACCAGCCTTCAATCTGGAAAAAGTGAAATTTGACATCTGACACTGTTTCAAACCTGAGGTTATTTTGTTTCATTTCGTATAAGAACAGCGTCAAATAGTCTGGTTTAAAGCTAGTTTCGGTGAAGGATTCTGGCTTTTGCGAATCTTGGAATGCGCGTCTCAAATTCATAAAGCCCAGCTCATGGCTTAGTGGGTGAAGGAAATCTTTTTCACCGCCCACAGGTTTATTGAACAGATTTTTAAATGGGGGAAATGACACCTCATCTATGACCCATTCATACCCCAGACCTTCCGGCTGGAGCTTCAGTATGAGTGTGGCAGTTTCTCTTTTTCCCTTGAAAACAAACTCAGCCTGAACCTCTGCCAGCCATCCTTCGCGGTGGAAATTCAGGAATTGGGGAAAATGCTCGGAAAGCACCGTGTCTATAAATGTTTTTTTCAGATCTGGGGAAACAGAACTGGTCTGATTATCAAAAAGTATATCAATAAAGCCCCTTCTAAGCGAACGGCTATGGTAGGAAGAATCACCTGGGTAGTAGCGGATATTACCGTCTGTGGGAGACTCTTCTCCATTAAATCTTCTGAAGAATTGGTTTAGTTGTTTGGTAGAGGCAGCGAACCTGCCATCATCTTGTATTGTCCCGGGGCTGCCGATGCCTTGCCCCGAGACAATAGAGATGCTTGCGATGGAAATCGCAATGAAGAGGAATACTATTCTCATGCGGAGGTTTCTGTCACTCTCACGTCACCTAGCATGACGTCCCAAAATTCGATAGTTCTACCGGCAATCTGGGTTTGTTTTTTCTCAACGTAAATCGTGATATCTTTTTTGGTGGTATCCTTATAGTTCATTCCGGTCTCAATGGAAGTACCTTCAAAACGCTGGAAGATGGTAATCACACCTACAAACCTTCCATCAGGCTGTCTTTCCAGGTCAGAGATATACTGGATATCATACCAAGTGATGTTCACACGGTCATAGTTAAGGGCCATCAGGCGCTCGAAATATCTTCTTACTTTGTAGTAAGCGATTTCATTTGAGTTGATGCTTGAAACTCCCATTTCAGCTCCAGGCGCGAAAAGCTCTTCAGCACGGTCCATCACCCGGTTTGCTTCAGAAAACTGAGTTTCTTTACTGCCGATGATGCTGATGTACTTAGAAAGGTCTTTCACTTTTTCCAAAGCAAGAGAGTCGATTGCCTGCTTTCTAGCTGGGCTGATAGTTTCTGACTGAGCAAAAACGCTTACTGAAGTAGCAAGGAATAAGCCCAGGAAAAGGATCATTTTATTTTTCATTTTGTATCTGTTTTTTTCTATTGGGCGATTATTTTCTTCTAAGCTCAAGCTCAGACACTTTGCCATTAGCATCCATACGGATATCTGAGATATAGTTTAGGTTCTTCTTGGTATCCTTCAGGTATTCCAGATATTTTTTGATGGTAGTAGGCTCATCATAATCTTTGATTCCATTTTCTTCATGGATCACAATCAATACTGGGGTTTCCTGATTGGAAAACATACTCAAGGTCTCTTGAATGGTCTGGTTAGCCATGGATGCATTTCCAGAAGCTGCCACAGAGTTGAAGTAATTTTCCAGTTTTTCAGCTGCCACTTCTTCTGCAGAAGGTGCTGCCGGAGCTGGAGGCGGAGTCTCTTCCACTTGCTCCACCGGAGCTGGGGTAGGTTCCTGTACAGCTTTCTTTTTACTCTTACAAGCACCCATTGCCAGCATGGCAACAGCAGCGATCAGCAAAGAGCGATTTACCGAAATAGAGAACAGTTTTTGCTTCATTTGGGGATTAGATTAATAATTATGAGGTTTTTTTTAATTTAAACAGGGTTAGCCCCCACTACTTAATTTGGCTACAAAGTAAATAAAAACAGCTGATTAACCGGCAAATGCTATTCCAAATCAGAAATGCTTTTTGTTAATAATTTCATATTTGGTCTAAACGGTGACAGAGTCCCGAGAATGGTTGGGTGATTTCTCTGGTCGACGGCCCTGTTTCCATGTTCAGTATCAATTTGTGATCCAATATTCACAAAAATGAAAAAATCTTTTGAAGGTGAATTTAGTATTAATCATCTCGTTCTAAATGTTTGCCACCGAAGGCAATTGCTTGAACCATTTTAGTGCGCCATTTTATCCTTGATCCCGTTCCAAACTATGGATCATAGGATGAAAACCAGAAAAAATACCCTGTACAGGGTATTTTTTCTTCGATAAATCTTCAGAAATTTGCAGCAGTGTTAAGTTTTAACAAGGCGAAAGCCAACTAAAAAAGGCCCAGGGTATCTCCGGGCCTTTTTTCTTAATCTGGTATATTTCACCGAATGAATAACTAAAACTCTACATCATGCATACCATTAAAAGGTTAGTAATACAAAATTAAAATCAGGTTCAGTGTTCTAAACTTGATAAAGTATTTCAATCCGTAACACAGTGCTGCACTAAATCCAACTTAATTCCTCTTTTACCAAGCTTCTGGCCTGCAGAAACTACGTATTGAAAGAAAAAATTGGCACCAACTCTAAAAAAGAAGTCGTTCGTTCCTATTCCTTCCTAATGGCCACATCCATTAAATAAAAATCATCATGACTGTCCACATGATGGAAGCCTGTAATATTTGGTTTAAATGAAGGATAAGCTGATACGATTTTCGTTTCATTATATTCCTCAAGACTTAGTTCTAATATTTGATTGACATTAACTCCGAAACCATATTTTCCTTTAACATTTCTTTGACTTGGTCTAAAATATTCATCATTTTTTTGATAAATTTTCCCTCCATTTCTAGCAATTCTAGCATCAATAATCACTGGATTCAGTAAATGTGGCGTTAATTTCTCCAGTCTCAAGGAGTCTATTTGATAAATATACAGGTCTGAATTCAAATCGTGCCAGAAGCCCTTACTAAAGAAAATCCAAGCTTTCCCCTCAGTATCTCGCATAAAGTTAACGTCGGCAATTTGTTCACCTTCAAAGGCAGTAGAATAAAGCTCCCACTTATAAGGAAAGTCAACTGCCTTATAAACTTCTAACCTCTTTTTAGCGCACGTTTCAGGAATCATGAATATTTCACCTTCATCTTCAAAAACGTTCGGATATGACATATGTGAACCGTCATCAATTACATCTTTGATCCCAGAAACCCTTGCGTTTTCCAATATCCCTACGCTAATACAAGCTGATTGCCTTTCAAATCTGAACCTTTCAAAGAACAAGTATTTGACGCCATCCTTAACAAGCAAAAAAGGATCAGCCCAAAACTCCCCTTCTGGAACAGGAATTTCTTTAGCTCTAAATAGAGGAGCATATATGAACTCACCTTTTCCAAAATATAATTTCCAAAAATTATCTCCCTTTTTGGATAAGAACCTGTGATAAACTAATAAGAAAAATTCTTTGTAAAAATTAGTTAAATAAGCCAATGTGGCAGCTAATCCCGGGCTTCTGTATAGTGGGTAACTATAAGTAAGTGATTTTGACAAATCAAATCTACCATAACTAATTTTCCTGATATTCTTTAAAACAAGCTGTATGGATGAGAATTGGATGAATTGCTGGTTTTTTATAAAAGACCAATTAATGTTATAAAACGCCTTTTCAATAATCAAACCCCCATCTAACTCCGGAGTCAACTTCTGAAGAGTAACCCCTACTACTTCATGTTTCTCTATAATTTCCCAAAAACCTGCTGGTCCTCCCCTATTCACAAAATTATCACCGTGATGAAGACTCCAGACTCCATATTTGGGGATATTCAATATTCCCCCTTTGATAATGTTGAATTCGTGACGAAGTATTACATCAAGATCTAAACCTTTTAGTTTTTCACTTTCCTTTCTATCAAAATAATCCACAAAGCCCTTTCTATCAGGGAGCATACGAACTATAGAAGTTGACAAAAACAGTTGCTTTACTTTATCAGAATTAGTACCGACCGGTTTAAAGATTTTTTTTTCTATTATTTTTTGCCATTTCCACAAAAAATTCCCGGGCCAAAGACTTTTTAGTCCCTTCTTTGGTTCTTGTTCCACTTCAATAGTGCGCCCATCAAGAATTAGGACAGCTATTTCCAAAAAATCAAGATCTAATAATTGATCAAACAATTCAATTTCCCAAGGGTCTAAGTTCTCCAAGGGCTTGGTGAGTAAACCAATTTTCACCTTATATGGGTATTTCATGGATATATTAAAAGCGGATTAATATGAATCATCACTTAGCTTAATTCATATTGATTGGCCAATTTTTGAACTCTTCCGGCTCTACAGTTGGCTTGGATTTGGGAGCGCTCCAGTCATTCAGACGTGGAAGTCCTTTCATAATCTTTAATTTAAGGAAGTGAGGAGTTACCAATTCCAAAACCACTCCAGACCCCAGTACCAAAAGACATACTATTGGAACTACCAGGGCATCTGAAAAATTGCGCATTAGGACAACTCCTAGAAGAATAGAAATTTGTGAAAGTGTAAGAATTGTAACCACTTTTGGCATGTTCATTCCAAATCTCATCAGTAAATGGTGAAGGTGATTTTTATCTGCTTTCATAGGATGTTTGCCACTCGAAACTCTCTTTGCAAAAACACGTCCCATATCAAATGCTGGTATTAACACTAAAGCAAGTGCAAAACTAAAACTTGGGGAGATTCTAAATTCATTTTGAATGGCTAGACTTGAATTTATATTCATAAATGCCACTACTAAAATTGCAAGAGCAAACCCAACGGGCAGAGACCCTGTATCACCCATGAAAATCTTGGCTGGGTGCCAATTGAAAGTTAAAAAAGCAATTATAGCCCCTAAAAGAGCAAAACAAAATATCGAATACCCAATAAATCCAACTGCATCAAACCAAAAACCGAGAATCAATAAAGGAATAAAAGCAATGGTGCCTGCCAAGCCATCTATCCCATCAATCAGGTTATACGCATTAGTAATCGCAAAGAGAATAAACAGAGTGACCAAAAAACTAGCAAATTCAGGAAGTTCATTTAATCCTAGAAATCCATGAAAATTAGTAACTCGAATATCCGCATAGTAATAAATTAAAAGGAGAGCCCCTAACTGCATAAATAGCTTATTTAACGCACTTAGAGGAGAAAGATCATCTCGAACCCCTATAAAAAACATAATAGAAATTGCTAAAACCACAAATCTCATGGTTCCAGGAGACATGTACCATCCCCAAATACCAAATGAAACTAGACTAGCAAAAATAATCGCAATCCCTCCCATCGATGGCGTAACCTTTCGATGAATTTTCCGCCCACCTGGAATGTCACCAATGTTTGCTTTCTTGAGTACTATTATGAGGATTGGCAAAATCAACACTCCCAATCCGAAGGCTGAGACTAAGGCTAAAAATTGATTCATTTAATTTTAGAAAGTAATTTTTTTTTGCAAATAAAACTAAGCGGTTATGGGTTGAACAGGCATTGCAAAATAACGTCAATTTAAGGAAGAAAGCAACAATATGAAGACCGATTCACCAATAATTCCTAATTAATACAGGGTTTCCAAAACATATGCCATTTCTGGATGAATGCTTAATTCCCCATCTAAGTCAACCACTGTCTCTCTAAAAGAGTTATAATGCTGGCTTTGTAATATGCATTTACGAATTTAACTCGGAAGATGGATCGACAATCGTAGAAAAAATATCACAGATTAGGGTCTTAAATCCTCAAATAAACCTGATACAGAAAGCCACGATGCCAATCGTATATTTTATTGATTGAATGATTTTTTAAGAAATATATTTTTCAAGCTCCATTTCAGCCAAATAAGAGATCATAAAACACTGTAAATCATATATATAACCGATCGAAAATTTGTTCATAAGTTTCTAAAATTTTGCTCGGATTTACATCTGTCCACAACCGATTATCGGATCTAGGAAAATCAATGGCTGGAAACTCATTTATTATTTCGGTTAGCCCTATCTCTATTTCCTCTTGATTACTATTGTCGTAGACATAGAATCCTTTCTCGCCCATCAAATAATCTTTAGTCACTCCATTTCTAGGGGAAAGGGCTATAATTGGTTTGCCAAGGGAAGCATAATCTGAAAGCTTGCTTAACATAAGAATCCCTTCCTCGTACTGAGCTTCCAAAATCATCAAATAATCAAACTCCATTAATCGTAAGATCATTTCGGTATATCTTAGTGGATTATGGATGATTATAGCCTTTTCTAGCCCCATTGCCTCAATTTTAGACAGTAGTTTCTGTTGGACTATACCAAAAACATGAAACTCAAAAGATAACCCTTTTTCCCAAATAGATTTAAATGATACAAGTAATAAGTCAAGGTTAATATTATCCAACATGTTACCAGCATGGGCAATTTTAACTATTCCCTGCTGATTGTGATTCAGTTCAAAATCAGGATAAAAGCCAATGTGAGGAACAATTTCTGTAGGCGATGAAATTCCTGAAAGATTAGTTTTAAGATAATGGTCACGGAGTCTTTTAGACGGAAAGGTGTTTAGTGATGCGGATTTAAAAGCTTTTCTAGAAATATATTTGAGGAGTAATGATCTACACTTTGAAACTTTATTTCCAAATGGACGAATATCATCTGTAGGATCATTCCAATTGCAAATTACTGGCACTTTCCAGAGAGCTCCTAACCTCAATCCTAGCATATGAGGAAATAAAGAGGGCATTCTGGTCATGATTACATCAAAGGGTTTATCCTGATGTAACTTGTTTGCAAGGATTTCAGCCTCCAACCCCCATCGTATACCCTCTACCGGCAGCTTATACCTGAGCAAACCTTTAATCGTTTTTAAATGAAATTCCCATTTAGACTTGTTGCTAGAATTTGGGTAATAAACCTGATCACGAAAGGGCTCCCACTCTCCTGACCAGGAATTGGCATAAACTATCGTCGCAGGTCTGGAAACCACATGTACGTCATGTCCCTTGTTCATCAGTGATTTCACTAGTTTAGCATTTACTAAGGCTTCAGAAAATTCGTATGGTGGAAATGCAGTCGTAATAAAAAGAATTCTTATTGATCTCATTGATGTAGTCCTATTATTCGCAAGGCTTTACGCAGGGGTCTAATTAAGAAAATTGGAATCGAAGGGAATTCTTCAAGGATCTTTACCTCTAGCTTAGAAGACCTTAAAGGATCATCTGATTTTGTACCTTGTTCTATAATATTTAAATAAGTAGCCATCATTGCCTCCATAGAAAATTTATCCTTTATGGTTCGAATTGCATTCTCACTAATGCTAAACATCTTAGTTGAGTTTGAATAGTTTGAAAGGATATTTTTTGCGAACTCAGATACATCTCCGGGTTCAGCCATAAAACCGTTTTCCCCATGGGTAATAATTACATCAGTCTGCCCTTTAAGCCTATAGGCAAACGGAACCACTCCGTTTATCATTGCCTCCTTAAGAACTAGGGCGCCACTTTCGAATTTTGAAGGGAAAATCAAATATTTATACTCTGATAAAACCTGATTAACCCTATCAGGGCTTAATTGGCCTTTTAGATGAATTATCTTTTGAAGATTTAACTCACTCACTTTAGCCCTAAATTCTTCTTCTAATTCTCCAGAGCCGTAGATGTCCACATGTAGGTTAGGATTGTACCTGCTAATTATCTTAAAAATTTCGGGTATATCCATGATACCTTTTTCAAAATCATTTAACCTTCCTAAATACACAAATTTATTCCGTCTATTGAGAAAGGATGGGGGATCGTTGACGCTTTCTAGTGAGTTACTGACGACGCAAATCATTTTTTCATCTACATCATACTCCTTTTGCAATCGTTCGGCAAGAATAGAATTGACACAAAGAATATTTTGAATTTGTGTGAGGTTGAAAGATGCATTGTAAAGCATGGATTCTAGGTTGCCATGGACTATTGGAAAAACTCGAGTCGAAGGCGGCAAAAATCCTAAAATGCTATGTACGTATTGAACATCATTTAAAAATAAAATAGGGAAAGCTTCTAATTCCGTTAAAATTCTAAATGCGTGAGCTTTTTTACTCTGCCAAAAATATGGCAGAACCTTTTTCACCCTTAGGCCCATGGACTGAAATTTTCTACTCCATTCACCTATTTTCATCACTTCAAAAACAGTAGGTTCATACCCAGCTCTTTCTAGACCTTGGTACAAGTTTAAAATCACCCTTTCAACACCCCCAATATTCAGTGCATATGTGACTATCCCAACTTTCATATTGTCTGAGCTTGTAAAGATGATTTTCTATAATAGGACCTGTAAACCGAAAATAGAATAACTAAATAGAGCACAAATGCAATCAATCTGGCAATCACTAATCCCATAGATGAATAGGAAAGCAATAAGAAAGTGAAAGCTATAAATGTAACACTCCATGCAGCAAACACCGATAAGCTGGTCCAAAGTCTACCACTTGCTACCAAAACGTTATTTAATACGATGCATAGCGACTGTGGTATGAGGGTAAAGACTGACACAAATATTAATATCCCTACTCCTGTGTATTCTACACCGTAAATTTTGGCAATAGATTCGCCAAACACCAAGAAAATTAAGCTTATCGGAATAAAAATGGCCAGAATTGCAAGTGAAGCATTTTTAACAATACGGTTTACTTTATAAAACTGTTTCTTAGTCCAGAGATCTGCGAAAATCGGCAAAAAACTACTGACCAAGATGTAGGTAATGAAAATGAGCACATTGAACCATTGGTTAGCTACATTGAAATCGGCTAGGTCATCATACCCACCTGCCTTGTTGGTAGCAAGGAGAGACATAGTATACCAATTGGTGGGAAAAATAAGCATCCCAGATAAAAGAGACGGAAGACTGTAGTTGAATAATACTCTGTACTCCTTCAAAGCACCCCTAAAGAGAATTTTTAAGTGTGAGCGTTTAAGAAGCTTTCTAATAAGATAAAATGTTGCTAGGTAGGTAATAAATGGCTCTATGGTCATTCCTAACACTGCGCCAAAAAAACCGAACCAATAGGTTAATGCTATTTTTAAAATCGTGAGCATAATTCCCAGGAAAATTCCAAGAAAAGAATTTTCCTTAAATGCTTCTAATCCATTAATGACACCATATTGAGCACCATTCAATGAACCAAAAAGCATTCCGGTAGCCATCAACCGAAGGCTGCCTTCCAAATGTGGAGCTTCTAAAGAGTTATGCGCTATTAGTCCTGCAGTTAGCTGTACTATCAAGAAAATAAACATTCCCAAAGTAGCTGAAAACAAAAAAGACAAGCCAATTATTCTACCTGCTTTTGGTCTGTTTAAATCCCGAAATTCAGCGATATGTTTAGTGGCAGTTTGAGAGATACTGAAAGTAGTGAACATACCAAACATGGCAATAGTACTATTCAACATCCCGAATTCGCCATATGCTTCTTTACCAATCAGCCTAATAATAACCACAGTTCCAATAAATGAAACTCCTTTGCTAAAAAAATTTAGGATAGCATTCCAAAAAGAGCCCCTAAGAATTCTTTTGAAAATTTCGGAAGAAAAAGCTCTTTGGAGCAACGCATGAAATTTTGGATAAGCTCTAAACTTATCGATCCATTGATAATTCATTTATGGTTTATAGGAGCAGATGAAATTTCTATTAGTATTGATTAGCTGGTGTACAGCTTAAATTCTTAACAGACCAATCCAAAGATTAGTCATTATCGTAATTTTATCTTTAAACAATAGATTAAGTTTGAGAGGAGCTTGACTAATCCTACATGAAGAGTTAGGATGGAGCTGAAAATTTGGAAGATATTAAGTAAAGTAAAAATTTAGGACTGGAAATAAATGTCCTTTTCCAAAGTCTCCTTGGTTCATGAAGTAACCTAGGTAACCATTCTAGTCCTAGATCAATCCAAAATTTACTAGGTCTTTTGATGTTGCCAGAGTAAAAATCAAAGACAGCTCCGATTGAACATATAATATTGACATCTAGTATATCTTTATTTTGGTAAACCCACTTTTCCTGTTTGGGAGCTGTCATACCCACAAATAAAACTTTCGGCTTTACTTCATTAATTATTTGGTGGATGCGTGAGTTATCCTGATCATCCAATACCGGCTTAAAAGGAGGACTGTAACTGTAGAATTGTATAAAAGGATATTCTTTTATTAACCTCTTCCTTATCTTTTCTAAAGTGGAATCTGTTGAGCCCAGATAAAAGACTTTAGCCCTAGTTTGATTGAGCAGGTCTAGGTAATGTAAATGCAAATCATAACCTGCTACTTTAGGGATTTTTATCCCATACAAAAGTCTGCTTGCAAGCACAATTCCCACACCGTCAGGTATAAGAATATCCGAAGTAATTAACGCCTCTTTAAATTCAGGATCCTCTTCTGCAATACAGTATGAGTGTGGATTTATGGTGTTTATTACACATTTTTTTCCTTCAATCCATGAGGTTGGTAATTGGGTCTGTAATATGTAATCTTTAAACCTTATTTCCATTACCTAAACTTGATAGTTTGTTTTTATAATTCTATTAATACTATTCAAAAAATTTTCTTCAAACTTTTCCAAAGTAAAATTTTGAGTAAAGTCCTTCCTTGCTGATTGGCTTAGAAAAAGTCTTAATTCTTCATTTTCTGCTAATTCCTTAATAGCTATTGCCAATTTTCCTGGAGCGTTTGAGTCTACAATCAATCCATTTATTCGATTATTAATAATCGATCGAATCCCCCCTTCATCGGTAGTGATCACCGGGAGTCCGAATGCCATTGCCTCTAGTATTACTAAGGGAAAACACTCTTTACGGTAGTAAGTTGGAAATACGAAAACATCAGAAGCCTGGATTATCTCATGCTTTTCTTTACCGTACTTTTTTCCTAAATATGTTATTTCTTTATCTAAATTAAGCTCCGATACTTCATTAAGAAGTTCTTGTTTAGATACATCTCCCTCTCCACCTATTATTGTGCAATGAATTGGTATGGATTCATTTTTAATTAGTGCTATTGCATGTAATAGGTCAAAAATACCTTTTTCACGAATTAGGTTGGACAAAAACAGAATTTTGAGCGGTTCAGTTTTTCCTAATCTTTTGAATTTAAGATTAGGCTCAGGATCAGGAATGCCATTAGGACAGATATAAAGCCTTTCCTTGCTGACATACTTACTAACATCTGAAAATAGCTCTTTTGCCAAAAGGATAACATCCGTCTTATGAAAAAACCTTCTATACAACCAATCATCCAATGCATTACTCTGAAAATTCACAACCCCTTTATTATGGCAATGAATAATGAAGCGATTGGAGAAAAGTTTACATAACATAGCTAATGGCCAGTCCTTATAAAACCCCATACCTCCAGCAGTGGGGGTCATATATGTAAAATGAGGTCTGAGCCTAATAAGCTGAATAAAAACCTTAAATAATAGTCCTATTATTCGAAAATACTTTCTTAGGCCAGCCCCCCCTATTTCCTCTACAGAAGTAGAAGTATTCAGATTGATATAAGAGATCTGATACGATTCATTGATCACCTTACTATCCTGGATATATTTACCCATCACTGAGGCTCCATGAATTGGAGGGGGGACAGCTAATAAAAATAAAACTTTAGGCATTAAATCAAATTTGTTCTAAGACCAAAAGGAATGTATTTCCTCAGCTTGTTTAAATAAAACATAGGAATAAACTATAATTTTATAATTTTTCACTTTAGAGTTTCGCTATTCTTCAAAAATCAGACACATTGAAACAAACGATTTATTCTATGTATGTTTAAACTGGAGAAACGAAAACCGGAAGCCATTAAATGTCAAAAAGCTATGTGCTAAGATTTTTGTTTTGCTTTAGCTTAAAATCATTCACAATTTGCTCGTAGTAAGAAATAAACTGTGGAACTATTTCTTTATCTGAGAAACGTTTTATCACCTGCTGTTTTGCATTAGTGGAAATTCTTTTCTTTTCGTGAAGTGGAAGATCAAGAACTTTCTCAATTTTTATTGCCAGATCCTCTGGAGCTTTAGGTTTAATCAAAAAGCCTGTCTCTCCATCATCTATTAACTCACTCATACCTCCTTCTTGGCTACCTATAACCAACGCACCTGAAAACATAGCCTCCAAAGTCACCAAACCCAGGGCTTCCCAGTGAGAAGGAAATACAGCCACACAATGTGTTTCATAGATTGTTACCAACTCTTTTTTGGTAACATGACCGAGAAACTGGCACCAAGATTCTTCTTTTAACTCGGACTGTAAATGATTTCCATAATTCCCAAGTTTGCCTGCAATTGTAAGTGTAAGTCTTGAGCCTTTACTTCTGAGTATTTTGCAAGCATTCACCAATTCACCTACCCCTTTTTCATAGGATACTGTACCTACATATAGTATTTTAGGCTCATTTAAGGATTCTGCATTTCTGTCAAACTTCCACTTTTTGAGGTTGATAGGATTATATAACACTTCTATCTTCTTTGCTGGAATATTAAAATATTTTGATGTCCATTCTTTCAAGCTATAGGAACAGGAAGTAAGGTAATCAGCATTTGACAGCACTCTTTTTTCAAAGTATCCTGTAAAGAAGTTTGGGATAAGTTTGGGTTGGAATTTAAAGACACCTCCATTGCTCCGATCTAGCAAACTAGATGTTTGTAACCTATAAACGACTGGGAAGTCAAAGTTCTTAAAAAAAACAGATTCAGCTCCGAATTCAGAAACCTCTAACACATCCACATCTTTTAGTTTCAATACTTCCCGTAATACTCGTAAACGATAGGAAAAGAAGCGAAAGAAAATCCTGAACTTCTTCAATTGAGTGAACCCTGGCTCTACCTGAGGGATAATAAAATCTCCTCCTTCCAAATTTATTTTAGTAAAATTATCTTCTACTTCAATAGATTGGGTTCTCGTATCGTCAGAGGCAGTGATTAGAGTCACACGATGTCCATGATCTAAAATCATAGAAATGAGATCATGTAGGTAGGTCGCTATACCCCCTCCCCTCTTTGAATCATGATATTCCCTTGATACAAAAACTATGTGCATGCTTATTCTTGATATTTCGATTGACTACTATTCGTAAGTATACCTTGGGTGATTCTAAGAGCTACTTTTGAAGGAGAATACTCTGCCTCCATAGCCCTAGATTCATTCCCCATTTTTTCTAGATCTTGGGCGTGAAAATAATCAAGCATATTTAGAATTGAATGTTTTTTCAAAACATCAAACACTTTCCCATTTACTCCATCTTTGACCAACTCTGGGTAGCAGCCATTATAAATTGTTGTAGCTACTGGTAGGCCACAGGCCATGGCTTCAGGTACTACCAAGCTCCAGTTATCCTCTAGGGTAGGCATTACAAAAACATCAGCAGCAGCATAAAAATTGTGGATAATATCATAATCCACTGGTCCTACGATCTTAATGGATTCTACCAACGAATAATTATTTTCAACCTGAATTTTCAATTCTCCATCCCCAATCAAAGTTAAAGTGTCTTCTGGATGTATTTTGGAATGACTAACCCAAGCTTCGCAAAGCTCTAAAATTCCCTTTCTGTGGATAAACTGTCCAACAAACAAAAAATTAAGACCAGCCTTTTCTAGCTTAGTTGCGTGGGAGTCAAGTTTTTGAATTCTACTTGCCAAATTTGAACTATCCGCAGACATACACCCTTCTATTATGGGCTTATCACCAGTCTTAATGTCTTCTTTTAGATATTTTGTAGTTAGACTACCATTAGCCAAATACCCATTAACAAAATAGCTGATAAGGCTTCTATATTTTTTTCTCCAAAAAGGGCAATTTCTTTCAGTATGATGAGTCCTCTCATAGGCAAGCCAAAAAGGGATTTTATTTTTTCTGGCATAAAAAGCTACTAAAGGAGTCCATTGAAAAAATCCTTCTCCGATAATAATGTCAGGTCGTATATCCCTAATAGCCTTTAATAGGCCTTGCTGGAATGGTATTTGTACTCCCTGATTAGAAAACTCGCCCTGTCTCCCAAGATTTAGATACCGCTCCCCCTCCATCCCGTGTGAATTCCCCCCTAAAGCACTTTCTACTTTCCTAATCACCCTTTCTGGTATTCGGTTTTTCGAAAATAGAACATGAAAATCCCCGCTCAAACATTCATTTAATTCATGATATAAAGGAACTCTGTAATCCAAAAAAGATGGGTTGACCCAAAGAATTTTCATTTAACCTGGTTGATATATTTTAGAAATTAGCTTTTTGGAAATCGGCACTGGCAAAATAGACACCCCTAGTAAGACAGTTAATTTGAACCTTTCTCCTGAATAGGCATAAGATTGAATAAACTTTTTCCTGGCATGTTTATTCTTACCAACCTCTAGAAGTAAAATGCCTTTACTCTTCAACCACCTACCTAAATAAAGACTATACCCTACTTTACCAGCACGCTGTGCAAATGGCAATAAGTCCAGCATTTCCCTTCCTACGGGATCATTATCAGTCTCACGAATACTGGAAGCTCTTTCATTTGCTATATGAAAGATGTATTTACCAAGAGGTCGAGTAGAATAAGCCAGCTGATGCCTCAACATGAGTCTTGTCCAAGTGATTAAATCTTCACCCGATTTAATTCCAACTGGAAATCCTCCTACATCTAACAAAGCCTGCTTTTTAATCGCTATCGCTGAAGAATTAATTGGTGGATGAGAAGATGCGGCTACTTCAAAATAGTTTTCTACTACCCCTTGCTTCTCTTTAAATCGAACATGGTTTAATACAGCCAATTCAGTCTTGCCAGATGGGTAGAAGAACTTATAGGAAGTAGCCAACACTTCTTGTTCAGGAAAAAGACTGTGTAAATGGCGAATTTCTTTCAAAAACTCCTTGTCCCATTGATCATCAGCATCTAAAAATGTAACCCAATCAAAAGCAGCTTCTTGTACACCTCTATTTCTCGCAGCTGAAACTCCTTGGTTAGGTTGGCTGACCAGCTTGATCAGCGGATGATTCACCTTCAATACTAGTTCGCGCGAAGCGTCTTCACTTCCATCATCTACTACAATAATTTCATCAGGACATTCGATTTGATCAAAAACCGACTCAAGCGTCTTCAATATAGTATCCTCCTTATTAAATAAAGGAATAATCAAGGAAATCATCATAGTTATAAATAGGAAAGTCCTCTTTTGCTAGCCGAATATGTAATACCTACCATTGCGAAAAAATAATTAGGAAAGAAAATGGTGTATTTCAGAATATTATCAGAATACATAAAAAACAGAAAGCCTACGAACAGAGTCAAAGTGGAACCTATAAGTACTTTGAAAATAGAAATCGTATCTTTAAAGTACAGTTTCAAAAGTTGTACAAACGTTGAGACAAAGCCACCAAGCAGGCAAATTAATCCTACCCAACCATAATTATATCGCACAGACAAATAATCGTTATGCGCTTCAGCCGAAGACTCACCCGCCAGTTCACTTAACACCGCATTATCCGACCGAGGACCGTTACCGAAAATTGGATTTGCGGCCAACCCAGGCTCGAGTCCTCGTTGCCACGCGGTACGTCCGTTGGTATTAAACCCACTATTGCTTTCGTAGTAATTAATACTAATATCAGAAAGTTCTCCCTCTCCATCATAGAAGGTTTTTTTCTGAAATGATTCCGAGCTAAAAACTATAGCAAATAGAATTAATCCCAATAATGCATATGGAATTTTAGAAGAAACACTTTGATTAGAAAAATGTATTACAAACGACGAAACAAATACCAAAATAGCCATCCTGGTGACAGATAGAAAGGGCATCAGAAAGAGGATCAAAAATATTACTAAAAATTTCTTTTCGCCAAAAACATAATAGTATCCAAGTGATATTGTCGCCATTACATACAAAAGCATAGGCGTAGAGGCCATATGTGGAGAATAACCTGTAAGTGCTTTATAAACTACAAACACGGCGAAGACTACTATAATCAACCGTGAAAACTGCTGAAATGCCCAAAAGAATTTAGGCCATGAATATGTAAACGAGGAGGCTACCAACCCCACCATGATTGGTAAAATATATTGGATGGTCAGCTGCAAACCTATAAATGAAAAATCTACTGATAGGGCTATTATGAGGCAGATTATCCAGAAAATCCAATTAACCAACGGGAAAAGTGGTCTGTCCTGCATGGTGAACAACAAATATATCGTAACCAATAGGCAAATAATCCAAGCAATTCCGGTCCAGTTAAAACCAAAAAAAAGACTTGGGAGTACTGGAATAATAGAATTAAGGTAAGGAAGGAAAGAGCAAAAGAAGATCGTATTAAACAAAAGTTTAAAGTTCTTATCCGGAATCTCCGTGCGAATACTGAAAAAGGCAACTAACTGTCTCACCCTAAAAAAAGAATTATTTGTTCGCAAAATGAGACACTAGTCTGATATTTAATTTGATAAATCACCATAAAAGATATTATAATTACATCAAACGATAAAGCCCTGCAATACTATTCTGATAATGTTCAAAATCAAAACGGGACTTTATGGAATTTCTACCTTCTTCTGCTAGAGAAACTCTAAGGCGAGGATTGCAAAGGAGCAATTTTATTTGATCAGCTAAAGTAGCTGTATCCCCAATGGGGAACAATAAACCGGTCTTTCCATGAGTTATTACTTCTGCTAAACCAAAGGCGTCAGATGCGATTACTGGCTTTTTCATATACATTGCCTCAGCAGCATATAGCCCGAATGCTTCAAAACGGGACGGAACTACCACTATATCGAGATGAGCAGTTTCCGAGATCACATCTGCTGGTAATAATTTCCCGCAAAATACTACACTTTCGTCTAAACCTAATGAAGTTACTAGTTTTCTAAGCCGACCTTCATCCCGCCCTTCACCATAGATAAGCAATTTTAAAGAGGATTTCTCATCTTTTTTCACAATACTGAAAGCATTGATCAGAATATCAACTCCTTTAACATAATCCAATCTACAAACAGTCCCAATCCGGTATGATTTCTCATCTCCATACAATGTACTGAGGTCTTTTAAGCGGCTATCTATATATTTGGTATCTAGTGTGTTGTATATAGTACAGTGCTTAGGTAGCTTTTTATAAGCTATATTATTATTAAAAACATGGCTACTGCCAAACCAAGATTTTTCCGTACTTTTTGAAACGGAAAGAAAAACATCACAGACTACGGACGCAGTCTTTAGAATCAATCCAGCAAACTTTCCGTGAGATTCTGTTTTGGGCTGATGAACGGTGGCCAAAATTTTTCCAACCCCTGCAAATTTGGCTGCTACTATTGGCAGTGCTCCTGGTGCCACATATTGAACATGAAATATATCAAAGGAAAATTTCTTAAGTTCGGAAGCTAGTTTATGAATGAAGGATATTGCCCCAATGGCTCTATCCCACTCTAAGAGAACAATCTTAGCCCCAATTTTTCTAAATTCATCAACTATATAAGCATCATGCTCAAAATAACAAATAACAGTAACCTGATATTCCTCCAGCACTAAGGCCTTTACCAAATTAAGAGTTTGGATTTCCGTTCCTCCCACTAATAAACATGGAATACCTATACCTACGATTTTGACTTTACTGGACAAGAGATGTTAATAAATCTGATAAAATAACTGCTTGGTTTTTCCTAGTATAGAATTCAGGTTGGGTATCAAGATGACTCGGCCAAACACCTGATTTCCATTTATTTATTGAGTCCATTAAATACTTTTTCATTGCTTGGACAGAATCAATACAAACTCCAAAATTTTCAGATCGAATCATGGAATCCAATTCTGAACCATCACCAGGCACACAGAGAATTGGCTTTTGTACACCCGCGTATTCAAAAAACTTTGTTGTCAATACCCCTTCCCTCCCTTGATTAGTGATGAGTAATAAAGCTTGACTATCGTTAATGATTTTTGGAACTTCTGAGGTCTCTACTCTTGGCAGAAAATGGAGAAATTCCTTATTCTCGGATGTGATATAGTCTGAAAGTTTTTTTGGATTAACACCATAAAAATTAATCTGGAGCTCATTTTCACTTAATAATCCTTCTCTTTTCAATTCATTGAGAGCTTCAAAAAATATGGCCGGATTATGATACCATTTACTTAAAATCCTCCCTAAATAGGATATGGTAAACCTTGAAGCAGATCTCTGCGATTGAAGAGGAATGAAAATTTCATCATCATATCCATTATAAATCACTTCCGCCCTTTTACCTAGCTTATTCTCCAAGGTTTTTCGATGAAATTGAGAAACCGTAATATTTAGATCAGAACTACGATTGGTTATATTTCTTCTCCATAACATTCGCCAGATATGAAGCTTTTCTTGAGCCGTACGAGGTTCCGATTTTTCCTGCTCATAAATATCCCTGAAGTCTACCACAAATTTGCTGGAAGATTTTTGGGCTAACTTCTGCCCCAGAGTTACACCCCATTGATCGGGCACAGAAGCTAAGATAATGTCAAAATTATGTGACTTCACCAAATTCCTTCCAATAGGAATAGCGAGATCTAGAAATCCTGGTGGGGAAGAATACTCTGGAAAAAAGAAATCCCTGATTCTATATCGCCAATTTCTTGTTTTAATGTATTCAGACTCCGATGGATTGTTTATTCTGATTATTCTTTTCTCTAAAGCGAAAGGTAAATGGACTTTCATTCCACTGTTCATCACCTGATCATCAGTAGGAATCACCCGAGTGATGACCCAAACCTCCCAACCAATCAATGTCAGATACTTCGCAAACATGGTAGTACGAACACCACCAACAAATGATTGCGGGGCAAAAGACGGTGAGATTATTAAAATCTTTCTCAAAACAAGATCAAAATATTCAATAATATAGGTTTGATCCTATTTCTTTTTACCCAGAAGCCGACCTAAAGGACCTGTTTTCTCTTCCTGATAATAACCGTAATCTTTACCGTAGCCATAACCATAACCATAGCCGTAGCCATAACCATATCTATGGTCTACTTGGAAATCATTAAGAATAGTATAAATTTTCTTGAGCTCCTCTTTTTCTCTTAAGCTCTCTACGACTTTGACATTAGATTTATCCGAATATTTATGCCTGAAAACAAAGATGTTTATATCCGAATATTTAAACAATTCCTTGGTTTCAGAAACTAAGCCTACCGGAGGACAATCCATGATAACTATGTCGTAGGATTGCTTTATTTCCTCCATCATCTTCGAAAATGAATCTTGGAGTATTAATTCTGCAGGATTTGGTGGCACAGAACCAGAAAGAAGAATATCTAGATTTTCATAGCCACTATTTTTAACGGCTTCTCTCCAATCCATCTTATTACTTAGTATGGTACTTATTCCTACTTTGTTTTCAAGTCCAAAATCCTGCGCAATTTTAGGTTTTCTAAGATCTAAGCCTAAGAGAATCACTTTTTTACCAGAAAGTGCATAGACAGAAGCCATGTTGATAGCACAGAAAGTTTTTCCTTCTCCAGAAATAGAGGAAGTAAATAAAATCACAACGTTACTTTTTTCTGGTACGAGGTAGGACATATCAGAACGCAGCGATCTAAACGATTCCGTAACCCCTGATTTAGGGTTTTCAAGTACCACCCGAGAATGATCTAAACTCGATTTACCAATAATTCCTAGGAAAGGAATATCATGATGTTTTTCGAGAAAACGAGGATCGTCAACTTTATTGTTAAAATAAGTTCTGATAGTAATAAATAAGAACGGAATTCCAAGTCCGACAAAGAATCCAATGATTAAATTAATAGATTTCTTTGGGAAAACGGGGCTTAAACTAGACCTAGCAGTGTTCAGAATAGAATTCTTTGGGAAATTTGAAGCTTTTGTAATTTGAGCCTCATATAACTTCTCCTGAAGATAAACATAGATGGATTCATTAATCTCAAATTGTCTCTGTATTCCCAGTAACCTCCGCTCTGTTTCTGGCAACTGATTGATTTCACCATCTATAGTGTTAATTCTATCTGAAAGTTGATTAATGGTTGCATTAATATTAGATATGGCAGAATTGACATTCTCTGACAGGACTTTCCTTGTATTCTCAATTTTACGGTTGATTTCTAGCACCGCAGGATTTTCATCTTTAAAGTTTGCAGTAAGCCTGGTTTTTTCAGACTGCAGTTCAATTAAGTTTCCTACCAAAGTAGTTAACAAATTGTTATCCATTTCTGCTATGGATGGAGCCATTAATGCATCAAAATCTTCTCTGTCCAAATATTGCTTAAGTTGATTGTAATACCTTAGGGATATTTCAGCCTTTGCTCGTTCATTCTCCAGCTCTAATAGATTGTCATATACACGCGACCCTTCCTCACTTAGATTGAAAATTTTGTTATCTGTTCTATATTGCTGTAGTCTATTCTCAAAAAATGTAAGGGAATCTGTAATGCCGCTTAGTTGATTTTGAATAAACAATATGGTAGCATCTGATGCTCTATTCTTTTCTGCTAATTCTCTGTCCAGATAGGCATCCATCAAATTATTCAGATAATTTTCACCTTTCTTCCTGATAGTTGTGCGTAGCGAGAGAGACAATATTGACGATTTTTCATCCACAAGCTGGACATTCAGTTCATCCGCCATTTGTAAAGCAAGAGAAGGAGTGTCGGAAATTGAAAAAAATATTTCTTCTCCGGGAAGTGCCCCTGCATTTTTGATCGTAAATTTGTTAAAGTCACTCACAATCAATGAATCAAAATGATATTGGCCATCAAAAACATTCTGGTCGGACAGGTTACTATTGTAAAAAGGATCGTTTGGATTATAAACAGAAAGTTCTTCTTCTGCTACCTGTAACTGAAACCTTGAGTCATCTATAATTTTTAGTTTAAACATCCCTCCTACGACCTGAGGGTGTTTCCAATCTACCTCTACCAGCACTGGAGTATTTCCGTAAATTTGGGTTTTTTGGAAAGTTCCTTCTCTAAAATAAGAAATATTAAAATTTAAATCCTTAAGTGCTTCTTCAGCAAGAAACAAGGACTTTAAAATCCACACCTCATTTTGGGTGTTCATTTTACTATTAACTAATCCTGCAGAGCTAAACAAGTCTGCGGTAATATCTGGTTTTTCCTCATTTAGTACAACCGTACCATTTACCACATATACGGGGAGAGTATATTTGTTGAAAAGAAAGGCTATTACAACACAAAATAAAACACTAAAAAGGAACCATTTCCAGTACTTAAAGTAACTGAGAATGATGGCTCTCAAGTCAAAATCTTCTCTCGATTTTGATACTGTGAATACAGGATAGTTAAATGGGGTATTATTCTGATTGGTCGACATTAGAATTACTTAGTAAGATTAAGCATTAAAGCGGCAAAAGTAAACAGAGATATTAACAGTGTAAGCGATTGTGCAGCATTTTCACCCGCACCTAATTCTCTGACTTTTAAAGGCTCAGCATATAATTGATCATTTGGACGAATAAAATAAAAATCACTGTTCAAAAGACTTCTGTCGTTTAGATCAACTTCAAATACTTCACTCCCGTCTGGATACTGACGTATCAGCAATAGTTTATCTCTTTTAGCTATGGTAGTCAAATCTCCCGCATTGGCGATTGCCTCGAAAATTGTCATTCTATCCTGAAGAACTACGTATTTTCCAGGATTTTTAAATTCGCCCAAAGCACTGTAGCGTATACCACCAAGCTTAACTCTAACATAGAAATCTGACTTGATGTAATTGCTTAATTGCTCTCTTATCTGTTCTTTAGCCTGATCTAGTGTCAAGTTTCCGACTTTTACCTTTCCCAGGAGAGGCAGCTCAATCATTCCTTCTTCGTCCACTGAATACCCTGTCATGTAATATACATCTCCTCCGCCTTGTCCTTGCTGCATACCAAAATTTTGATTGGTCTCCATTCTTGTTATGCTAAAACCATTTTGGATAATTTCATCATTGGTAACCACCTGTACATCTACAATATCATTGTATTGCAGTTCGTACTCTACCATGTGGTAAGGTATTCTATTTCCTGATTGTAGGCTTGGGTCATTATCTTCATTTTGTAGATAAAGGACTTTCCTATTTGGAATACAAGAAGAAATCAACGAAATGGAGAGTAAAAGAAAAAATAGTTTTGAAACAAAATTTCTCTTATTTGAGCTAGTAGTAATATTCATATCTTTTAAAGTGTGTCAAATACGGTGTGCAAAATTATCTAATTAAAACAAAAACGCCAGAAGTTTCTCCTTCAAAACCACCCCTACTCCTATATTTCCCCCTGTATACATAGTTACCATTGATTGCTGGCTTTCCGCGGAATGTACCATCCCAACCCTCATCCTCTAAAGTGTTTGACTCATAGATCAATTCGCCCCAGGTAGTAAAAACATAAACCTTTAAAAATACTATACCTCTAAATTTAGGGAAGAAGAAATTATTTTTTCCATCTGTTCGATCAGGAGTAAAAGCATTGGGAAACTTAATATCAAAATTATCAATTATTTCCAATTCCATTACTGCTGTGCTTTCACAACCAAGATCATCCCAAGTTCTAAGAATTACTATAAAAACTCCTAATTCCTCATAAATATGATTAGGGGAAGCCTCTGTTGAAGTATTTCCATCTCCAAAGTCCCACTCCCATCTCACAGGGTTTCCCTGGCTTAAGTCACTAAACATCACTTCATCACCAATTCCAACTTGAGAATTTGTGACAGTTTGGCCAGGTACTACTTCAATATTATACTCAAATGAGGCTACAAGTTCAACTTCTGCAATTCGCACTAAAATACGCTCTGTAGCAGTGAAGCAGTCAGAATTTTTTTCCTTCATTCTCACCTTATAAACCCCAGTCTGAGAAACAGTACTTATTTCATCTAGTTGCATTTTATTGTCATCACCATCAAGAACCTCATAGTCATAGGTGTTAGGATCGTATCCTTCAATATATAAGGACAAATCTACAGTTTGAGTAGGGTCACATATCAGGGAAGGGTTGCTGGTTCTTAAAGTAGGAATGGATTTGACTGTTACTATTGCCTCATCCAGATCTCTGCTACATGCTGCATTTAGATCTAATTCCGCATAGTATCTATATGGCGAGTTTACTAAATCTAATCCTGAAATAGTGAGAACACCATTTTGGGTGAGATTATAGGTGATATTTCCATCCGTACTACTACCTATTGGAATTCGATCCTGTCCTTCGCTGTCTTTAAACCAGGAGAAGGTGAGTCCGCCTCCTTGACCACCTTGTACACGAGGAGTAAGAACAGCATCTTCTCCTTCACAAATAGTCAGGTCATCTGCTATGACTTTCAGCGGTTCGTTGGTAATTGTTAAGCCATCGGCAGTAACCGAACATTGGTTTGCATCTGTCAGTGTTACTATGTATGATCCAAGCGGTAAGTTTTCCACATTAAAATCATTTCCATTCCAGACTATATCCGAGGAGGCAACAGCTCCAGCTGGTCCCTCAACTGTCAAGTTGTAAGGTCCGGTTCCGCCAGCTGCAGTTCCAAATAACCTTCCATTCGGGCTGAGACAGGTAGCTCCAATTGCAGTCAAGTCTTGGATTTCTAATGGAGCGGCAGGGCCAGCAACAGTAAAGGTTCCCACTTCCACGATACACCCACTTGGATTCTGTGCTTCCAAAGTATAGATTCCTGAAGCAAGGTTCTCAATAATCGAATTTGGATAGGATACAAAAGGTCCACCATTCAGGCTAAATTCCAAGTTCTGATTATCCGGGATTTCTAGTTCAAGACTTCCTCCATCTCCAAAACATAGCTCTGGAATTGGTGTCACCTGCACCTTAGGGTTACCAAATACCTGAATTGAAATTTCTTTTTGATCTCCAGCGCAAATCCCATCACCATCTACAGTAACCCAAAGTTTGAATGGTGCATTTGCTAAGGTAACTCCCTGCATGTTTATGTTACCTCTCGCATTTAGGTTGAATATGACTCCGTTTATAACTTGACCATCAGAAATAAGATTTGCGCTGCCAATTGATCCCATATACCAAGTGAACACCGCATCACCATTTGACGGATTGACTTGAGGAGTTATAGAAATAGGATTGCCATCACAACTGGAATAAACAGGATCTACAACTATTTCTGAAGGACCATTTTCAACTGAAACAGGTGTAGACATGGTATATAAGCAACCTTCTGCGTCTAAAATCGCAAAAGTATAGGTGCCTTGTCCCAGATTTTCAAAGGTGTATGATAGGTCAGATGTTGTCAGCGAAATAGGATTCCCAGTAGAAGGTGTAAGTGAAATTTCATAAGGTCCTGCCCCTCCTTCCCACTCAAAGCTCAATAAACCGTCCTGCAAACCACAGGCTGCATTTTTAGAATCTACTAAAGCCGCTTTTATTTCCAATGCAGGTTCTATGGATACCGGGAAAGATTGAGAACAAACTGCTCCCTGAACCTCTAAGGTGTAGTCTCCCGGAGCAAAAGTTGCAGCGGCTAATTCTGTTGCTGTATACGCGTTGCTTCCTATTTGGAAAATCATTCCAGGCTCTATATCACCTGTAACTATGATTTTACCATCAGCAGCTTGAAAGCAACTTTCTTTTTCTCCTTCTATTGTGAGAACAGGAAATTCAAATACTTCAAAAGTCACGGGAATCTCCACCCCAGTACATTCTACATATAAATAGTAGGTATATTCACCAGCAGGCAATCCGTCAATTTCCAGTGTGGAATTCACAAAGTTATTTGGGTCTTCTACAATGGTGTAGCTGATATCAGAGTTAGCCGGATCTGGTCCGTCTGTTATTAGTCCACTTTGATTAGGGTTTTTATACCAAGCAATTGTGGTGCGAGCTGAAGGTGCATTTGGGTCACCAGGTTTGTGAACAGCTTCGAGCTTTACTTGTTCGCCAAAGCATACCTGAGCTGGCGGAGTGATGGTATATTCTGGGTCAGGAGCAGTTCCTACTTCAAATTCAAAAACCTCAGAACATCCCTCAGAATCAGTTATTGTTAGGAAGTAATCTCCAGCAGAAAGATTATCGACCTTGTTGATCGTGCCAGTAACCTCCGTACCTGTTGGAGAATCTTTGGTCCATTTAAACGTGTAATTACCCCAACCACCAGAAATCAAAACATCGAGAATCTCACCATTATCTTCCCCACAGCTAGTCGCAAATGTGTTAAATCTATCTAATTGAATTGGGCCTGCAGGGGAATCAATGGTAAATGTTTCAGTAAATAAACAACTCGCATTTCCATTGGTATCGCGCATGCTGAGTGTGTAATTTCCGGTAGCAAGGTTTTCGAATACTGGCTCAGCCTGCCAATTAGTTCCGTCGACGCTAAACTCAAAGGTTCCACTTCCACCAGAATAATTCTCTACTGTAAGTGTTCCATTTGCATCTCCAAAGCAAATCACTGAAGTTGGAGTTAAAGTCGCCTCTAAAGGCGCCAATACTTCCACAGTAGATTCTGAATCAATAGTACATACACCACTACCTTCTAACTTAGCATAATAGGTGTATTGCCCAGCAGAAAGCCCAGTTACTGACAATGTGAAGTCTGGCAATATGGAATAGGTTAAAGCACCTTCCTGATCACCATTAAAAATTTCTTCAGTGAAACTTGAATCTTTAAACCATGTTATTGCAAAGAGAGTACCCGCTGGCGCCTGAATATCAGGTAATAGTTCTGCAGAAACCCCTGCACAAATCACATAATCAGATGGTGTAACATCTACTGCGATACCATCATTATTTTCCAGGGTAATAGATGGCAAGGTTCTCTCACAATCATTACTGTCCACAGATTTGATATTATAGGAGCCTGGAGCAAGTTGACTTATGGTATATATAGATCCGGATTGAACCATATTAAAATCTGCTATAGGCAGATTGTTTACACTAAGTACATAATCAGGAGTACCACCTTGAACTTCGAACGAAATCTCACCGTTTATAGCTCCACAAGTGGGATCCTTAATGGATATCAATGAAATTAAAAGTTCAGGTGTTGGTTCAATAGTTTTATTAATTTCTTGAAAACAACCCGTTAAATCATTGGTAATTCTAATCGTATAATCTCCCGCTGCCAATCCCTGAAATGAATTGGATGCAATATCAAACGAAGTAGGGCTTCCCACTATAGAATAGGAGTAATCAGAAGAACCTCCAGAAGCAAGAACTAAGCTTCCATTGGATTCACCAAAACATAATGGTGAAACAGGATCAAAGTCAGCTTCAGGGATAGGGTTAACCGTTAAAGTAACAGGAATAGGTTCTAGCTGACAGGCATTTAATATATCTGGCTTCAAGTAGAAGGTATAGGTTCCAGCATTAGCAATATTACTTACATCAAGCTGTCCTGTAGTATTGTTCACACTGAAAGTTAGCCCTAATGCAGCATCATCTCCAGTTAGAATTTCATCTGTTGCTCCTGCGTCTTTAAACCAGCGGAAAACTGGTGCGGCATCAGGCGTTCCGGGATTTTCGACTACTGGAATTATGCTAGCTGATTCATTCAAACATATTTCAGTTTCCTGCAAAGAATACTCGGGTAAAACCTGTGCTGTAAGGGAAAGACTTGACTGCACCGGACAATCATTTGCGTCAATTGCCTCGATTGTATAGGTTCCTTCAGGAAGGTTTTCAATTAAATAAGAATTTGAAGTTGATTCAGTTGGGTTAAATGTACTTAGAGCATACCCATTGATAGTAATGGTGTAGCCTCCAGCTGCAAGAGGAGTTCCACCCGAGACCTCAAAGGCCAATTGCCCATTGTCAATACCACAGGAAGGATCTACTTCTTGAGTCACATTTAAGATGAGTTGCTCCGGGTCTACCAGTTGCACCTCAATGGTATTTTCGCATTGACTGGCAGTAGCAGTATTTCTTACTCTGATCGTATAATCTCCCTCAGTAATTCCAGTATTAAATAAGGGACTGGACTGATACCCTGTCAAACCGTCGATCATGTACTCAAAATCTGAAGGGCTTCCGTTGGTTATATTTACTTCTATCAGGCCATCACTACCTCCAAAACATGAAGCTGACTGAGCTCTGACAATTTCTATAATCGGGAGTGGATTTACGGTAATTGTGGCTGGCAAAATCGGCAAATCACATACTACAGGGGTTGTAGAACTAGCAGGACTAATCGTAGGTTTAAAATAGACATCAAAAGTCTGCTGTATATCGGAATCAGGAAAGTCAGAGGCTGAAAGGGTGCCATTTACAGGGTCAACTGTAAAGGTGATTCCCCAAGGATTGGAATTAGCTCCACCTATCTCCTGAGTGGCTGAAGCGTCGGAATACCATTTAAACTGAGTATTAGGATCAGGGCTTCCAACTTCAAGTATATTTACAGTCAAAGAAGCAGTCTCATTAATACAAACAGTGGAACTGGTCACCTCATATATAGGTAAAACCTGAGGGGTCAGAATTTGGTCTGAACTAATTTCACAGCCCTGCGCATCTTTGACAGTCAGAGTGAGCGTATAAGGAGAAGGAGTTGATATCAAGTTATTCACTTCGAAAACATCTGCTCCAATTTGGTTTACCGCTGGAGGACTAGGTCCTGGATAGCCTGTAATAGAAACAAATTCATAGGTTCCATTTCCGCCCGCTACCTGCCAGGAGACATATCCATTGTCAAGTTCACAACTTGGATCTGTAACAGTAGTTACATTTAATTCTAGCGTGTTTTCGGGACCAAGAATTTCGAAATCATATAGTTGCTCACAATCAGGATTGTTTGACGTACCTGCAACAGTATATTTACCTTTGGACAATCCTTCGAAAAGTCCTGTTGATTGTAATGGCCTAATTTCATTTCCTGCTTCATCAAACAAGGTATACTGAGTTAGGACTTCGTTTCCTCTTCTAAACACAATCTCTATACTGCCATTGTTACCTAAGCACCAATCATCTTGCACTACAGGTAGATCAAAAGTTACTGCTGGGTAAACTGTGACAGTGGCTGCAATTTCTAAATCTCCTAAAATGGAACAAATATTCTGACTACCAGAACGATCCACATCCAATTCAACATAATAGTTATATGTGAAAGGATTGCCTGATTGAGAAAGCAGGCCATCGACAATTAAATGTCCTGAAGAATTAATTTCATATGTAAATCCATCCGCAGCTGGAGTTCCTGGGTTGGAAGTAATTGGTTGAGTTTTCGCAGCATCCTTATACCATAAGAATTTAGGGGTAATACCATTAAGGTAAATGGGGTCCACTTCAGGAACAATAGTGACCGTTTCACCTTCACAAACTAAAAAAGTATCATCCTCGACTGTAACAGGTGTTCCCAATTCATCCTCAATAAGGGGAATAATTAACTGGTCCTCGCAATAACCATCATCTCCATCTTCCAAAGGATTTCTGATTACAAGGATGTATTGCCCAACATTTACTCCTTCAAGTTCGAATGTAGCAGATTCACCATCCGCGACAACACTACCAATCACAATTCCCTCTCCTAAATTAGTTTCTACTCCTGAAGTATTAGTGTATAACCAAAAGTGTTCGAATCCAGGAATCAGGTTCCCCACTTCTGCTGTAATTTTACCGTCATTTTGACCATCACAAGTGGGTAATTCGATTACAGGTTCTGAAAGGAATTCCGGAATCGGGTTAATAACTACCACCAACTCCTTAGGCTTTGATGTCAGCCCATAACTATCTGTTACGGTATAATAAATCTTTGATCTGCCGGTAGCTCCAGGATTAGGAGTAAATATCACATCAACTCTATCTCGCAAATCATCAAAGTTACCATCATTTAAATCGGAAATGCTAGCCTCAAAAGTCCCCAAACTCGAAGATATTGGATCTAAATTACTATTACATGATTCACAAATAGGTGTAAGACCACATTGAGTGTGATCTATATCAGATGAAAAAGTATTCCAAGGAGCAGAGAGATTGTTAATATCCAGGCTTTCGTCATAAAGTTGTACACATTGAATAAAAGCCTTACTGGAGCTTTGTAAATCCACATCAATCACAATTTCTAGCTCTTCATCTACACATGTCCTGTAGAATTCGTCAGAACCTACAGGCCTCTGAGCCTCCTCAACTTTTGACACGTCTACTGCAAGATTTCGGATTTCATGGAAATTCATGTTTTCACCCGTGGCTGCAGAAAAGCCCAATTTTATATTCTCTGGAGCATCAAAATTATAATGGGTTGGACCAATAACTCTATAAACTACCCCACCTACTCGAATATCGACGGTTAAATCGTAGCCTACATCTGCACGTGGGGAAAGATTAACATACACTTTTCGATATTCTGGATCTGAGCATGTCAAGCCAGGAACTGGGCCAGTATCTATAGTAAATTGATCTGCAACTGGTCTAGGTGCAATATTAACTTCCTCATAATCAAAAACTTTATAGTCATCAACTTCTGGACCTCTAACTCCTACAGTGTGAGGATACCTCATATATCCAGGAATTTTGGGATTGGGTCCCAGACCATTTGGCTTATTCGGCGGAGTTGATTCCAAGCTAATGAAATTACCCCACTCATCTAAAGCTACGCCAATGTATGCCCCTGACAATCCCGGTTGAGTTACTGATCCTGAGATCCTAGGAGCATAACCTAATGAACCTCCAAACCCACCAATGTTAAAAGGTAACGAAGGTGGAAAATTCCCATATTCACCGTCAAACATAAAAAAAACAATGCCATCCGCTCCATCTCCTCCATAACTAAGGTATTCAAAAGAGACCTTAATACCATACTCAGGTGAAAACGGCAAGTCTAGATAAACATATCCATCTTGATATGCCGAATTTCCAGTTAGACGAATAGATTGTCCCGTCAGGGCTGCTGCCAGATTACCAGGACCAGCTCCGTTTCCAAAATGTGTAACATCTGGTCTTCTAATATCATTTATAGTTCCAATAAAAGGCTCACAATATGGGTATCCCTCTCTTGATATAGAAACTTGGCCCCTCACTACATCAGGCAAAAGCATAAAAATCACCATCAATATTCCTAAAAAAGAATAAATCTGATTCAAATTATGCGTATTGACTACTTGGATCATTGAATGCTCCTAATGAGGTCTCTATTCTCAAAGATAAACATATACTGTATATGGGAACACTTATTAAAAAGATAGATTAGAGCCGAGAATCTACTTGCCCCTTCTTCAAAACCCCTTTCACATCATAAACCACTTGTTGATCAGATTTTTCGATTTGAAAATTCAAGAATTCCTTATGCGCTACTGCCAAAATCACGGCAGAATAAGAAACCAATTCAAGTTTTTCACCGGAAATGATCTCCACCCCATACTCATGCATTACTTCCTCTGCATTTGCCCATGGATCATAGACGTCCACTTCCATATCGTAAGTTTTTAGCTCGCGGTAGATATCGATCACTCTGGTGTTCCTCACATCTGGACAGTCTTCCTTAAAAGTAAAGCCTAAAATCAACACTTTTGCATCAATCACTTTGAGATCTTTGCGCATCATTAGTTTGACTACCTCTGTAGCCACATGCTTGCCCATACTGTCATTAAGCCGGCGGCCTGCCAAAATGATTTCGGGATGATAGCCTAGCTCTTGCGCCTTCTGTGCCAGGTAAAATGGATCTACGCCTATGCAATGTCCTCCTACTAACCCCGGTTTGAATTTCAGAAAGTTCCACTTGGTGCCTGCCGCTTCCAACACCTCATTGGTATCAATATCCATCAAGTTAAAAATCTTCGAAAGCTCATTTACAAATGCAATATTGATATCCCGCTGGGAGTTTTCTATTACTTTGGCCGCTTCTGCTACTTTAATGGACGAAGCTTTATGTGTGCCAGCAGTGATTACCGTTTGGTAGAGCTTGTCTACAAAATCAGCAGCCTCTGGAGTAGAACCTGAAGTCACTTTCAGAATCTTAGCTACGGTGTGCTCTTTGTCCCCAGGGTTTATGCGCTCTGGCGAGTATCCAGCATAAAAGTCCTCATTGAACTTCAGCCCTGATCTCTGCTCCAATACAGGCACACACTCTTCCTCGGTCACTCCTGGGTAAACCGTAGATTCATAGATCACCACATCGCCTTTCTTCAGATACTTGGCGATGTTCTCAGATGCCTTCAACATGGGCGTCAGTACCGGACGATTATGCCTATCTGTTGGGGTGGGGACAGTGACTATGTAAACATTGCAATCTGCAAGATCCTGAGAATCATTTGTAGGATACAGCCCAGTTAAAGCTAAGCTAGAACTATCTTTGGCAAGAACTGCCTGCAACATTTCGTCCTCAACTTCAAGCGTTTTGTCCCTTCCTGCTTTCAGTTCTTCTACTCGATTCTGATCTATATCAAAACCGATCGTAGGATATTTTTTTGCAAATTCTACTGCGAGGGGCAAACCTACGTAGCCTAAGCCAATGACAGCAATTTTAATATTTTCTAACTCTTGATTCATTGAATGTTAATTGTTTGGAGGAAAATTCGCAGCAGCAGAGTTTCCTTATAATTCATCATTTACGAGATACAGCTTCGCCCTGTCAGTCCCAAAACTTAGCCCTAGAATGCTCAAAAAAGAACTACTTGCCTCATCAATCACAATGCTTGGAAGTAGGCTTAGCTCTGAAATAAAAAGATTAATTTGATCTAAATGAGTACCAAAATTACTCATTTCAAATAGAGGGCAAAACTAACAGAATTTGTAAGAAAAAAAATGAAGAATTAATTCTTAGAGCCGCCTATTCTATAGATCAAATCAACAGATCCATAAAATGCAAAGGGGTTATATCCCTGTGGAAAATCACTTGATCCACCATCTCCTTTTTCCCATTGATAATTAAAGCTTTTGATTAGCTGCGTTTTCCCGCTGATAATAAGGTTGTTCCACTGCTGATCCCATAAAAGACCTAAGCTGAAATCAATCCAAGGGCGTCTACTCTCTACTTGTCCAAAGGAACGGTAAAAGAAGTCTTGGTTATTTTCTAAGCGTTCCAGAAGTATCCCTCTTTTGTTTAATCCCTTGACCTTAGCTATTTCCAAAGTTTGCACATTCGATCCTACGCCACTACCTACGCCAAGAGTTTGTCCATAATTCACAAATCCTCTGGCCAGTCCATGGGTGTGCCAAGTCTGGTTTCCGATCAGGCCCGGATACCTTGCATATCGATTTACAGATTCTTGTTGATGGGTCAGCTCGCCCCTTACTTGTATGTATTCGTCTTTTTCTGACAGGCCAAAAACTTTCTGGAATCCAAATAAATAAGCTCTCGCATGCTCAGGATTCAAGATAAAATCCCTCCAATCGTAGGAGTGGTCTCTCCTACCAAATTCGCCGTAAATTTCAAATTGACCCTTTGGCACCAAATACCGAAATGAAACAGTGACTTGCTGATCCTGTCCATTACTGTCATAAATTACGGAATTGCCATTTTCAAAAAGTGTCTTTTTCTGGAAGACTTCAAAAATAGGGAAATACCCATCAAAATCCTTTACCCTATACTTGTTGTACTGCTGAAATGTACGGTTAAATCCTAAAAACAAATTTGGTAAAAAAGACGGATTATAGGTGATGTGCATTCCATTCAGGTATCGCCAGTCCCCGTCAAACTTCCTAAAATACATACTATTGTATTCCTCATTTTGACTGGGCGCTAAACCGCTATTTTCCAGGCGGCCCATAATAACCTGAGCCTCAAAATTACCCGCGAAAGTACGCAGTGGCTTTCTTGTAGTTAGATGTATATGCGGAAAGCCTTGTGCATTGTCGCTAAATATCAATGAATTAAATTGTCCTGGACCCCACCAAATATTCTGGGTAGAAATTCCCAACGCTATGGGACCCGCTACTAAATTGGCACTGGACTGCCCCCACCAAAATTTTGAAATGGCTTGATCGCTAAACCTTTCGGGATTATCTCCATTGTTCCAATAAAAAAATCTGGCATATTTCTGTCTGCTGGTAAAGTTCGTTCCAAACCCTTGGTAGGATTTGTTCTGCGCAAAAATATATTCAGGTTGGAACTGGACTTCAAGCAGGTGAAACCGTGCATAAAAACCGGTACTAAGGTAGGTCTGCAAACCTACATTGGGAACCATGAGTTTATTGCCCCATCCGTAGGGCATTTTGGTATTGATTTCCGTGGTAGCTATTAATGGCAGGAACCTGAACTGGACATTCTTTTTTTCTACTGGCTTCTCTCCCTTCCAATAATTTAATACAGTTTGAACGGATTCGTTGGAATCTTTTGGCGATAAAAAAAAAGGCCTTAGCTGGAATGAATAATCAGCAGAATATTCTCCCTGAAGCTGCTTTCTTCTCAAAAATTCCTCTAAAACCGGTGTGTCTGCATTTAGAATTTGGGCATCCCCTGTATAACAAAGGTTTAATAAGCATAGAATCAGTAGAATCCCTCGAATATGCTTGATCGAAAAGCTATCTCTCCCCACTCGTATTAATATAAATATTCCCCATCTCCTTTATAACCACTACTTTCTGCCTGGATCTTTACCCAAATAAACTCTCACTGACTCCATAGCTTCCACCCACCTCATGCGCTGCTTGATAAAGAAAAAATCAACTTTCTGAGAAAAACTAATTCCAGGAAGACTACTGATGAGCGCTATGTCGTCTTTTCTTATTCTGAACTTGCCTAATAGCTTTAACCACATAATAAAAGAATTGTTACTGGCTGGTAATCTTCCCCCGAAACGTAACGCTTTAGTTCTAAACGATTGCCAACTACCTCTAGCTGGATGCCCCACCTTGAGCTCTGGACAGTATAGGATTGGAAAACCTTCATTCACTCCACGATTGCAAAAGTCCGCATCGCCTCCGGTCATAAGGCTGGCGTTAAACCCTCCAATTTTTCTCAGTACTTCTCTATGTACCAGTAAGTTTGCAGTTACCCCAAAATTCTGAGTAGCTACATAGTTTTTATTGGGAAACGCAAATACCTTTTCAAATTCCACATACCGATTGGAAAACTCAGAAAACAGCTCAATTTTCCCAGCAAATAGCCCAGGCGGATTGCTTTGAGTTATTTTTTTCGCCTCCGCTATCCAGTCACGGTCAGGGATACAATCCGAATCTGTAAATAATAGCGCTTCACCTTTTGCCTTTTGAAGTCCCTTGTTCCTTGCAGCATAGGACCCTGGTTTCCCCTCTATATTTATAGCCAGCGGGAAGGAATAGGGCCTTGTCAATGTGGTCTGGTCTGTTGGATCATTATTAATTACAATCACCTCAAAACCAGTAGGATCAATTTGCTCCTCCAGTGCATCCAGGCAAATCTTCAAACGAGTCCAATCTCTATAGACAGGGATAATGACTGATATAAGAATGGCTGACAAGACTATTTCTTTGCTTTGTGCAGGTAAGTTTTAAGCACCCCAAAAACTGCGTAATGGGAGAAGTAATAACAAGACTGAAAAAAATTCAAATGCTCAAACTCTCGATAAACTCTCCATTGGTACTTAGCTGCCTTCAGTTTGTTTCCAGAAATGGAATCGCCCCTGAGCCTGTATTTTGCCAGAGGTTTTTGTATGGCATACGCATAAGGTATCTCTTTGAGGATTTTCAGCCAAAGAGCAAAATCCTGCCTTTTGGAAATTTCAGGCATATATACTTTGCCAAGCTGATCCGTGTCATACATGGCCGTAAGACAACCTATGGAACAAGTTTTCAGTAGCTCCTCATGCGTAACCTTTGCAGGCACTTCATGCTCACCTATGATCTCCGTCTCCCGAAACTTATGGTAACCTGTAAAGGTAAAGGCATAGTTATTATCCTGCATGAACTTCACTTGCTCTTCCAGTTTGGTGGGTTCCCATAAGTCATCACTATCCAAAAATGCAATATAACGCCCCTGTGCTTTTTCAATCCCCCTATTTCTACTGAGGGCAGCGCCAAGGTTATAGGAGTTTTCGTAGATATGAATTCTGGAATCCAATTGCTCATATTTATTCAAAATATGCATTCCCCGATCAGTAGAATAATCGTCGACTAGGATCAACTCCCAATCCGAAAAAGTCTGGTTCAGTACAGATTGAATGGTATCTTCTATATGCGAATAAGCATTATGTACCGGGGTGATTATTGAAACTAGCATTAAAATCAGGAGATTGAATTAAATCCTTTTAGAATTTCTTTAATAGCTTTAAACAGTGAGATGGATCTTTGAGGTTTCAACACTTGCTTTATCAAAAACGCAAAACCAAGGCCCAAATGTATAGAATCTCCATATAATCTTCGAATTAAAGCGCCCTTGCTTCGAAAATAATTTTCATCCAAAATCTTGCCTGAGCTTTCTAATGGATGGCACACGATATATTCGGGCACATAGTAAATGGACAGTCCTTTGTTTAAGGCATCATTTAGAAAAATCATTTCTTCTCCGCTTGGGTATGTGGCACCTAGACCGAAATTTTCATCAAACCGAATGCCTTCTTTTCGAAGCCTCTCTGGCCTCACTACCATCTCAACGGAAGAAACTTTGAAAATGCTACTCCGATTATGCTTAAATGTTTGGGTTAAATATCCTTTGTAAGGTTGTCCTTCTGGCGTTAATATCTTGAATGTGAGTATGTCAGCTTCAGGATATTGCTTAAATCCATTACTAATTTTTTCTTGAAAATTTTCACAAAATGTAACATCATCATCAGCTATCAAGGCAATTTCGGCATCTGCATGCTCTATCGCCCTGTTTCTACTTTTAGATAATCCACGCTCATTAAATGACAGAAAACGCACTTTGCCCCTGGTCTCCTTTGTATCACTGGAATTTTGTGATATAACCACTGCAGGTACGCCCAAATCCTGAAAAGGCCTTGGATCTGGATTCATGGTAGAAACTAAAACCTGAAAATCCATTTATAACTAGTAAAATAATAAG
This sequence comes from Algoriphagus sp. TR-M9, assembly GCF_027594545.1. Lineage (NCBI taxonomy): Bacteria > Pseudomonadati > Bacteroidota > Cytophagia > Cytophagales > Cyclobacteriaceae > Algoriphagus > Algoriphagus halophytocola. Next base: position 1,465,667 of record NZ_CP115160.1, on the reverse strand, counting down.
AAAGCCCTTTGGCGGCCAAGCCCAATATTAATAAAGTGGCCGGTAATCTATGTCTCACAGCTCCCAGCAAGTGAAACTCAAAAAAAGAAGACATGCCTACATAAAGTAGAATGTACATCAGCCACAAACCATGACCTTTGATATATTTCACTGATCCTAGGCAAATAGTCAAAATCACTAATAAATAAATTCCATCTGCAAAGTAAGCCAGCTTGGTCCAGAATGGAATGAAAATAATCACCGGAAATGGTGCCAGTAAGAACTGTAGAAACAAACCCGGAAAATCAACAATGAGGTCAAACCAATTTTCCCAAAATACTTCTGGGTAGCTCACACCAGATTCGAAGTAATTCATCCGCTGGATATTGCGAAAAAGCGCAAGACTCTTTGGGGAGATCGGAATATTCAGAATAGCGGTAGAAAGGAAATTTAAGCCTAAAAATAAAATGGGTACGCTGACAATTACTATTGTAATTAAAGTCTTTCGACTAAGGCTAAGCTTACTAATTAATAAAAGGACATAGACAATGAAAAAATAAAGTAATAGCTGTATCCTTAGAATTCCAGCTAGAATCACTCCCAAAATCAGGAAAATATTGACTCTATTTTTGCCTGTTAGACCGTAGAAAAACAGCCCTAATGCGAGAACGAAATAACTTTCGCGCAGTGGAGTAAATGAGTAAACAATCACTGATGGCATCAATAAGGCTAATATCAAATAAAACCTTTGGACCAGTTGATCCTTTATCTCATAGGTTCTGTTGAATGCCCCTGCTAGAAAAATAATCCCTATCTGAAAAAAGAATACGTTAAATAAAAAGTAATTGAAAATCGATTTCAGCGACAGCCAATAAATGGGGATCGCAAGAAATTTATATCCGATTTTTACGCCTATGGATTGATTGGAAGGCGTCACTCCTGTTTCCAATATCTTGGTAAACAAGTTAGTGTCAGGAAAATATGGAATCAATCTTACCTTAAAATCAACTAAGCCAATGAACAAATAAAAAAGCAACAAAGCCAGAAAGTACACATTGATAAACTTCCTGTCTTCCAATAGAACTGCCTTGGCAATGCTGACCAGGATTAGGTACAGTAAGATAAAGTAAAGAGGCAAAGAAAGTAAATCCCAAAATTCGATATTTTGATAATAAACTTTCAATGGTTTAACTTCTCCCTGTTTTGCTTACTAAACACTTTGTACACAGCAAAACTCAGGTATTTCCTCAATCGGCTAGGCTTTGTCAAAACTTTAGAATATACCCTCATCAATAGCTGCAATCCTCCTTCAGGCTTTGCTTTATGCGAACTACCGACGAACATCCGGTTAATTACTGCCAGATCCTTGTCGGTAAATACTTCTTCAAAGCGAAACATCAAATAAATCATTAAACCTGAAGTTTTTCGAAGATCACCTGCTGTCAGAAAGCCATCCAGCTTTTCCAAATATTGGATTCCTTGGTCAAGTATGAATCTTCTCTTCTCCAGATTCACTTGGGTATGATAAGCAGACTTGCGGTAATAGGAAGTAAATCCTGCAGAGTAATCAATACTAAATTGCACCCCAGTAACGGAAAGGGCTCGAACATGCAAATCCACATCTTGGAAGCGCATTAACCGCTCATCAAATCCACCTATTTGCTCATAAAACTCCCGCTTCCATAGCCCGCTGCTTCCATGCCAAGGTATCCAATACCCTAAAAACATGTCACGATATCGGGCTGCGTCCAAATTTAAATTTAAGCTGGAAACGAAAGGGGAAGATTGCGCAATGGAATGTTGGAAATGCGCAGTAGAAAAAATCTTCAAATCCTCTTCTTGGTAGGAATGGCACCGCACTTCTATGCAATTCTCCGACAACAAATCGTCTGCATCTAAAAATACCAAATGCGTACCGGTACTTTTAGACACCCCAAAGTTACGACACGAATTTGCACCTTTTGGAAGGTAGGCAGGTCTGGAGAGCACGGTAAACCTGGATTCTTCCTTAGCAAAGGAATGGGCCACAGCCAAGGATCCATCCGTAGATCCATCATCTACGAGTACACACTCCCAATTGGAGGCACTTTGATTTTTTACTGAAGTTAAAGTCTCAGCAACTAACGCTGCATTGTTGAAACATGGAATGATAATGGAGACCTTCAAATCTTAAGATTCAGATTCCCTGTGAATTAGATAATACTGTCTAATGTACAGTGCAAAAATCAATATCATCCCAACCACTGCCCCAAGCATAATCGTCAGGGCTAGCGTAACAAGTAACTTTGGAGAGCTAGGACTATTGGGAATAAAGGCAGGCTCTATAGGTGAAAAAATAGGTTTTTGGCTATTCAATTTGATTTTTGCCATTTCAAGCTCTTGTGCTATAGTCCTGTAAAGTTCAAACTTTAGGCTATAGTCAGCGTTCAAATTCTGCTCCCGGGCTTTCAGGCTTTCTAGATAAATCCCTTGATTTCGTTCTCTGAAAGTAGCCAAGGCCGTCTGAGCCTCTTTGAAGCCTTTTTCACTTTTAAGATATTGGGCCTCCAAATATTCGACCTGCATAGTCTGCTTTTCCTGAAGATACTTTGTAGTGTACTCGATGAGGTAGTTTTCCACTAGCTTTGAAAACTGATAAGCTAAGTCAGCCTCCGGCATTTCAGTGCTGATAGTTAGTAGTCTTCCCTCGGGTGATGCTTGGATTCGCGTAGAAATCTGACTCAAAACGTACATTTCCAAAGGCTGGTACATAAGTTTTTCATCGATTACTTTTTCATCCACGCTATCTACTATTTGAAGGGGGCTACTTAAAATGGAAGTGGGTCTTTTGAGGAATTTATAGATGCTGTTTTGTGGCTTTACCTCCACCATGTATTTGTAGAGACTTACCGAATCTTCATACAGTTCCGACTTTACCCTGGAGTACATAAGCTCACTCAAAAAGGGCTTGCTTTGTAAGATCATAGGGTAAAGTGCAGGATCAAGAACATTTTGCTCAGCAGAATTCCCCCCGACCGAAATTCCCGCCGCTAAAGCCAGAGAGCCAAGGCCGCTAGATTGAGCGCTATTTTGTGATTCTACGAGAAGTATGGAGTGAGTTTCATAAGAGTCCGGTGTAGTCACATAATAAGTCCACCCAAAAAGAATAAAAACCCCAATTGTAAGGAACAAGACCAGCCTTTTAGCTTTTAACAAACTAAAAATATTCACTAGTGTGAAATTATTTTGTCTGAGAATATTCTCTGTCTTTTTATCCATCGGTGTTCATCTAGGTCTTTACTTTTTACTAGAGGTCAAATACCCTGCAAATATTATGTTCTTTCGGCCTGTTTCCATTTGAAATCAAGCAGAAACATTTCTTTCATACCAATACATTCCACATACCAAGTAGCGAAAAACAGTTGGGATTTTTCTTTTACACTGAGGTTTTTATAGGTGAAAATTTTGACATGCGGTCTCACAAATCGAATTGTAAAATTAAGCTTTTGGAAAAAAGTATAATCCTTATAAAACCTAGTGTACATCCCCCCTATGGTTCTCTTTTTCTTTTTCACCATTTCAGAAAGATTTCTTCTGGCTGGATGTTTAATTATCACATTTTCTCCATAAATGATCTTAAAGCCTGATCCTGTAGCCCTTCTCGTCCATTCAAAGTCTCCACCCGAAAGGAGAGTTTCTGCGAAGTCTCCAATCGTATTAGGTACTATTCTTCTACAAAAGAGATTGGCGGTAATGCTTTGCTTATGCTGCTCCACATTTCTTTTTTGATTAAATGAAAAGCACTTTTCATAGAGATAAGTCAGTCTATCTCCGTCACTCGGCTGATAAAGCTCCACTTTTCCTCCAACTAAGTGAATATCTGAATTATTAAAATATTCTAATGCATTAGCAATCCAATTCGGTTCTGGCAAGCAATCTGAATCCGTAAATCCGATCAATTCCCCCTTAGCCAATTTCAAACCCAAGTTTCTAGCAGCATATGAGCCTTTCTTACTCTCATTTACTATTCGAGCATTATTAGGGATCTTAAATCTTTCTGGTACAGAAGTTTCAGGAGAGTTATTGATAATTAAAATTTCAAAAAAATCAGCACCGCAGGTCTGTACAGTTAAAGCCTCCATACAAGCAGATAAATCATCCCAGTCCCGAAAAGTAGGGATAATGATAGAAAGTTTCATTTATCCACAAGCACTGAAGTGACCTCATACCACATTTCCTTAGTCCTCTCTTTCTGGATTAGGGTATTACTTTGCAACTTAGCAATGATTTCTTCCCTCTTGGCAGGATCCAAAATCAAATTAATTTTGCTTTCCAAATAGTTTTCATCTACCGATACCTCGCAAAGCCCCTCTTGGTAATCATAATCCTTTAAAAGCTCTTGGTATTTATGACTCCAGCCAGTAGAAAGGCTAGGCACACACTGGGAAAGAGCACTTACCAATCCATGGAACCTTGAGGTCACTACTGCTTTAGAAGCACCAATAATTCCTTTTACCTTCAATGGATCGTCCTCTCTGATCACATCTATTCGATTCCCTAATTTGGAATTTACTAGATCTGATATTTGACCATCTTTTCTACTCTCATGAATCAAAAAGAAGGGAGATTCTCCACGGTTCTGTAGAATACTAACAACAGCTTCGAGATATGATGGATAAAGATGATTTTGGTCCTCCTTATCAGTTTCCAACATCTTTTGATTAGGAATAATGGCAATTCTATTCTGATAACTCCCATTATTCAACGAATGTCCCGGATGCAGTAAATTAGTAAAATCAGGAGCCAACCTTAAATTTATTGAATTGCTCGTAAGACCGTTAAGGTAGCTTAAAGATTTTTCATCCCTGGCAAAAATCAAATCAGCCTGATTTAATATAACCTGCATTTTCTCTACTAAGTCTTGGGATGTAAATGGTCCAAATGCTTGCGGCAATAATATAACTTTCTTTCCTTCTGCTTTCCAATTACGAATATGATTTGCAGAGCGCTCACCAGCCTTTTTAGCACCCCACTTATCTCCAAAAGCGAAGCCAGAGCCATCTAAAACTGCAGTAATCTCTTGATCAGCCACCATATTTTTACTCCGTAATAAAGGCTTAGGAAGAATATTAAGTATCGGTGAAAGATTGAATCCAAATTTTTTAAAGTTAGTTTTCATCAGGATACCATTTGAAGCTAATTTTTCCTTCGGTGTCCTAGATCCTGCCTCCATGGCAAACTCAACTTCTGGAATCCGTTGCTTAAGTTCTTCAATGATGGCATGAAGCATCAATTCTGCCCCTTTATTTACAAACTCAACTCCTCTTAATTCTATTATCATTTTAATTATACATCCTGATCTTATCCAAACTTCTTTTTTCAGAGAAAGCTACCATTCCTTCTGGGTCTGGGTACCCTACCCCTATACACATGATAGGTCTTTCATAGGCCTCTAAGTTTAAAAACTTACTCATTTCAACCTCCCTTTCTTCTATGTCAGGCCAGTTAATCGGACAGCTAGACAGCCCTAGTGTTTCCAATGCTAACATCAATGACATGTTTGCCAAAGAGGCGTCTATATAAATAAGATGCCTATCCCGCTCATCAAAATAGGCTTCCAGATTACCAACCACCACAATAAAGGTCATAATAGAATGAGCATATCCCTTAGTACCCATTGGAAGTGTAACCGCCTTTTCGAGCAAATGCTTATCGTCCAAAACCCGAAAAGAAAATGGTTGTCTATTACATGCACTAGGGGCTTGAATCGCCGCGAGAATAGCCTTATCTATCAAATCTCTAGGCACTTCCTTGTTTAAAAACCACCGTACAGACCTTCTCTGCCTATTTAATTTGTAAAATTCTTCATAGGTAATGGATGAAAAATCAGAAGCCTTTCTAAGATAAGGAGTAAAGGAAATATCATGAGTACTCTTGAATCCTGCAGAATGTTCACTTTCCAAAAATCTAGCTTTCTCCACATCTATTATGGGATGGGATTTGACCACTTCAAAGAATGAATTCAATACATCCCTACTCCATTTCAATTGGAGATCATCGGCATATTGAGGATTTCCGTTCTTTACTCCTATATAGCAGTCTACTGTTTCACGTATATACTCCGCTGCAAAAACATCCCGTCTAGGCTGCATGAGTAGGCCTTTTTCTAGACGATGCGTATTCCTTACCAGCATGAAGTAATTAGATTTGGTTACCCTAGCCTCATTCAAGTGTTTAACTTTTCCTGATAATACTGCTTGGAATTCCCTACGAAAGCCAGGGTGGAAGAATGCATAATAGACTCCAGAAAGAAAAGTTGAACGATAAAACCAATATGGCATTACCTCTTTGACCAATTTATCTTTTTTAGATTTTACTTTTCGAACGATTTTATAAATCATTTATAGGTAAGTGATTTTCGAAGTTTAATTTCAAAATATTGTTCTTTTAGTTCATTCCCCATCATTAGCCAAACTCCTCCGAAATACAATAAGGTCATTAAAAGACCTACAATCATATAATTAACATTCAACACATTGTAAAGTATAATACCTGAGGTAATACTGACGAAAAGGCAAGATAGCGTTACTTTAAGCGATGCAAACAAATCTAAAATATTTATATCGACCAGTTTTTTAAGGTAAATCTGTGCAATAAATACACTGGCAATTTTGTTGAATAAGACTGCATAAGCCCCTCCTACTATACCAAAGTAATAAATCCCCACGCTGATTGCTGGAAGAAAGACAAAAATGCTTTTAAGAAACTGAATCATAAATTCAAGCTTTGGCTTTCCCATACCTCTTATCAATACTGTATTGCTGTTGACCATCATATGAAAAATAACAGATAAGGATATAATCTGTAAAGGCAAAATGGTAGCCTCCCACTTTGTTCCAAAAAAATTAAGAACTATAGGACGTGCTAAGACAAACAATAATCCCATAATAGGATTGATTAAAAGACTATTGTATTTGACCACGTTTAAATAATATCTTTTCATCGAACCCTTATCATCTTGAGTCTTCCCATAAATAGGATACATCACCTTATTCATGATAGACATTAATTGGCTCCTAAAGGTATCTGTGAGCACAAAAGCCAATGTATAAGCTCCCAAAGCACTTGCACTTAATAATTTTCCAATGAGTAGATAATCGGCTTTGTTTATGAGATTATTGACCAGATTGGTACCAGTGGTATATATTCCAAAACCAAAAATATCTTTAAAAGCAGCTTTAGACCATTCAAAACTCGGAATCCAGCGAGTCGCTCTGAAATAAAGTGGAACAGCAATCAGAAAGGTAGCTAATGAATTAAAAACTAATGACCAAACTCCAGCTCCTGAGAATGCCAAAATCAAAGAAAGTATACCAGATGATATAGAAGCTGCATTCTCGATAAATGCTGCTCTTTTGAAATCCAAAGCTCTTAATAACTTAGCTTTATGAACAAGATTAATAGGACTTGACAATATCCCTAAAGAAAGAACAGGAATAATTTCAGTAAGAATGGGCTCATCATAAAATTTTGCTGCTAATGGGCTGATTACAAAAACCATCAATTGAAATATGATGAGAGACCATATCACCCCAGTCCAAAACGCTGTATTGAAGTGTGTAGCTTTAACTTCTTCTTCCTTTCGCTGGATTAATGCAGCCCCAAAACCAAGGTCATTAAATACCTCTATAAAGCTTGTAAATACTACTGCCATTCCCACCAAGCCAAACTCCTCTGGTAAAAGGATCCTAGCCAATACAAGCTTGATCATAAATCCAAAGGACTTATTAATCAGAACCTGCAAAGAGTTCCAAAAAACTCCTGAAAGAATATTCCTTTTTTGGCTTTTCATTTAGTGTGAAGAAGTATCACTTTTCAATAGCTTTTTTCAAACATCAATTGAACCCTACTCAATTACCCGTGCCGGAACACCAAAAATCCTAGAACTTCTTGCCACACGCTTAGTCACCACAGCCCCTGCTCCCACAATCACCTCATCACCTAACTCTATTCCCGGTAAAATCACTGCTCCCGCTCCTATTCTACATTTCTTGCCGATTTTTGCCCCGCCGAGTAGCATGGCACCGGGCCCAACCTCACTGAATTCACCGACCACAGCTTCATGATGAACATGAGCTCTTGTATTGATCAAAGCTCCTCTCCCGACAGTAGTAAGTGGCCCTATAAAACTAAATGGCATGGCATCAAAATTCTGATTCGTAGTCATGGAATTTTCTTTGGAAACGCAATTGATTCCAAAAGCGCTACCGCCAAGAGAGGTTAATAAATGAAACAATTTTTCGCGGAAAACCGGATTCCCAACCCCTAAAACAAAACGAGGGTCTTTTTTCAATTGGACTTTCAATTCATCCACTGACACAATTAAAAAATCATCTTCAAATAAGCTATTCGATTGCTCAGGATCTTCATCAAAGAAAACTAGCTCACCTGAAGGAAATCCTTGTGAAAGCAACACATGCTTCACTTCTTTCCCATGTCCTCCAGCACCGGCAATTACCATATAACTAGATTAGTCAAAACATAGTTATGCCCTTGAGAAATATTCTCAAGGGCAATGCTAATGTCAATTAGTACCGATGTTGAAAACTTCAAAACCTAAAGTCTTCAAGTACTTTTTATCATAGATATTTCTACCATCGAAGATCACTTTGTCCTTCAAAAGCTTCCCTACTACTTCCCAACTTGGAATTCTGAATTCAGACCATTCTGTCACCAAAAGTAGTGCATCTGCATCTACCAAAGCATCATAAGCATCTGTGCAATAAGTCACCTTATCGAAGATATAGTGCTCTTTTGCTTCCTCCATGGCCACAGGATCGTAGGCTTTGACTTTAGCGCCAGCTGCTCTCAATTCGTCGATAATAACTGCTGCCGGAGCCTCGCGCATATCGTCGGTGTTTGGTTTGAAGCTCAAACCCCACATCGCAAAGGTCATCCCGCTCAGGTCTTCACCAAAATGAGCCTTCACCTTATTGGCCAGCACATGCTTTTGGTCGTCGTTCACATCTTCTACAGCCTGAAGAACCCGAAGGTCATAGCCATATTGCTTGGCAGTCTTGATGATCGCTTTGACGTCCTTTGGAAAGCAAGATCCACCATAACCCACTCCCGGGTAAATGAATTTGTTCCCGATTCTTGGGTCTGACCCAATCCCTTTTCTCACCATGTTGGCATCAGCACCCACTTTTTCGCAAAGATTGGCAATGTCATTCATAAAGGAGATCTTGGTGGCCAGCATGGCGTTTGCCGCGTATTTGGTCATTTCCGCAGATGGAATATCCATGTAAATGATGCGCTCCCCACTAAGTTGGAACGGTTTGTACAGGCGCTTCATAATCTCTTCCGCACGCTCATCATCAATTCCGATCACGATTCTATCCGGTTTCAAAAAGTCCTCGACTGCTGCGCCTTCCTTCAGAAATTCAGGATTAGAAGCCACTGCAAAAGGAAGGTCAGAAGCTCTCTTATCCAATGCAGATTTAATGGCTCCTCTCACTTTTTCCCCAGTAGTGACAGGTACTGTACTTTTGGTAGCGACTACAATGTAGTCTGTCATCTTCTGACCGATTTCATCTGCTACTGCCAATACATATTTCAAGTCAGCGGACCCATCTTCACCCGGAGGTGTTCCTACGGCTATAAAAGCAACCGACGCACCCTGAATCGCTTCCCCTAGATCGGTGGAAAAATGTAGTCTTCCGCTCTTATAGTTACGAACCACGATTTCTTCCAATCCTGGCTCATAGATAGGCATTATGCCTTTCTTCAAGTTTTCTATCTTCTTTTGGTCGATGTCCACACAGGTGACTTCGATCCCTACATCCGCAAAGCATGCTCCAGAAACTAGGCCCACATAGCCTGTACCTACTACGGCAATTTTCATAAATTAGTGGCTTTTAAATTTAATTTATTAATCGTTCTACTAATATTCCAAGAGTAGCCAGACTGGATGCAAGTCCAATCCAAGCTGCTGCATTCATTCTGTTTTTAGTCGGTTTTAGAGGGACCACTATTTCTGCCCCTGGCTCTAGCGAAGGGTAAAAATTAAGCCCCAAGAAATTATGTGTCCTTTTCGCATCGCCATTGGCGTAAATCACATAGGTTTTGGATTTTCTGGCTCCCTCGGTAAATCCTCCAGCCTTAGAAATGTAATTTCTTAGACTATTATCTTTGTCAAATCTGGTGGTTGTCGGGAGCAAAACCTCTCCCACCACTCTTACAGTTTGTAATTCCTTTGGGATCTGGATAATATCTCCCTCCTGTAAAAAAAGATCTTCTTCTGACCCTGGATTTTGCATAATTTTTTCCAGGTCGATACCCACTAAATCCTGTTCTTTTATCCGAACTTGATTTATCGCAGAATCCAATAACAAGGTGTCTTGCTCACTTTCCAATCCACGAAAAAGCAGCTCTTTTTCCTTAGCTCTTTCCTTTAGGATTCGCTCCTTTTCGTGCTGCGCTAATTTCTGATCAATCCTACTGTACAGCAGTTCCTCTGCTTCATTGATAGTTCTGTTGTTTTCGGGGCTGAGGTTATCTTTAATTTCCTGAAGGGTTTTTTCCCGCCATTCTTCCTCAGTTAACCCTTTGTAATAGACTGTTCGTCTCACCAAACTAGCACCTTTGGGATAAGCAAACTGTGTAAGGCCACCTGCCCGATTGATAACATCAGAAATCCGTTCATTGGCTCCAGAAATGGCAAAATCCCCAGGATAGGTCACCTCCCCTCTTATTGAAACCAACTGTTCCTTTTCATAGCCAGGACTCCTTCTGATAAAAACATGATCAAACGGCTGCAAACGCTGATTTTTTTCCTCTTCCGTAAGCTGAAGCGAAGGATCTATAGAAATGGTGGAAATCTCTGCAATTTTACCAGAAGATGAATCCCTTACTCTTCGAGCAATCTCAATAGAAGAATTGGAAGCTGATTCTAATAACCCGCCAGAGCGAATGATTAAATCTCCTATGGTCATCTCCCTCGCAAAAGGATAGGTACCGGGATAATTCACCTCTCCGGAGATTTTCACATAATATTCCTCTTGAATATCATATCGGCTAGGCACAAAAAGTAGATCTTCATTTTTTAAGACTACATCCTCCACAGTACCGTTCAATATACCCTGGAGATCTAAGGGCTCGGCAGCCAAAGTCAAATCATCACTTGTCCTATAAAGTGTTGCTCTGGTGAGAAAAGCCTCAGGTCTTACACCCTGTGCCTTTTCCAACAGTGATTTAACGGTAAACTCACCTTCTTCAAGAGAGTATTCACCCGGTCTATGGACAGAACCGGTAACCTGTACCCGATTGGAAAACCGCTCCAGCGCTTCTCCAATTAATATTTCATCCCCATCTTTTAAAGAAAAACTACCAAACTCTGAAGCGGGTACATCTACCACCTTGCGCTGGTTATTTTCAATCCTACGCACAGTCACCCTGTCTCTATACGCCTGACTGGTAAATCCTCCAGTGTACACATACAGATCTTCAAGAGACTCATCCCCTTTGACTTCAAAGAGTCCTTCTCTTCTCACAGGACCACTAATTTCTACACGCTTCTCTACCGGTGGTACTATGACCACGTCATTGTCTTGCAGGGTGATGTTTGAGTCTTGAATTCCTCTGGAAAGGAACTCGTAAATATCCACTGTAGACACCAGCTTACTGTCTCTATAAACCTGGATTTTCCGGAAAGCACCGTTTTCATTTGGCCCGCCAGCTGCATACAATCCATTAAAAACTGTAGCAAAAGAGGGCAAGGTGTAGGTGCCTGGCTTGGTCAATTCACCCACCATGGACACTTTGATTGATCTAATATTCCCCAATCGCAATTGGACAAAGGTATTGGGGTTACTGCCTGATAATCCTGAATAGATGCGGGATAATGCGGTTTTCACCCGGACTGTAGCCGCTTCAATGGTAGATCCTCCTACTTGCAAAGGTCCTACATTAGGCACAAATACCCTTCCCTCTGGAGAGACTTCCAAATCATATGACTGCTGAGATGCTCCGTATACATCCACCAAAAGCTGGTCTCCAGCACCTATCACATAGGATTGCGGGGTAGGAATGTTTAAGCTAGGACTAAAATCCAACTGCCGATTATGAAAAAGCTTGTAACCGAATATCTTTTTCTGCTTGGGAGTCAGGTCATAATAGGGATCTGACCTCCTTAGCGAATCAAACATATCGGGTTGCAGCTGCCCATTGATTGACCTACCCTCTCCTGCCCCCTGAAGCGTTCCTTGAGGTGAAGCGCTCATCTGCAGGTCGCTGATTCTCTTCGAAAGCTTACTGGCTTCCAAAGCTGGCATTCCCCTCTCCCTAGCGAGAGCTTCCAGCTGAGAGGTGGTCAGGCCATTGGCTTCGGCTCTTCTGACCAACTGCTCGATCTGTGCATCTGAGAGGTCATCTACTTTGAGGTTTTGGATATCCGAAAGACTTTGGCTGTAAGCCAAAGAAGTCAGCACAAAAAACACAGCTACTAAGAAAATCCCTCTGAGGAAATTCAAGCGACCATAATATTTCAAATTACTACTATTAGCGTTCAAATCGTTTTCTCCTTATTGATTGAGATGCGCAATTTCTGATTTTTTATCTAATCTCACTAAATTTAATACAGCTTCGCCCTTTCAGTCACATCAGTGCCTAGCTTTAACTACAAAACCGCCATGAGTGCCTGCTTAAGCTCCCACTTCCTTATCAAACAGAACCAAACCTGTGGAAAGCATCCTTTCAGCTAGCAATGTCAGTACCACTTTTCGATCAATCATTTCCTCTATCTTATTCGATAGATTCAGAATATAGCTCTCATTGAGGTTATCTCCGGTAACCACGACGTCTATTTTACCCGAATCGATACCTTTGGAGAGATCACCAACTAGAATTACTTGACTCACTTCCCCCATACGATCCAGTATCTGCTCTAGCAACTTGTCTAAGCCTAGATACTTACGGATAATTTCTTGGATATTGAAAAAGAAAGGATGATTTACGTTTGCCCGATAAGCGATTTTGTTTTTCTCTGACTCTTTTACCAGGAATCCTGCTTGTGTAAGATTGTTCAACTCCTTACGAATCGCATTAGTGGATTCCCCAAACTCATCAGCCAATCCTCGCAAATGGCCTTGAGTCTTTGAGTTGACAAAAAACTTCACAAGTAACCTTAATCTGGTCTTTGAGGTAATCAAGGATTCAAGCATAAAAAGTCACCTAATAGTGAGTAACAAAGGTACTCATTCGGTTGATTTGGAAAAACTAATCCTATCCTTTTGGACCTACTTTTTTCATAAAAATAAAGCTGATTGGACTTTACCTTTAACCCCTATAAATATTATCAGGCTGCTTTTTGAGCAACTTACGAAATAAGCTTCCCGACCATGCACTGAACGCTCCAAGTATAAAACCTAAGATGCCCGTTGCTGCAAATAGGTACAGCTCCCCTGCTAATCCCATAATCCCGGCCATATGATTCGGTAGGTCAGAACCCGTGGTAATCCCAATGTAGTAACTATACCCTAACCAGGCCAACCCCATGCCTAATCCTCCAGCGAAAAACGCCCCAGCGCCCTTTTGCCCTACCAAAACTGCTGCTACGAACACCACTACCATCACCCCCCAATAGGGGATAAATGGATTGCTCAAAAGAACGATTAGTGCAGTCAGAAAAACGAATAGAATAAACCTCATTTGCCGCTTGATAATTTAGTTTGGAACAACACTCCTTCTGATACTTCTTTATCCCTTATTTTAAAATCTAAGTACTCCCCATTGGCCCATTTGCCTATGAAGTTATTATAATACTTACTGCCTGGATTTCCAGATTGTCCACCTGGATATATGCCGAAAGCATTGATGTCCTCACCAAGCTCTACTACCATTCTCCAACTAGCCCCATGACGGCTACTGGTGGCATTGAGCATGCCTGCTCCCCCTCCAGTGTACACATTAGCTTGGGAAAAGGAGGTGAATTGGGGAACCAAGTGCTGGATCGTAGTTTTCTTATAGTTTGCCCAGGCCAAATCCCCCTCTTTTTCCTCCCATTGTTTCATTTCACGAATAAGTTCTTGGAAACCGTTTTTGACATGATCAGATGCATCTTCTCTTTCTGAGGTGTTTTTCAAATCAAAAACATCCCCTTCTGCTTCATTTTTCAAAAACCAGACAGTCTGATAATAGGATGGTTTTACCACTGCCCCTTTGATCTCATTAAATTCCTTCCAGATGAGATCATAGGTCTTTCGCCACCACACATAAAATAGCGTTGGGCCCTTTTGGTTAGGGTCCGCATAGAAATCCCAGTCTTTCAGAATCTCTACGTATTTTTTGGCGGCCTCATCTCCACTGAAGTCCTCGCCCAACATGTCTAGCATAAGTGGTAAAGCCTCAGCGGCATGAAGGTAATAGTCATCAAACTGTAAGCTTTGCATATCCTCCGCCGTGATCGCTGTCATTTCGCTCAGCCGCTGATTCAATCTGCGGTTTCGGTAAAACTCATAGCTGTTGTCAAACACATAATAGGGATACGTGGAATCCGTAGGGTGCTGATTGGCAGAGGCCACGAAACCTCGATCAGGATTGAGGGTGCTGGCATTATGCGCGTTAGGAATATAGCCTTGCCATTCCATACTCGGGTCAGCTCCATCCATAAAAAACTTACCTTGACCTTTCCACTTCAACGGAAATTTCCCTTGTACTCTCATGGCTATATCGCCATCTTTAGCTGCGAACACAAAGTTCTGGGCAGGAGCAGTAAAGTGGTTCAAGGCGTTGTTATAGTCTTCATGATTCTTGGCCTTATTTAGCTGCAGAAAGGTCTTTTGTTCATTGGAGCCTTCATGTACATTCCATTTCAAAGCAAAATTCAGGTCTTGGCGATTAGCATTGAAACTTCTATCATACACCACTGGACCGTAATGGGTATAAACCACAGTATCCAAAAATGCTTCCTCTCCTTTGACTTTGATTTCTTCTACTCTGAACTCTGTAGGCCTCCATCTATCTCCGTATTTGTAAGCAAGCCTAGCTTCGTCTTGAAAGGTGATTTTATACCAATCCCTGGTATCCCGCGTGGCATTTGTCACACCCCAGGCAATAAACTCATTGAAACCAGAAATAACTCCCAAAGCTCCAGGTAAGGTAGCGCCTTTGACTGTATGAGCTGGGGTGCTCAGCTGCATGGCATACCATAGGGAGGGCAGGTTTAAACTCAAGTGAGGGTCATTAGCCAAAATGGGATTACCGCTCTTGGTTTTTGAGCCCGATACTGCCCAATTATTCGATCCCGTCCCTTCAGTAGGCTGAGGTAGAGGCGGTAATACCAATGCATCATCAGGGTAATCTATACTGTCGGGAGTTACTACCGATTCGGGATTAAAGCCCCATTTATGGCCTTTTTCTATAATGGGATCCACTCCTATGGGATACTCTGGAAAAAGCTTGTTAAGCATCTCATCTCCTAGTGCCTTGCGAAGGTTAGAATACTCCAAATCCCGGTCTCCTACGAGCATGTCTGTCATGTATTTCAACAAGAGAATGGATTTGGAGGCAGTCCATTTTTCAGGTCTGTAATTTAAAATCTTATACTCTACGGGTAAATTTGCCAGAGATAGCTCGGCGATGTATTGATTGACTCCATCTGCATAGGCCTCCAATAGAGCAAGACTCCCAGGATCTTCCGCAGATAAGTATTCCATGGTTTTATCCACTCCGAAAGCAAGCCCTTTTCTTCTGGTCATTCGATCTAGGTCAATAGCCATGGGACCAACGATCTCTGCAATCCTGCCGGCAGCAGCCATAGTTTGAAATTCCATTTGCCAAAGCCTATGTTTAGCGGTGACGTACCCCTGTGCACGGTACAGGTCTGCTTCATTTTCCGCAAAAATATGAGGGATTAGATTTTCATCATAGACTACACTCACATCAGCCTGTAAGTTATCCAAGTTGATTTCGGCTTCTGCAAGCTGGTCTTCAGAATAGGAATTTTGCCAAAATCCATGAAACGGATCCAGCAAGGGAGCAAGTGGCGGAATGGCTCCAAAAGGACTGATCACAGCTACGGCCAAAGTCAAAGTAAGTCCGAAAACTATGATGAAACCTAAATATTTCATGAAAGAAACTGGGTTGTTTGGACGAATTTAGGCTAATCCATCAATTTTTGTCCTAGACTGGGCAAACTTTTGACATCAATCAAAAAAACCTTCGATCTGAGACCGAAGGTTAATATTCAAAATTGATTGAAATGATTTTGTAAACTAGAAATTTACTGGATAGTAATAGGAAGTACCAGCTTCTCCCAGCGAATCACCAAACCGGGATTTTCCAGATCCATGGACAATCTTTCCTGATTTTGCTCTACCCACTCTGGCATCACTTCTACCCGCAACACATCATTTTCTTCATCATATTGAAAATGCCCATGCTCCAGGTCCCATTCAGAATTAAAGATTACAGTCCATGAACCCGTTTCTTTGGGAATAGTGAAGATGGAATATTTCCCAGCAGAAAGCGTCTTCCCTTCCACTGTCATATCTTCAGCTAACTCCACATAACTGGCTTCATTGGCACCGGTTCGCCAGACTACGTTGTAAGGAACAAGGTCGCCCCAGAGTGCCCGGCCCTTAACAGCTGGGGATCCATATTGAACTTTAAAAGCTTTCCCCGCTACAGTACCGTCTTTCACTTCCAATGGTGAAGGCCGCTGTTCCTCAGCTTCAGCTGATTCGTTAGAGATCGAATCATTTGCAATTTCTTCCTGATCCACGGGTTTTGGTCCACAGGACACAATAGTCATCGCAAATAGCACGGCAAATAGAAATGAGTGGTAAGTTTTCATTTGTGTATAGTTATTAATCAAAGGTAATATCCTCTACCAATCTTACCCGCACTTGGCAAGTTCGATTCGGAAAAATCCAGTTTTGTTGTCAATCAGCAAAGCATGTGTAGCGCAAACCATTCTGATCGTATGTACGAGTGATTTTGATTTGAAATAATGTAATTATTATGAAATTGGCAAAATTACTGCCAAACCTTGATTTGAATTAAGCCATAAATTCCGGGGTACTTCATCATTTATAGAAACACAGGTATACGCATTTACAAATTCTTTGGTTCAAAGATTGCTTAAATACAGCCAAAGGTACATCAATTTTTGGTCGATGAGTTTTACCTTGCTTTCTTGTAGGATCAAACACAATTCATGAGAATAATTACCTGGCTGATCTTTGCCATCTCCATCCTTTTGTTTTCCAGCGTTTACATTTCACCGGAATATTTCTCCTACGTGGGATTGCTACCTTTTTTCATTCCGGTAATACTCCTGTTGAATGTCTTTTTATTGGTAATCTTGATTTTATCCTGGAGAAAACTGGCTTTTCTTCCGGTGATCACCTTGCTGATCGGCTATAAGTTTCTGGTTATTTCTTTTCAGTTAAACCCAAAAAATGACCAGGCGAAAGGGCTTAAAATACTCACATTCAACGCCCATATGTTTCGCTACGAAAGCAGCAATACAGAATCCAATGTACTCGCTTGGCTACAAGAGAATACCGCAGATGTCAAGGCTATTCAGGAATTTTACCAAGACAACACCACAGCTTCCAAAGACGCTGTCAAGATCCTAGGACAAGATTCAGATTACAAGGTATCTTACCATGTAAATGAGGGTAATCCGGAAAAACGATCAAATGGACTGGCCATTTTCTCTAAATATCCAATAATCAACGATGGAAAAATCTTTGATGCACAGGGTACCAACGGGGCGATTTTTGCCGATCTCAATGTAAATGGAGACACCATTCGTATTTACAATGCGCACTTGGAATCCATGCGAATCGACTCAGATGGCCTGGAAAATTTAGATGGGGTAAAACAAAATTACCGCCAGACTCTGGGAAAGCTACACCGCGGATCCCTTGCCAGAAGTAAGCAGCTCAAACTGCTTTTGGAACATATGAATAACAGCCCTCACCCCCTGATATTAATGGGTGATCTGAATGAGATCCCCTACTCATACACATATTTCAAACTGAACGAAAATTATGTCAATGCCTTTGAAATGGCAGGTCGGGGATTTGGTTTCACCTATAATCGAATATTATTCTTCCTAAGAATTGACCATATTTTCTCCAGTGAAAACCTACAAGCTATTCAATACAAAACCCACAGAGAGGTAGATTACTCGGATCACTATCCCATCACGGCTACCTTTACCTGGGAGGGCTTGGAAGAATAGAAAGGCATATTCCCTTTGAGGGGTTTGCCAAAAAAAAGAAATGAATTCAATTAATTTGCCTTTCTCCTTAACTTGCAACACCTAATACCGAACTAAAAATCCATGAAGCAATACCACGATTTGATGCAGAAAATCCTCGATGAAGGGGTAAAAAAGGAAGATAGAACCGGCACGGGCACCTTAAGCATTTTTGGACATCAAATGCGGTTTGATCTGTCTGAGGGTTTCCCGGTAGTGACTACTAAAAAGCTGCATTTAAGATCCATCATCATAGAGTTACTTTGGTTTCTCAAAGGGGACTCAAACATTGGATACCTGAAAGAAAACAAAGTTTCGATATGGGACGAATGGGCAGATGAGAACGGTGACTTAGGCCCCGTCTATGGGTATCAATGGCGGCATTGGCCTGATGGAAAAGGTGGAGAAATCGACCAAATTAAAAACCTCATTCATCAGCTCAAAACCAAGCCGGACAGTCGTAGGCACATCGTTTCTGCCTGGAATGTAGCGGACGTGGACAACATGGCACTACCGCCCTGCCATACGATTTTTCAATTCTACGTAGCAGAAGGAAAGTTAAGCTGCCAGCTGTATCAGCGAAGTGCTGATGTGTTCTTAGGAGTTCCTTTCAATATTGCCTCCTATGCCCTATTTACTATGATGATAGCGCAGGTTTGCGGATTAAAGCCAGGTGAGTTTGTGCACACTTTTGGAGATGCCCACCTTTATTCCAACCACCTGGATCAGGCGAGATTGCAGTTGAGCAGAGATATACGTCCTTTGCCCACCATGAAAATCAACCCAGATGTAAAAGATATTTTTGAATTCAAATACGAGGATTTCGAATTGGTAAATTATGATCCTCACCCGCACATTAAGGCAGCTGTAGCTGTTTGATAAATTCAATCTTACTAAAAAAGGCTCAGAGGTTAAATTCTGAGCCTTTTTTAGTTAGATCGAGATTATACTAATCTTCCAATTCGTATTTTAGTGTTTTCCCTTTTTGGATAGCCGGCAGACCTTCGCTCATCCAAAGCGGCGCTGGAGCTCCTTTCAAATAATGATCGAAAAACTGGCTCAATCTTACCGATAAGTCTTTGCGGTTTTTTCTTTGTCTTAAATTATGATCTTCACCATTGTATTGCAGTAACCACGCTGGTTTTTGCAGGCGCTTCAATGCCATAAACATCTCAATCCCCTGATACCAAGGCACTGCTCCGTCCTCATCGTTATGCATGATCAAAACGGGAGTTTCCACTCGATCCATGAAAAACAGAGGGGAGTTTTCAAGGTAATACAAAGGCTTGTCCCATAAAGTACCACCTATTCTAGATTGGGTTTGTTCGTATTGGAACATACGGCTCATCCCGGTGCCCCAGCGTATACCTCCATAGGCAGAAGTCATATTCACCACAGGCGCTCCAGCTCCGGCAGCCTTAAACATGTTCGTCTGGGTAATTAAGTATGCCACTTGATACCCTCCCCAACTTTGACCTTGAATCGCCATGTTAGCCTCATCTACTATGCCTTTGGCCACTACAGCTTGTACGCCTGGGACGATACAGTTCAGTGCACTTGGACCTGGTAAACCTAATTCGTACTTAATATCTGGTACAAACACCAAATATTCATTACTCACAAAATACGGAATATTGATCGTGGAAGCACTCGGTGCCGGAGACCTGTAATTGTGCATGCCATCACTGCTCCGCTCGTAGAAATACACCATCATGGGGTACTTTTTAGTAGCGTCATAATTTTCCGGCTTGAAGAGCAACCCTTGCAATGAATCTCCATTCAGTGATAGGTAATCCACCAGTTCTACAGTTCCCCAGTTCACGTCTGCTTGCTGAGGATTCAGGTCAGATACTTTTGTGATCTTTTTGAAACTAAGGTCACTCAGATACAAATCTGGATTTTCTATATAAGTGGATTTATTGAAGAAAATTTCATCACTTTCTTCTGCTTTGGTCAAGCCATAATATCGATTTGCTGTCATCAGGATGCTTTTCGGTGCAAATCCCCCATCTATGGAAGCTTCAGCAAAACCTGAATCTTTGGTCTTTTCATTGAATGCTGTTACCAGTAATTTCCCCTCAGGATCTATTCCCTCCTCATCTCTATCTAAAACCTGGCGTCTATAGACCGTATTACTTTCCCTTCCTTTTCCCTGAGTAAGGTTAATTGCCTGGGAAGGGTTTTGAGGATCAATTTTCCAAATATCAAATCTATCATAAACCAAAAAAGCCTCGTCTTCTTCTATCCACCCGGCATTACCGTAGCTTCCAGGCATGGACGGGGAATCATGAAGTTCATCATAAAACTCAACTGGGAGCGCCTTTGTCAAATTGATTTTGGCTTTGGAGGCTACTTCAAAGGCCACCCAGCTGCTATCCCGGCTATCATACCAATATACATATTTCCCCTCCGGAGAAACCGAAGGATAACCAGTGGCATCCTTTTCGATCAAAGTCCTTTCGCCTGTAGCAAAGTCAATCAAATAAAGATCTCTGCCTATCTGAATATTCCAACTGTAATTGATTCTATAAGGATCATCTGTCCATGCCAAAGCGAAATCACGATCAACTTCCGACTCCAAAATTACATTTTTCACTTCAAGATCAGCCAATTGGGTGATTTGATCAGATGCTAAATCCAAAGCGGCTAGATAAGTAAACTTCTCATCTCTAGACTTGCCTTTCAGCTGCATAGGCTGGATTTCATCATCCTGCCAGCCCCAGATATCCAAACTTACCCGATCTTCATCCAAAATCGTAGTGTCACTTTCATAAGCATAATCCACATAATCCGGAGCCACTCCGAAAAACAGTCGCTGACCATCTTCAGAAAACTTCAAGTTACCATCCGCACTCACACGTCCATTTTTCAAGATCCCGGATGAATTTTTGTCTGCCACTATTGCTGCACTTGCAGTTTCAGTCTCTACCAGAAACAATTCATGATAAGGCTTCTTTGACTTGGTGGAGTCATCTGTGGTCAAATATGCCAGGTATTCTCCTGCTGGGGAAAAAGTCATCCCCTCATAACTGGTCATTCCCTCAGAGATCAGCTTACTTTCTCCATTTGAAAGACTAAGCAAATAAATGGCTGCATTGTCCAACGTATCTTCCTCCGCCAGCACATAATACAAATGACTTCCAGATGGTGAAAAACCATAAGTTTTCACTCTTTCGAATTCATGGGAAATTGCCCCATCAAGACTTCTTACCAATAGCTTCGTCCCGTCGGTTTTTTTGGGCTTTTCGGTTTTTTGCTCTGTAGCCGTACTGTCTGCTTCTGATTTGTCTTTTTTCTTCTCTTTTTCTTTTTCAAATAAGACCGCAATCCAACTTCCTTCCTCCTCAGGTGTGGCAAAGGACTTCACCCTAGCTAGCTTTTCGATTTCATCAGTTGCCAGTTCATAAATAAAAAGGCTATCCAAAGGCATCTCATCTTTTTTTGCCTTTTTCAATTTCAGGACATAAACCGAATCTTTCTGAGGTACAATTCGGCCTACGGCAAAAGCATCGTCAGCAGTGAAAGAAAAGCTTTCACCTCTTTGAATCACCCTTCTTTTGTCCGGACTTTTAGTAGGAAACAGCTCCAATCTGCCATCCCCGTCCTGAGGGCTTACTTGAAATCCTATCCATTGACCATTTTTGGTGATTTTCTCCGAACCCAATCTTTCCCATCCATCGTAGTCATCATGGGTCAAGGCTCTTTTCTGCTGCGCAAAAGCAGTGGAAGTAGCTAGCAGGATGACCAATAGCGACATTCCTAAAGAATTCTTTTTCATTTCATTTTTGTTTAATGTAAACTCAATCTCCTAGCCACCCATTTGTACCTTTGAATTAAATGGGCAATCAAATCATTGGGGTGAAAAATGCCTTGATCTACAAAAGCGTGGCGTGATTTATTAATATTTAGGTTATATAATAGTGCATAAAAATAAAAAGCACCCAGGGATACGCCCCCACCGCTTAAAAAAAAACCGGATAAATCCGGTCGCTTATTTTTTGATGATTAATTCGAAAGTTTCCCCTCTGTACGTTTGGTACCCAGGCACAGGTTTGCAATCCGGAAGTTTGCGCAGCATATGATCGAGTCTCTCCTTGAGGCCTTTGTCTACCTTGCCCAGTATCTCGAACCCGCTGATTCTACCCACTTCGTTGACATTCAATAGTAGCTTAACCTCATCTAATGCGGCTGACTTTTTAGTTCGGAATAAAAAAGGTGAATAACTGTCGATTATTTCCAGGGTGTTTTCTGGCCAGGCCCAATGAGATTTCAACTGTACTGCAAGTTCCTCCTCTACTTCGGTGAGTGGTAGTACAGTCAGTTCATTGACATCCGAAGTCTTCAGGCTTTGGGTAGACTCCCCTACGTTTCTCAGGGTCAACCTATTGTACACCACATAGTCTTTTAACGAGAGCTCCGTGTTTCCATTCACCTGCGCATTGACAGGAATGTTTTCCAAGGGGAAAACCATGAAAAATGCCAGAATTAGAAGAATAGAGGGTGATTTTAAAAATAATCTATGAGACATGCCTGTAGGGTTTACAAGCAAAAATACACTAATTATATTTTCAAATACAATTTTTTGCGTTTTAAAATACAGGGCAAAAACAAAAAAGTCTCGCCAGTAGCAAGACCCTTTTCAGAATATAAACCCAAATATAACTTTAGAGATTAAAAGTTTCAGTAGAAATTAAACTAAAATTCGGAATTACACAAGAACCCGATTTTTAATTTGATCATTAGCGCTCAAAACAAAATATTCGTTCGAGCTTCTAAATCGTGTCCAAAGTAAATGAATATTAGATTTAATTACAAATTGAAAAAAAAATTTTGCAATATTTTGAACAATCTCTAATTTACAGGCAGATTCATTAACAATCATCTAAATCCTAGTATCAAAAATGGATAAAATTTTAGATATCGATAACATAGACCTGAAAATCATCTCGCTTTTAAACGAGGATGCGAAAACTCCATATACTGAAATTGCCAAAAAAGTGTTCGTTTCCTCAGGAACAGTCCATGTTCGGATGAAAAAGCTAGAGGACATGGGCATAGTCAAAAGCGCCACACTTAATATTGATTTCTCCAAGTTAGGTTATGACATCTCCGCTTTCTTGGGTATTTATCTGGAGAAGAGCTCCCTTTATGATACGGTGATCGAAAAACTCAAAACCATCTCCGAGGTGGTCTCTGCCTATTATACCACTGGGAATTATTCGATTTTCGCCAAAATCATCTGTCGGGATACCAATCATCTCCGAATCGTGCTGGATAATATCCAGAAGGTAGAGGGCATTGACCGGACCGAAACCCTGATCGTTTTGGAGGAATCAATCAATCGACCTATACAGTTTTTTGACAAGGAAAATTAAGAAACACACCCCATAGCCTACTCATTAATTTGATTAAAGGCAATAAATCAAAAGTATTGAACCATCAATACTTTTTTTTTGTAATCACGGTAAAGAATAAGGTGATAAAGCATATTTCCATCGAATTTTTAAATTTTCGATAGAATTATCCAATGGGTAGAAACATAATATTTTCATTATAAGTTGTACCTTCGCCGTTAAAATGTAATTAGTCTAAATAACTCAGCACAAATGAGCAAAGACAATCAGATTTTAGAAGAACTAACATCAAAGGAATACGAACACGGATGGTCAGTAAATTACGAAGCCGATGAGGCTCCCGTAGGATTAACTGAAGACACTATCCGATGGATATCTGCCAAAAAAGAAGAGCCAGCCTGGCTACTGGAGTGGAGATTGAAGGCTTTCAAGACCTGGGAAAAAATGAGCGAGCCAAATTGGGCCAATGTGCATTACCCTAAAATTGACCTTCAGGCACTCAAGTATTACTCTGCACCCAAGCAGTCAAAGAAGCCTAAGAGTCTGGACGAGGTAGACCCTGAATTGCTGGATATTTACAAGCGTTTAGGCATAGATCTCAATGAGCAAAAGAGACTCCAGGGCATCGCCGTAGATGCAGTATTGGACTCCGTCTCTGTAGCTACCACCTTTAAAGACACGCTTTCCAAACTAGGGATCGTTTTCTGTTCTTTCAGCGAAGCTGTAAAAGATCACCCCGAATTGGTGAAGAAGTACCTAGGCTCTGTGGTTCCCATGACAGATAATTATTATGCCGCGTTGAATTCCGCTGTATTTTCTGACGGCTCCTTCTGTTTTATTCCTAAGGGCGTACGCTGCCCGATGGAGCTTTCTACTTACTTCAGGATCAATGCTGCAAATACAGGTCAATTCGAAAGAACTCTGATCGTAGCTGAAGATGAATCATACGTTTCCTACCTAGAAGGATGTACCGCTCCGCAAAGAGATGAAAATCAGCTTCATGCAGCTGTGGTAGAAATCTATGCAGGTGCGCATGCTGAAGTGAAATATTCTACCGTTCAAAACTGGTTCCCAGGTGACAAGGATGGCAAAGGAGGAATTTACAATTTCGTAACCAAGCGTGGAATCTGCGCTGGAGACCATTCCAAAATATCTTGGACTCAAGTAGAGACCGGATCTGCGGTGACCTGGAAGTATCCTTCCTGTATTCTGAAAGGCGACCACTCTATAGGCGAATTCTATTCCGTAGCGGTCACCAATAACTATCAGCAGGCAGATACCGGGACCAAGATGATCCATATCGGTAAAAACACCAAGTCAAGAATTGTATCTAAAGGTATTTCTGCAGGCAAATCCCAAAACTCTTACAGAGGTCAGGTACAGGTAATGAAGCGTGCGGCCAATGCCCGAAACTTCTCTCAATGTGACTCTCTATTGATGGGCGATCGATGTGGAGCCCACACCTTCCCTTACATTGATATCAATAATCCTTCTGCCAAAGTAGAACATGAAGCTACTACTTCGAAAATCGGAGAAGATCAGCTTTTCTACTGTAACCAAAGAGGAATTGCTACCGAGGATGCTGTAGCCCTTATCGTAAATGGCTATGCCAAGGAAGTATTGAACCAATTGCCAATGGAATTCGCTGTAGAAGCACAGAAACTATTGGCTCTAACACTGGAGGGTTCAGTTGGCTAAAGCCAATTGGAAAATTGAATAATTAGAAATTTGAAAGATTAACACGAATATGCTTACTATTAAGAATTTGCACGCTTCTATTGAAGGAACCCCCATCCTTAGAGGTATCAATTTGGAAGTAAAGGCCGGTGAGGTTCATGCGATCATGGGACCAAACGGATCAGGTAAATCTACCCTGGCCTCCGTACTGGCAGGAAGGGAAGAATATGAAGTAACGGAAGGTGAAGTATCTTTCCAAAGCAAGGATTTACTGGATCTCTCTCCAGAAGATCGTGCCAGAGAAGGTGTTTTCTTAGCATTCCAATACCCTGTGGAAATTCCGGGCGTGAGCTCTACAAACTTCCTAAGAACAGCTGTGAATCAAGTCAGAGAGTACCGTGGACAGGATCCCTTGGATGCAGTGAAGTTTTTGACTTTGATGAAAGAAAAAATGAAGCTGGTAGAAATGGACCAGAAGCTTCTCAGCAGAGCCTTGAATGAAGGATTTTCCGGAGGAGAAAAGAAAAGAAATGAGATCTTCCAAATGGCCATGCTTGAGCCTACTTTGTCTATTCTGGATGAGACTGACTCAGGTTTGGATATAGATGCGCTTCGAATTGTATCGAATGGTGTCAATCAGCTAAAGTCGAAAGACAATGCTACCATCGTGGTGACTCACTATCAGCGATTATTGGATTACATCGTTCCTGATTATGTACACGTGCTTTACAACGGTAGAATCGTAAAATCAGGCACCAAAGAACTAGCCCTGGAGCTAGAAGAAAAAGGCTACGACTGGATCAAAGAAGAAGTCGATTCCAAAGCTACAGTCTGATTTTAATCCTAAAAAATTACTCATGAGTACGCTTATTAAGCAAGAAATTCTTGGGGAACTGTTGAATGCTACTGGCAAGGGCTTTGAAAAAAACCGGGCTGAAGGAAAAATTGCATTTGAATCCCAAGGCTTTCCTACCAATAAATCAGAAGAATACAAGTTCACCGCCATGACCAAAAAACTGGAACAAAGCATCCAGAATTTTGGGACAGCAGCACCTTTTGAAGTGACTGCTGAGGAGGTAAAAAAACACCTATTTGCTGGTTTCACTGGAGATGTTTTGGTATTTACCAATGGCCATTTCCAGCCTTCAGTTTCTTCTGAAATCTCCGGAATTGAGGTATCAGAACTTTCCCGCAAACCAGATACGGCACTAGGAAGTATTGCTAAACCTGAGAAAGATCCTTTCTGTGCAGTAAACCAAGCAGCATTCTCAGATGGGATTTTCATTTCTGTCCCTAAAAAAGCGGTAGTAGAAAAGCCGATTTTACTGTTGAACCTAAACAAGGCCAATGAGGGACAGGTCATACAACCTAGAACCTGGATTGAAGCTGGAGATTTTGCCGAAGTAACTTTTATCCAGCATACCGTTAACCTCAGTGATGAAACCTACTTCAGTAACAGAGTGACTGAGGTGAAAGGTGGTCTTAATTCTCAAATCCGTTTTTACAAACTTCAAAATGAGGGTAAAAACACGCTGGAGGTAAGCAATACCGAAACAGCTATTCAGCAAGACGCAAGATTCACCTCTGTAACTGTATCGCTATCTGGAGAAATGGTAAGAAACAACTTGAGCCTGAATATCCTAGGTAGCAATTCAGAAGGAAATATGTACGGAATATACCTGCTCAATGGAAGTAGCCACGTGGATAATCATACCAATGTGGATCATACTATTCCCCACGCAGAGTCCAATGAACTATATAAAGGTATACTAGCTGATCAGTCTCGCGGTGTTTTCAATGGTAAAATATTCGTAAGACAGGACGCCCAGAAAACCAATGCCTTCCAGCAGAACAACAACATACTGCTCTCTGAAGATGCGGTAGTGAACACCAAACCCCAACTTGAAATCTGGGCAGATGATGTAAAGTGTTCGCATGGCTGTACCACCGGCCAGCTGGATGAGGAGGCTTTATTTTACTTGCAGGCAAGAGGTATCGCAAAAGACCAAGCCAAGGGTCTGTTACTTTATGCTTTTGCAGGTGAGGTACTGGACTACATCACTGACGAAAGCTTCCGTGAATACTGCATTTCCCTAGTGCAGGAGCGCTTGGGAAGTAAATTTTAATCCACAACATGGCAATAGATATCGAAAAAATCAGAGGCTTGTTTCCGGTACTCCATCAGGAAGTGCATGGCAAGCCTTTGGTTTATTTTGACAATGCAGCTACCACACAGAAGCCAAAAGCTGTATTGGATGCATTGAATAATTATTACCAAACGGACAATTCAAACATCCATCGCGGGGCACATACACTGGCAGATCGAGCTACTAGATATTATGAGGAGACCCGTGAGGCGCTTCGACAGTTTATCAATGCCAGTGAATCTGCAGAAATACTTTTCACCAAAGGAACCACCGAAGGAATCAATCTGGTGGCTTCTACATTTGGTAGAAAGTTTATCGCAAAAGGAGATGAAATCATCATTTCTACACTGGAGCACCATTCCAATATAGTTCCTTGGCAGATGCTATGTGAGGAAAAGGGAGCGATTCTCAAGGTAATTCCTATCAATGATGCTGGAGAAATTCTCTATGAAGAATTTGAGAAACTGCTTTCTCCAAAAACTAAATTAGTGAGCATAGTACATGCTTCTAATGCACTTGGAACTATCAATCCTGTAAAAAAAATAATCGCAGCGGCTCATGCTGTAGGTGCGAAAGTGCTTTTGGATGGAGCCCAAAGTTCAAGCCATTTGCAAGTGGATGTGCAGGACCTGGACTGTGATTTCTTTTCGTTTTCGGCACATAAGCTTTATGGTCCCACTGGACTAGGAGTGCTATACGGCAAAAGAGCAATATTGGAATCCATGCCTCCTTACCAAGGTGGAGGCGAAATGATCAAAGAAGTGACTTTTGAAAAGACCACTTATAACGAGATTCCTTTCAAATTCGAAGCAGGGACACCGAATATCGGAGATGTAATCGCCTTCAAAGCAGCGCTTGATTTTGTAAACAACCTCGGAAAAGACCAAATCAGACAACATGAGGATGAACTACTGCGCTATGCCAATGAGCTTTTGGCAGAGGTAAAAGGCTTTATTCCCGTGGGCACCGCTGCAGAGAAAGTGAGTGTATTGTCCTTCAATATCAACGCCATGCATCCTTATGATGTGGGCATGATGCTGGATGCCAATGGCATTGCAGTCCGTACAGGTCATCACTGTACCCAGCCTTTGATGAAAAGATTGGGGATTGAAGGAACTGTAAGAGCATCTTTTTCAGTTTACAATTCGAAATCAGAAATAGAAAAACTGGCAGAAAGCGTAAGCAGAATCGCCCGAATCAAAAATAAATGAGCAGTATCCAAGAAGTCCAAGACGAAATAGTTTCAGAATTTGAAATTCTCGGAGACGACAAGGAATCGACCATATATTACATCATGGAAATAGGCGGGAGCCTGGAGGAATTTCCTGAGAACGAAAGAATAGAAGAGAATACCATCAAAGGCTGCCAGTCCAAAGTCTGGCTGATCGCCAATGAGGAAAGCGGCAAAATTCACTTCCAAGCAGATTCCAACACAGATATCACCAAGGGGTTAATCTCATTGTTATTGAGAGTATTGAACTATAGGAGCCCCGAGGAGATTATCAAAGCAGATCTTAATTTCGTAGAACGTATCGGAATGGGGTCTATCATCGGTAGCCAGAGAAGCAATGGTTTTGCCTCGATGATCAAGCAAATCAAACTTTACGCTTTGGCAATCCAAAGCAAGCAAAATGCCTGATACCATGTCAACAGAAAGTAATACAGAAACAAACGCAGGACAGATCACAGACCTCAAAGAAAAGGTAGTACAAGCTATCAAATTGGTATATGACCCAGAGATCCCTGTGGATGTGTACGAGCTAGGATTGATCTATGAGATCACGGTATATCCGGTGAACAATGTCTACGTGCTCATGACTCTTACTTCACCGAATTGCCCTTCTGCAGAATATATCCCTACCGAGGTGAAGGATAAAATTCAGCAAATCCAGGACATTAACAATGTAGAAGTAGAACTAACATTTGATCCCCCATACTCCCAAGATATGATGTCCGAAGCGGCAAAACTTGAATTGGGATTTCTATAATAAATTAAAAACAACACAGATATGTATCCAGAAGAATTGATCGCTCCCATGCGAGCGGAACTTTCGAATGTAGGATTTGAAGAATTTAAAACAGCTGAGCAAGTGGAAGAGCACTTGGGACCAGATCATAAAGGCACCACTTTCATCGTGGTAAATTCCGTTTGCGGCTGCGCAGCTGGTGCTGCCCGCCCGGGTGTTACGTATGCATTGGAAAATGCAAGTGCAAAGCCAACCACTCTAGCTACCGTATTTGCCGGTAACGATAGAGAAGCTGTGGACAAGTTCAGAGAGATCACCCTGCCTTATCCTCCCTCCTCCCCGGCAATGGCACTCTTCAAAGACGGTGAGCTAGTTCACTTCATCGAGCGTCATCATATCGAAGGTAGAAACGCCAAGATGATCGGCGATCACCTAGTAGAGGTTTTCGAGCATTTTTGCGCATAAATTCCAGGCCCCAATGGGGCCTTTTTTATTCCAAAAAATCAAAATCCAAGTAGCTACTATGACATTTGTCCAGTTAAAAGGGGGATTCATAATATAATGGTCAGATTACCTCATGAATTTTAGCAAATTCGTGTCATTATTATTCCGTCCAGCCCATTTTAAGGTCAAATAACTACCTGATTTTATTATCTTACAGGCCTAATTCAAGGTTTTTTAACATAAGCAATCCAAATAATAATTATATGTCTGAATCAGCTAAGCTTTCTTTCCAAGGCAAAGACTATGAATTCCCGGTAATCACCGGCACTGAAAATGAATCAGCGATTGACATCGCAAAACTAAGAGCATCCTCGGGACTGATCACCCTTGACCCGGGCTACAAAAACACCGGTGCTACCAAAAGCGCCATCACTTTTTTGGATGGTGAAGAAGGAATTCTTCGCTACAGAGGATACAGAATTGAAGATCTGGCTGAAAAGTCAAACTTCTTGGAAGTTTCTTATCTTCTGATCTATGGTGAATTGCCGACCCAAGAGCAGTACGAAAACTTCTCCAAGGAAATCACTCATCACACCTTAGTACACGAAGACATCAAGAAGATCCTGGAAGGCTTTCCTTCCAATGCCCACCCGATGGGAGTACTTTCTTCTTTGATTTGTGCTTTGACCGCTTTCTATCCGGATTCTTTGAACCCAAACAGAAATAAAGAAGAAGTCAACCTAAGCATAGTCCGCTTAATCGCTAAGATGCCAACTTTCGCAGCTTGGGCTTACAAGAATGAAATGGGGCACCCGGTAAACTACCCGGACAACTCATTGGACTATTGCTCAAACTTCCTGAAAATGATGTTTGCCCTTCCAGCAGAAAAGTATGATGTGGATCCTGTGGTAGCTTCTGCTTTGGACAAACTACTCATCCTTCACGCAGATCATGAGCAAAACTGCTCTACATCTACTGTAAGAATCGTAGGTTCTTCTCAGGCCAGTATCTATGCTTCCATTTCTGCAGGTATCAATGCACTATGGGGACCACTTCATGGTGGGGCGAATCAATCTGTAATCGAGATGCTAGAGGCCATTAAAGCTGATGGTGGAGATGCCAAGAAGTACTTGGACAAAGCTAAGGACAAAAATGACCCATTCAGACTGATGGGCTTTGGTCACAGAGTTTATAAGAACTTTGATCCGCGTGCGAAAATCATCAAAAAAGCCGCAGACGACGTGCTTGGTAAACTAGGTGTCAATGATCCAGTATTGGAAATCGCTAAAGAACTGGAGCACGCTGCTCTTAATGACCAATACTTCATCGACCGTCAACTGTATCCAAATGTAGATTTCTACTCTGGAATCATCTACAGAGCGTTGGGAATCCCTACAGATATGTTTACAGTAATGTTTGCACTTGGTCGTCTACCGGGCTGGATTGCTCAGTGGAAAGAAATGAGAGAAAATGGAGAACCAATCGGTCGTCCAAGACAGGTATACACCGGCGCTAATGAGCGCGACTATGTGTCCATGAATAAAAGATAACTGAGGAAAAAACACCCCAGTTTGAAAATAAAATAACCAGCTACAGTCGGCTGGTTATTTTTATTTGTACCTATAGCAATCCTTTCCTAACTGGTATTAAATTTGAACTTTCACCCTAATATAACTTGACCCAAAATGGAAACGATGAATCTAGAAAGCGCCGCAGCCTTGACCAAAAAATTCACCCAGAAGCCTAGCAATGAAGAATTGCTGAAATTATACGGGCTTTATAAGCAAGCTACCCTAGGTGATAATGATACAGAAAGACCTGGCGGGTTTGATTTTAAAGCTGCTGCCAAGTATAACGCCTGGGAAAACCAAAAGGGGAAATCCAAAAAAGAGGCTGAGGAAGAATACATTGAATTGGTAAAAAACCTTTCAGAAAAGTACATCTAAGCACAACTCGATGGCTAAAAACCCGGATATTAAACTACTGTTTATGTTTGATTTTGTAATCGTCCAAATTTAGAAGCGATCATACTGCCAATAATCAGCTGCTGAATATGGTAAAGCATTACTGGCAATAAGACTAGTCCCAAGACGGCTGGATCAGGAAAAATAACCTTTCCGATGACCACCCCCTGTACCAAAGATTTTTTTGACCCACAAAAAAGAGCCGTGATTCTATCATCTCTCCTAAAACCCAGCATTCTGCAAACACCCGCTATAATAATCCAAATCAAGAAAAACAAGCTAAGCATGGTCAATGCAACTTCAACCAATACGGTATATGAATAAGGTAAAAAAACCTGCTGCGCAAATGATTGTGCAAAGGAAGTAAACACAATGATCATTATGACAGTTTGATCTAGGTATTTGATCATCGCGATATGCTTGGCAATCCTGGGGAAAAGCCAGCGATGAGCCATCACGCCAAGTGCTACAGGCAGCAAAACTTTGACTGAAAGTTCGCCTAACGTTGGTAAAAACTCCATTTGTATAGCTGCTGAATCCACTAATAACCCCATCCAAAGCGGAGTCACCACCACCCCTAATAGACTGGAGATACTGGCATTGAATATAGCTCCTGGAATATTGCCTTCGGCTATAGAAACCATTACTACCGAAGCACTTACGGTAGAGGGAAGTACGGAGAGATAACTGATCCCCAACTGAAAATCTTTATCGATCCAAGGAAGAAAAGGAAGGATCAAGAATACCAGAACAGGGAAAATCACAAAAGTAGAAAGCTGGATCAACATATGCAGCCTCCAGTTTTTTAAACCAGCTTTAAGCTGAACTGGATTGAGCTTGACCCCATAGAAGAAAAACACCAAGGCTATTCCCACATTAATGATGGGCTTCCAGGGAATAGATGATGTACGGGATCCAAACTGGGGGAAAAGCCAGGCAAAAAGGATAGCTGCAAATAAGCCCAGCAAAAACCCATTGATCCCAACCTTATTGAGTGTACGGGCAAGTTTTGTAATCATTTGCCCAAAAGTCTTTTAAAATTATCCGAAATGATAGCAGTAGCGATGGCCACATTGAGAGATTCTGTCTCACCAAATGCAGGAATGGTTACCTTGCTGCTGACAAATGGCTCCAATTGATCCGAGATTCCCTTGGACTCATTGCCCATCAAAATTACCCCGGGTTCTATTTTTTCCAGCTGATGAATATTCTTTCCATTCAGAAATGCTCCATACACGGGGACCTTCCATTTTTGAAATGCGATCGATAAATCATGATAATAAAACTTTACTCTGGTGAAAGATCCCATACTGGCTTGAATCACCTTGGGATTGTAAAAATCTGCCGTTTGCATAGAAAAAAGTAAATGCTTGATACCATACCAATCCGCAATTCTGATGATGGT
This sequence comes from Algoriphagus sp. TR-M9, assembly GCF_027594545.1. Taxonomy (NCBI): domain Bacteria; kingdom Pseudomonadati; phylum Bacteroidota; class Cytophagia; order Cytophagales; family Cyclobacteriaceae; genus Algoriphagus; species Algoriphagus halophytocola. Next base: position 1,432,483 of record NZ_CP115160.1, on the reverse strand, counting down.
TCCGAGATTTCCCGGGTCCCTCACCTCATCCAGTGCAATCACAAAATTCCCATCCGGAAATTCAAAAGGGTTGTTTTGTTTCATGTGGACCACGGCAAGTGCACTGTCATTGGACTGGTATTGGCCCAGGTTTTCCAGCTGCTTTTGGGTGGCTATAATCAAGTTAATGCCAGGTTGAGAGCGGCAGGATTCATTTCTATCAAGGAACTCCTGCGTACAAATAAGCGTATCTACTTTGAAGTCCGAATGGAGTACCTCAAGTACGCTCTTTTCCCCTTCCACAAAGAACTTCTTCTCCTGAGTTCTGTATTTCTTCTGATGTAAGGATTTTATAAACTTAACTGTATTTTTGCTAAGCATTAGGATAGTCTCTGCCATTTTGAAATTCACCAAATATATACTTTTTCTCGCTGTCCTCTGGGCTTTGCATGCTTGCTCTTTGAGCAAAAACCTTTCTGAAGGGGAGTATGTATTAAACAAAAATGAGTTGGAGGGGGTAGAACTTGCCAATGAAGAAGAATTGGAAAACCTACTTTTACAAGAACCCAACACCAAAATCCCACTGACCAATTCCTCCCTCGGAGTCACCATCTATAGATTTGGACGGCTTTTCTATGATAGTGCGAATGTTAATAGAAAACTAAAAACCACACGTACTGAGCTTGATTCAATCAAATTCTTGCTTGAGGACAACGCAGACAACCGAAAACTCCAGAAAAAACGAGGAAAGCTGGAATCCAAGGTGGAAAGCTTAGAAGAAATGGCAGAATATGGCAATCTGGTCATGCGCACTGGAAATCCTGTGACCATTCTAGATAGCACCAAAGTAGAGCGCTCAGCTACTGAACTGGATAACTACCTCTATAATAAAGGATTCTTGGATGCAGAAGTAGACTATGAGGTGCAGGTCAAAAAGCAAAAGGCGAATGTAAGCTATAAAATCACAGAAAGAGCTCCTTACCTACTCGATTCGATCTACACGAAATCTGACAATGAAAACATCCTACAGCTTTTAGAAAAGCACCAGGAAGATACTTACCTGCATCGAGGGGATCTATATGAGCAAAACAATTTCATCCAAGAAAGGAACCGCTTGGAAGAAATGCTCAAAAACAACGGCTACTTCATGTTCACCAAGTCATTTATAGATTACAATCTATTCTATGACACTACCACCAAAAAAATCAATGTAGAACAACGTATTTTAAAACCCTCATTTTCGGAGAAGCATCAAATCTACACCATAGACTCCATACGATTCAAGGTAAGTCCCCCCAGTGATGACTTTATCGATGAAAAAGTGGAGCGTGAATATAGAGCTATTGACTTCTCCTTTTATAGAGACCGCTTTTCTGCCAAATTGCTGAGCTCT